>NZ_CP036264.1:4820148-5126584 GCF_008035925.1 Stieleria maiorica
CGACGGTCTAGCCCAATCGAAAACCAAGCTGCGGCGGAATACGAGCCCGGGAGAGGAAACTCAAGTTCGACTGACCGTCGCTATTCTATCGGTTCCGTCGAAAAAGTGCAGCTCGGATGTGCGGCGGTAAGGCTCGAGGCCGGGCGAATGTGCCAATCGCGGGGGAGCAATTGCGGACAATGGCTGGAGACGGTCCTCATTCTGAGGCGGCGCTGGGCTGCGCGGAATCGTCCGATTCGTTCGTAGGATTTTAGCGTTTTCGATTCCGTTAAACCCGCTTGGGACCGGCCGTATGGCGCCAGGCCAATGGCACCTATTTTATGAGCCGACGGCGCTCGCCGCGGGCCTTGGATTGCCCTTCAAGACCTGTAAGGCCCGAGGCTAGCGCCTACGGCTCAGTTTGTGATCGAAAATAGGTGGCATTGGGGACCAGCCTACGCACTTCATTCCAGTGCATTTCATCCTTCTGCCCCGAATCATTCTGCCATTCCTTCATTCAGTCATCCCAGGCTGATTCCCATCGACGCGACCAGACGCCGCCTCAGCGTGTAGACGTACGAAGATTTTGGAGAGAGGAAAATTGGTCAAATTCAACCGGTGTTGAGGTTTTCCGCGGGGGTGTCCGGAGCCGCAACCAAGAATCGCCACGCTCAATCGAAGTTCCCAGCGGGCGGCAAACCGGCTAATATCCCTCCATTGACTGGGACAACTGCGCAAGCGCCAGAAACACCGCTCAGCCCCCTCCCTCTGGGAGCGACGAGAGGGCGACCAGTGCTTTGCGTTCATACTCTCTTACCAAACCTGATCCACAGCGACGAATGACGCGAAAACCGAAGAAATCGAGCGATACCGGCAAGGTCGGCAAAAAGTCCGGCTCAAAGGACGAGTCGCAAGCAGACGATCGGACACCTGAACAGCGGTTCGGCGATTCGATTCGCACCTCGGCGCACCGCGAAACGGTCGAAGCGTTTGTCGTCGCCTTCGTGCTGGCATTGCTATTTCGGGCCTTTGTCGCCGAAGCCTTTGTGATCCCCACCGGTTCAATGGCGCCGACCCTGATGGGGGCCCACAAGGACGTCGATTGTCAGCAGTGCGACCATCGTTTTCAAATCGGCGCCAGCAAGGAGCGCCGCGGCCCCTACCAGGACGACACGGTTGTTGCCGGCATCTGCCCCAATTGTCGCTTCGTGAACAATCTGGATCTGGCCGACGACAGCAACGCGGCCACCTTCAACGGCGACCGCATTCTGGTCAGCAAGTTCGCCTACACGCTCAGCGAACCCGAACGCTGGGACGTGATCGTGTTCAAGTTCCCGGGGAATCCGAAACAAAACTACATCAAACGACTGGTCGGACTGCCCAATGAAACCGTCAGCGTCATGCATGGTGACGTCTACGCAGCCCCGACCGAGCAACCGGCGTCGGAGACCATCCTCCGCAAGCCGGCCGACAAACTGTTGGCGATGCGACACCACGTCTATGACTCCGACCAGCAATCGGATTTGCTGATTAAATCAAGCTATCCCAGCCGCATCCAACCCTGGCACGAAAACACGTCGTCACCGCCGACGGATTCATGGACGATCGACCGTAGCAAAGAAGGCTTGGTCGCCAAAGTCGAACCCGGCGACGCATCAAGAACGCATTGGCTGCGATACTTCCATCGCTGGCCGACCGAGGCCCAGTGGGACAGCGCCGCCAACGGAGGAACACTGGGCAATGTCGATCCCTACAGCAGCCGGCTGATCACCGATTTCTACAGCTATGACTGCTACATTACCGTTCCCAGCCGCGACGTCTATGACAAGACGCCTTCCAACGGTCGTTGGTCCGGATCGCCGACGTTCAATCCGGACTACCAGTCCGGTGGTCCATTGTCGCAGTTTCGTGGTGACGCCCGATTCGGCGAGCGCGACTTGGCCGACGACGGGCTGCATTGGGTCGGCGATTTGATCGTCGAATCCGACGTGACCGCGTCGGGCGAGTGCAAGGAACTGACGCTGGAGTTGGTCGAAGCAGGGATCCAGTACCAATGCCGGATCGACCTGGAAAACGGCAACGCGACGCTCTCGATCCTGGACGGCCAACAAGCGTTGGAGTTTTCCGGCCCGGACGGAAAAAAGACCGCGACGGTCACCGGATCAACCGCAGCTCGCTCGGGCGATTCGTTTTCGGTGCGGTACAGCAATTGTGATGATCAATTGCTGTTGTGGATCGACGATTCGTTGGTCGAATTTGACGGCCCGACGACCTTTGATGCCCGCGAATTCCGCAGCAAAGACGAAGCCTATCCGCGTTATCAAGACGGCGTCCATCCGCTCGATGCCGCCCCGCTGGGGATCGCCGTGCGTGGCGGAGCGGCGACGATCGATCGTGTCAAAATTGACCGCGACAAATACTACGTCGCCACCGACAACAGCTCGTTCGGCATTTTTGACTATGACATGAACGTGCTGTATCAGCTCGCACAACAAAACGTCAGTTTCCGTGACATCCAAGCGGTGATGGCGCGTCCGGATCTGTGGGAACAATTCCCGGGCTGGCAAACTCGCCGCAAGGTCACCTTCCCGCTGGCAGAGGACCAGTTTTTCCCGATGGGCGACAACAGCCCGGAAAGTCTGGACGCGCGTTGCTGGGCGGGGACCAAACTGGGCCATCGGTTGCCGGACCGATTCCGCGATCAGGCGTACATGTTCGCCGATGCGTCTTACGTCCCGCGCGATCTATTGGTGGGCAAGGCGCTGATGGTATTCTGGCCACACCCGTGGAAATCCCCGGTGCCGTTCACGCCAAATTTTGACCGCTTCCGATTCATCCGTTAGCGATCTCGGGTTCTCAATCATTCTCGAAATGGATTTCAAGTTCGATGCGTTCCGATCACGACGAATCAACGACCGTTCTGGAAGCGACCGATCTGCAAAAAACCTACGGCCGGCGACGCGTCGTCGACGGCGTGAACCTGCATGTCGGCAAGGCGGAGATCGTCGGCTTGTTGGGCCCCAACGGGGCGGGCAAGTCGACCAGTTTTCGAATGATCTGTGGCATGATCCAGCCCGATCGCGGGCGTGTCTACCTGGACGGACGCGATGTCACCGATTGGCCGATGTTTCGTCGCGCCCGAGACGGACACATGGGCTACCTGCCTCAGGAACCCAGCGTGTTCAAGAAGCTGACCGTCGAACAAAACATCTCCGCATTGCTGGAGCTGTTGGGGATGGATCGCAAGCAGCGCAAAGAACGAACCAACGAACTGTTGGAAGAATTCAACATCACGCACATTCGCAAGAGCCGCGCGGCGGGTCTGAGCGGTGGTGAACGGCGACGGCTGGAGATCGCTCGTTGTTTGGTTTCGGATCCCAAGATCGTCATGCTGGACGAACCGTTTGCGGGCATCGACCCGGTGACCGTCCAGTCGATCCAAGGGGTGATCACGCAACTGCGTGATTCGGGAATCAGCGTGTTGATCACCGACCACGCCGCCCGCGAGATTTTGGGAACGGTGGACCGATGTTATGTCATCTACCAGGGCCGTGTGTTGATCGACGGCACGCCGGAGGAAGTCAAACAGCATCCCAAGGTCCGCGAGGAATACTTGGGCGACATGGACGGAGCGGCCCGTTCCAAGACCGTGATGGAACCGATGCCGGAACCGTCACCGGTCCTTGACGTTCCCCCGGAATCGCAGCGTGCCCCCGTTCCGCCACCGCACTTTCAACGCAAACGCGTGTTACGGCGACGGTCGAATGTTT
Source organism: Stieleria maiorica (assembly GCF_008035925.1). Lineage (NCBI taxonomy): Bacteria > Pseudomonadati > Planctomycetota > Planctomycetia > Pirellulales > Pirellulaceae > Stieleria > Stieleria maiorica. The sequence continues at coordinate 4,823,898 of NZ_CP036264.1, forward strand.
CGGATGTGTAACCGCACGGCATGGTGGAACGAGTCTTGAAACATGCTCCATCACCTGGATCGGGATTTCACCATTTTCTTACCCCCGAAATCTTCTTACCTCGTCTAAACCCTGTTTCCAACCCACTTCTCGAACGTCCAATTGTGGCAACCAATGGCGGATTTGGTCGGCGTTGCTGCGGCCGGAATCATCCGTGGTCGGACCGGTCGCGGACAGGTACAGACGGTCGACGGTGACCTGTGAAACAGCCGCCGCGCGGCAGGTCGCCAGGACTTCATGGATCACGCCCAATCGATTGGCCGCGACCAGATAGAGTTCCGCATCAGGAAACATTCGAAACAGGTCGATGTTCAACAGGTCGTCGGCAAGCGGGCTCAGCAGCCCCCCGGCACCTTCGATGATCAACGTGTCACAGTGGTCACGCCAACGTTCCGCGCCGCGACTTATTAGCGACACGTCCACCTGTCGCCCCGACCGCCTGGCCGCCTCGTCCGGTGCCACCGCCGCCTCGAATCGCTGCGGGCAAACGGCATCCAGATCCAAGGGGCATCCCGCCGACTCCCAAAGCGCGATGGCGTCGGTGGAAACAAGCTCGCCCGCAACAGTTGTCGAATCCGCTTCCGAATTGCCCCCTTGCCGGATACAACCACTGGCAACCGGCTTGTAAACTCCTATGCGAATACCGGCGTCCCGTTTGGCAACCGCAAGTTGTTGTGCAACGTAAGTCTTTCCGACTTCCGTGCCGGTTCCCGAAACGAAGACGATCTTCAAAGCAATACCTCTTCCCCTACCTGAAATGAACGAAAGCGTGCCCCGTCGAAGCGTACGAATCGGACTGTTGCAAATGTCGTACGCCGGCTCTCTGGACCAAATGCTCGACGAAGTGGAAAAACGGGTCGATGAAGCGGCGTCCGAATCCGTCCAGATCGTCTGTCTTCAAGAGCTTTTTGCAACCCCCTACCCCTGCCAGGAAGAGGATCACTGCAATTTTGACTTTGCCGAAACTCTGGAAGGGCCATCGGTGCGGCGGATGCAGACGCTTGCCAAACGGCACGAAATGGTGATCGTGGCCCCGATTTTTGAACGCCGCGCCGCCGGCGTCTACCACAACACCGCGGTCGTGATCGACTGGGACGGCAGCATCGCCGGCACCTATCGCAAGATGCACATCCCGGACGACCCGCTGTACTACGAAAAGTTTTACTTCACGCCGGGCGACCTGGGGTTTCGCACCATCCAGACCCGCTATGCCAAACTGGGCGTGGGCGTGTGCTGGGACCAGTGGTTCCCCGAAGCGGCGCGATTGTTCGCCCTGGCCGGAGCAGAGATCCTGTTCTACCCCACCGCGATCGGCTGGATCGATGGTGAAAAAGAGGAATTCGGTGCGGGCCAGTTGGATGCCTGGCAGACGTCGATGCGAGCCCACGCGATCGCCAACGGGCTGTGGCTGGGCGCCCCCAATCGGGTCGGCAAAGAAGGACAAGTCGAGTTCTGGGGATCCTCGTTTGTGGTCTCCCCGCGAGGCGAAGTCGTCGCGCAAGGCGGTGATTCGGACGAGCAGGTGCTGTGCGTCGACTGTAACCTGGATGAGATCGATGTCGTGCGAACGCACTGGCCTTTCCTGCGCGACCGACGCATCGACGCCTACGAGGGGCTTTGCAAACGTTTGATCGATTAATCTCGATCCGCCAGGACCAAAGGTGTCGATCGGGACCGGGATAAAGGGCGGCATGACATTTATCACCCAAAAAACCAAACTGATCGATTGCTCGCCGACCCGACGCTCCGCCCAAAGCGGTGCCCAAGGGATGGACCGGCCGTACCGCGAGCTGTTTGTCGTCGAAGGCGATTCGGCGTCCAAAGCCGTCGCCCGGGTTCGCGACGCCCGATTCCAAGCCGTGTTGCCGATGCAAGGCAAGCCGATGAACGCGACCAAGGCGTCGGATGCCGCGGTGCGAAAGAACCAGTGGTACACCGCGCTGATCGACGCCTTGGGCGCCGGATGGCACGCCGAAGACCTGGCGGACCTGCGTTACGATCGCGTCCTTTTTCTGTTCGACCCCGACGCCGACGGAATTCACTGCGGGGCGTTGATGCTGCTGTTCTTTGACACGTACCTGCGACCGCTGTTGGACGCCAATCGTGTCTCGCTGGTCAAATCGCCGTTGTTCGAAATCCGCGCCCACGGCTATGCCGACACGCTGCATGCCTACAGCGAAGATCATCTGCAACGCATCCGCAGCGTCCTGGATGAAAAGCGGATTCAACATCGCCATCATCGCTATCGCGGATTGGCCAGCCTGGCGGAGTCAACGCTACGCGAGTTGTGCGTCGATCCGAATTCCAGAACGGCGTACTTGCTGCAGCACACCGACGCGTTGGCTGCCGGAGAGATTTTTGGTCGGCAATGCGGCTAACGGTGCAGTGCGGCTAAAGGCTTGGTGGTCTGCGGAAATCGCGTTTCACTTGTTCCCAGCCTCTGCGCGGGCTGCGCAAAATCATTCGATTCGTTCGTGATTTCGTTCGTATGATTTTGGCGTTTTCGATTCCGCGAAACCCTCTTGGGATCAGCCGTTTGGCGCCAGCCTACGGGCCTCCATAAACGCTGGGCCTCCATAAACGCTGGGCCTCCATAAACGCTGGGCCTCCATAAACGCTGGGCCTCCATAAACGCTGGGCCTCCATAAACGCTGGGCCTCCATAAACGCTGGGCCTCCATAAACGCTGGGGCCCGAACGCTTGCGCAAATCGGCTGATGTCACTGATGTTTTTTCGTCCGATGGCTGCGGTGAATCGTCCACCCCTTGTTAGCGCTGCGGGCTCGCATATCAACTGACCGTCTCGCTTCCCGCTGGCACGGAGGAGCATGACGGACATGTGGCGGGAGGCTGGTTCCTAGCCGATCCAATCTTGCAGCATCGCGGCGACATAAAACAAACCGCACAGCGCGATGCTGACCGTCCATGCGGTAAGCAGGGCCATGAACACCGGATTCGATTTGACATCCAACACGTTACCGTTTTGCGGCGACGTCAAACCGAGCAGCACCAGGATCGCCGGCAGCGACAATGTATTGAAGGCCGCGATTGCGAACAGCAAGAACGCAACGGGGCGCGCCAGATGAATCAACGCGAGCCATGCTGCTGTCACGATGGCGATCGTCAACAGTCCGCGCCGAGCGAAATGCACCGCTGCCTCACTCCGGAATGATCTCGTTGCGGATCAGATCGTCAAACGTTTCCCGCTTGCGAATCAGTTTGGCCTGGCCCTGTTCGATCAGCACCTCGGCCGCGCGGGTCTTGCTGTTGTAGTTGCTAGCCATGACGAAACCGTAGGCGCCGGCATTTTCCAAAATCACATAATCGCCGACGCGGCACATCGGCAATTCACGACTGTGGACGAACCCGCCCTCGCGTTGGGTGAAGATGTCGCCGGATTCACAGAGCGGGCCGCCGATGACCGCTTCGACGGTCTCACGATCGTCGACCGCCGCACCATCAGCGGCACAGACCGAGATCGGATGCTGGGCGCCATACATGACCGGTCGCGCCAGGTCGTTGAACCCCGCATCGAGCAACACGAACAGGTTATCGCCGACCTTTTTGACGCTGCGGACTTCCGCAATCAAGAACCCCGACTCGGCCGACAAGTAGCGTCCCGGTTCAATTTCCAGCGTGACCGGATGCCCGAACGATTCGCTGACCCGATTGCGGGTGGCGTCCCACAATTGAAAGTACTTGTCCAAATCGACGTACGTTTCCGACTCGCTGTACGGGACCGGCAATCCACCACCGGCGCTGATGGTCGTGACGGTGCGTCCGACTTCCATCGCCACGCGTTCCATCGCTTCACAAACTTCGCTCAGGTGTTCCAGGTCGGTGCCCGAGCCGATATGCATGTGCAGCCCGGTCACGGTCACACCGTGCTGGTCGGCCCGTCGCAAGCAGTCGTCGATTTGTGTGTGCCAGATCCCATGCTTGCTCTGCTGGCCCCCCGTGTTGGTTTTCTGGCTGTGGCCGTGTCCAAATCCGGGGTTGATCCGCAACGTCACGTCGGCACCCGGCAGACGCTCGCCTAATTGCGAGATCATGTCGGGCGATCCGCAATTGACGTGCAGCTTGTGTTGGACGATCAAGTCCAATGCGGCGGCGTCAAAGATGTCCGCGGTGTAGACGATTTCGTGGCCTTGGGGCGAATACCCCGCCGCCAGCGCGCGTTGAATTTCGCCGCAGCTGACCGCATCAACGACGACGTTGTGTTTCCGCATGCGATCGAGAATCGCGATGTTCCCACACGCTTTTTGGGCGTAGCGGATCACATCAAACGCACTCAAATCCGCGATCCGCTGCTCGATCAAACGGAGGTCGTACACGTACAGCGGGGTGCCATACTGCTTTGCCAACTCTGCGACGGACAATCCCGCAATTTGATGGCGACTGGTCGAGAACGTGGGGGTTGAAAGCGTGGCCATCGAGATCGTGGGGCGGAAAGGGAAACGAGACGGAAAACCGGCGGCCCGCATTTTGTGCCCAAACAGGCGTTTTTGTCCAGCCACCACGGCGGCGAGGTGGTTGCAGTGGACGGAGTATCGAGACCGCAGCCCCCGCCGGCGCCGCGGTCGAACCACGCCAAAACAACTCTCTGCCCCGGGCTGTGCAATCTCCGGAGTTTGCGGTGGATTAGAAATCGAGCGAAATCATTCCGCGATGGATGTCCGACTCACAGCGGCCATCGGGCGACGAAACACGAGTGAGATCAGCCGATTCGCGCAAGCGTTCGGGCACCAGCGTCGAGAAAGGCCCAGCGTCCATGGAGCCCGTAGGCTGGCGCCAAACGGCTGATCCCAAAAGGGTTTCGCGGAATCGAAAACGCCACAACCTTACGCCCGAAAACACGGAGGAATCGAACGATTTTGTGCAACCCAGGCGGAGCCTGGGGTGGTGTGGCAGGAGCCACACGTGCATTGCGTTCCCAGGCGGAGCCTGGGAACGAGCTCAGTGGGTTCCCGGGCGGAGCCTGGGAACGAGCTCAGTGGGTTCCCGGGCAGAGCCTGGGAACGCGTTCTTCGCCGAGGAGTCTGTGGGCGAAGCCTAGGATCCGGCGGGGGCCTTGCCGTCGACCCAGGGGCCGCCCAGGCTCATGTACTCCGGCTCGTCCAGCTTGCTGCCGAAATCACCGGCTTTCCAGCCCGCGATGTGATTGGGCAATTCACGCGCCTTCGACTTCGCTTCCCATTTCTTGGCCCAACCTGGATCCTTGGTGCTGATGTCGCGGCTGTCGGAATCGACGAAGTAGACTTCGCCGTTGCGATAGCTTTGGGCTCCCAGGTTGACCACGGCCATCGCGGCGGCGCCCAAATCCGGCGGGTTGTTGCACAACTCGGGCTCGCCGGCTTCACAGGCGTCCAAGAAGTTTTCGAAGTGGGCCTTGGTCGTGTTCTTGACCGGTTGCGTCGCGATCCGCTCGCTTTCAAAGGTCCGCTTGGCTGAATCGCCTTGTGAGGTGACTTGGCGCCGCTCGGGCACAAAGTCGAACCCGTCAAAGCCTTCGCCGTTGCCCAGTTCGAACGTTCCGTAGTGACCGCGGATCAACTGATTGACTCGCGATTCTTGGTTGCACATCGTCGCGGTGATCAGTCCCTGGACGCCTTCGTTGAAGTCGGCCGCGACCGTGGCAACGTCCGGCACGTCACGTCCGTCATATTCCAGGAAAATCCCGCCGGCGCCGACGACGCGTCCGGGGATCCGCAATCCGGTCGCCTTCAACATCGACGTCGTCCGGTGCACGAACAAATCAGTGAACATGCCGCTGCCGAACGGCCAGAATCGTCGCCACTGCTTGTAAACCGCACGGTCGAACGGCATTTCCGGGGCGAGTTCTTCGTTGGTTCCCAGCCAGCGTTGCCAATCGATCTTCTTGGGGTTCATGTCCTCGACCAACTTGTAATAACGCCATTGGCCGACGTTGCTGTTGCGGAAGTATTCGGTTTGGAATCCGAGCACCTTGCCGAGCTTCCCTTCCTGCAGCAACGCTCGGATCTCGTTCCAGACCGGCAAACTGGTCGATTGGACGCCGACCTGCATGACCTTGCCGGATTCACGCCACTTGTTTTCGACGTTGAAGGCTTCGGCGACCGTTTTGGTCATCGGTTTTTCACAGTAGACGTTCAATCCCGCGGCGAGCGAATCGATGATCTGCTTGTGGTGCCAGTGATCGGGAGTGCCGATGCAGACCGCATCCAGATTCTCTTTGGCGATCATGTCGTTGTAATCGACATAGCGTCCCGGATCGGTGCCTGTTTTATCTTTGATGTAATCGGCAACCATGTCGCGCTGCGTTTCATAGACCTCGGCGACGCCGACCAGATCGATCTTGCGTCCTTCGCCGTGCAGGCCACAGAGCGTCTTGACGTGGGCGCCGAAACCGCGTCCGCCGGGGCCGATGAATCCGATTCGCAGCCGTTCATTCGAGTTCGCGGCCGCTTCGGCACGCCCGGGCAGCGTCATCGCCGAGACACTCGCCACGGCTGATGCGGTGGCACCGCGTTTGAGAAAGGATCGTCGGTCGGTACTGTTTTTTTCAGCGGGTGGGTGCATGCGCGAATGCCTCGGCCGATTCTGGCGGGTGGGATGGTGGCGGGAAAAACGAGCCCGCCATTGTAACTGATCGGCCGCAAATTGGTATCCGCGGCTGCCATGACACCCATCGCCCGCCAGTGCCTTTCATTCACCACGCGGCGATCGTTCCACCGGCCAGGATTGATTGCCGCCGGGAGCCGGCACGATCGAAAATCCATCTGCGATCGGATCGCGGTGATAAAAGTAGCTGTATGCCGTTGCGATCAATTCGCCGGCGTCATTGCGTACCTCGACCAGATGCCGATGGTAGAGGTCGTCGGCCGAATTGCCGTCGGTCCCTTCGATATCGTCCAGCACCGACAACACCCGGGGTATGGCTCCGGGGTCAAACACCCAAAGCTCGCCGACCACGCGATGTTCACCAGGCAACAGCGCCGGATAGTCCTCGCGCCCGTACAGTGTGCCGCGAATCCAACCCGGCATCACCCGCAACGGCCGGACCGGCCAACAGGACTCGCGACATTGTCCGCGCTTGAGCGTTCCGTAGACAAAGACCGAATCGATCATCGGTTTGATGTTGGGAGTTGGGAGTTGGGAGTTGGGAGCTGGGAGCTGGGAGCTGGGAGCCACGATTGCGAAGCTGATCTCTTGGCCCACTCTATTTTTTGACCAACCCATCTTTTGACCAACTCAATTTTTTGACCAACCGCCGCCAGATCGCCCATTTTCATTTGGTCTCAGGCATTCGCATCGACCTGAATTCGGATTGCCATCTGTCGATCGTATCCTCGATCCGCTGCTGGCCCAGTTGGTTGAAAAAGTCTGACCAGTTCGCATCGCTGGTGAATCCCAGCCCACCGGCCATCGCCAAGTCGACGGTTGCCATCGAATCGGCGATGTCTTCTTTCAACAGACATGTCGCTTCGATCCACATCGGAATCGACAGCAACAGCAACACGTCGCCATTTGAAAACTCACGCCGATCGGTTCGGTAGGTTTCGATCAGCGTTTGCGTTTCTTCGGCCAGCGCGCGACTGCGCCGCCCGTCGCTGTAATCGTACAGCCCCTTACCGACGGCGCGGCCGAGCCGTTTGCGTTTCAGCAGTGCCGGCACCAGCGGCGACGGATCGACCCGATGTGGAAAAGCGCTGCAAAACGCCCTGCCGGCATGATACATCGTGGGTGCTCCGATCCAATCGATCAACTCCAACGGAGACAGCGGCATTCCGTACGCCAAGGCCGCGCGCTCGATCTGGTCTTCGCTCGCCCCTCGGCACAGCAACAGCAACGCTTGATTCAGGTAGGGCGAAAGCATTCGGTTGACGACAAACCCTGGGCCGTCCTGGCATCGAATCGCTCGTTTCCCCAGACGCGTGGCATGTTGGACGACCGCTTGGATGGCGTCGTCGTCGCTGCGCCGTCCCGCGACCACTTCCACCGCCGCACGGGCATGAACGGGCATGAAGAAGTGCATTCCGCAAACTCGTTCGGGGCAATCGAGCCGGCGACCGGCAATTTCATCGATCCTCAGCGTCGATGTGTTGCTGCACAACACGACATCGCTCCCAAGGCCTTGTTGAATCGACGCCATCAAGTCTTGCTTGGCATCCAATTGTTCGACGATGGACTCGATCACGATCGGTGTCTGTGACGCGTCGGTCGACTCGTTTTTGCCGACCACGATGCCGTGCAACGAGTCAACCGGCGGCGAGCACTCGCGTGTCGAAAGACCCGCATCGGCAAACGATTGGGCCGCGGCACGCAGTGCGTCGCCATCTTGGTCGGCCAGGCAAAACGGAATCTCACGACTCGCATGGGCATCGGCGATCGCTCGGCCGACCACACCGGAACCGACCAGCAGGACGCGGGGCAAGTCGTCGGGCCATTGGGAACAAGGTGGCTGCATCAGAGGGTCAGGCCGCAACCTGCTCCACGAACGGCTGGGACGTATCCGGCTGCGGAACGACAACGCGGTACTCGCGAGATTCCAATTCCAGACGCGGACGATTGCCGATCAGCGCGGCCCAGCCGGTGAACGTGCTGGGCGGCCCCATCATCCAATCCGTTTCCGCCAACGCGTACATGTCCCGCAACGCCGTGCCCGGCCCCCGGCTGATCTTGAGACCGGCAAACGCTTTTTCGTCCAATTGCTCGTTGCTGCAAACCAAAAACCGGACCCGCCGCCCGGGCAATTGATCGCAGACGCTGTGCATCCATCGCGAATACAGTTCGTCGTCGTAGTAATATTGCCCGCCCAGGAAATCGGCATAGTCGCCGCGGCGGATGTGAACGCCGACCAACACATCGCTCTCGCGCCGCGCCTGACGAATCCGCTGATCGATCGCATCTCGATCGGTCTTGGACACGGAAAAGAATGGACGGATGTGCGGCCAATGCTGTTCCAACAGTCGCGGACTGCGAAACAGCCAGCCCTGCAACAATAGCGTCCGACCGGATTCGATCGCGCTGCGAAACCGGTCGCCTTCCAAATCGCAAATTTCGCCGGCCCCCAAGCGAATCACCTTGGCCGGATAATGACGCATCCCGATGGCGTTCATCGATTTCGCCACCGCCTGCATGGTGTGCATCAAAGCATTGCGACAACGCTGTGAAGGCTGACGTCGAGACGGGCGGTGGTTGGGAGACGGCCTCAGGTGCGCGTCATAGCGACACCAAACGTCGTCCCGCGTGCTGGGAAACAGGTCCGCATACTCGGCGAAGCTGGGATTGCGGAACTCAACCCGATAGTGCCGAGCCGCCGCGATCAAGTGCGAATAGAGGACCAGCCGATTCCCGAGTTGGCCGTACCGTCGAGAGAGTATCATCATGGGAGCGGGGCCCTGGCTGTGCGTCGAACAACGTTTCGGGCGATGCTATCGCCGAGCCGAACCTGCCAACAAGGCCGGTTCCGCGTTTTTCGCCACGCGAGCACTGACGTTTAACCGCTGCAATCTCAGGCGTTCTGTCCCCCACCCTGAGAAACTGGTCTTGCCCTGTACAGCGGAATCTTGCGATACGCAGCCCACGCGCCAAAAGGCCAATACCGCTCGTCCGACGCGTCGAGTGAGCGGTATCGGCCGGCAAGCCGCACCACTGCCCCCTAACTCGCTCTGCTTCGCCCATGGGAGACGATTCACCGCGATGAACACTCGAACCATTGCCCTCACCTGCGTCCTGTTTCTCACTGCGATGACCGTCGCGTCACCGCCCCATGCGTCCGCCCAGGATCCGACGAGCCAGGATCCCACGACCGAGCCAGCGTTGCCCGGCAATCCGCTGACCCGGATGGTCAGCGGGCTGAACCCGATGAACTGGCAGATGCCAAAGCTGAAAATGCCCACGATGTCCAGCTTCTTGCCGACCAAGCAGGAAAAGGATCGCGTGATCACGAAAAAAGACAGCTTGGTCGACGAGGTATCCACGACCGCCAAGAAAAGCTGGCAACGCACCAAGGACACACTGAATCCGATGCGATTGATCCCCGCCGGGTTCCGTCAAAACAGCCAGACGACTCCGGCGCCCCAGGCCAAGCAACAAGGTGGGTTCTTCAGCAATCTGTTCGCCCCGTTCCCGAAATCCGCTGACGAAGACACGTCGCATTCGGTCAACGACTTTCTAAAGCAAGAGCCCGTTCGCTAGGCGATTCGGGGCGGGCAGTGCTGAGCGACCTTTTGGTTAGTACCGGTCAGTGGTGATCATCGATCTTCGTTGTTAGCCCAGAAGGCTGTTTCACTATGCTGCGGAATGAATTCCGCAGCACTTGCCCAAAGGGCATTCACATCCATAGCCTGGGGTCAGGGAACGAGCGCAGCGGAGTGACCGCAACCCCAGGAAAGAAAGCCCATCTCCCCCCTTTCGATCGGCCGGCGGCAGAGCCGCCGGCCGATCGAAAGGGGGGGGAAGGTTTCTCGGCGCACGGAACTTACCCTTTCGCGACCACGCTCTGGAAGCGATCGAACAGGTAGTGGCTGTCGTGCGGCCCCGAGGATGCTTCGGGGTGATGCTGAACGCCAAACGCTTTGGCCTCTCGGTGCCGAACGCCCGCGATCGTGTCGTCGTTCAGGTTTCGGTGTGTGATTTCCAGGCAATCCGGCAGCGACGACTCTTCGACGGCAAAACCGTGGTTCTGGGTCGTGATTTCAACTTTCCCGGTTTGCAAATCCAGCACCGGTTGGTTAGCCCCCCGGTGACCGAACTTCAGCTTGAACGTCTTCGCACCGCAGGCCAGCGAGAGCAATTGGTGTCCGAGACAGATGCCGAACAGCGGCGTCTTGCCGATCAGTTCCGCAATGGTCTTGTGGGCATAATCTAGCGGTTCGGGGTCCCCCGGCCCGTTCGACAGGAACACGCCATCGGGGTTGAGTTTCAGGATGTCGTCGGCACGGGTGTCGCCCGGAACGACGGTGACCTGGTTCCCTCGCGAGGCGAAGTGCCGTGGGATATTCCATTTCATGCCGAAGTCCATGCAGACGATATTGGCCGAACCGTTGGCGGTCGGGTTGGCGCCCCGCGCGATTTCCGTCGCGGTCCATTCATCCAGGCGGCTATCCCATTGCCGCGCTTCGGAGGGCATCACCTCGCGGACCAGGTCTCGGCCAACCAGCCCGGGGCTATTTTTCGCTTTTTCGACCAGCGAGGCGTCGTCCAAGTCGCTCGTTGACAGGATCCCCCGCATCGCACCCATCTCGCGGATGCGTCGCACCAGCGAACGCGTGTCGATTCCTGCCAGGGCGACGATGCCGTGTTGTTCCAGGTAGGCCGACAAGGCTCCTTCGGCGCGATAGTTACTGAAAATTCGGCTCTCTTCGCGAACGATAAAGCCGGCCAGGGAAGGCGTTTCGTGCTCGACGTCGATCGAATTGATGCCGTAGTTTCCGATCTCCGGGTACGTCATCGTCACAATTTGACCGCGATAACTGGGGTCGGTCAGGATTTCCTGGTAACCGGTCATCGAGGTGTTGAATACGACTTCACCGTAGATTTCGCCTTCGGCGCCGAAGCCTTCTCCGGTGTAAACCGTGCCGTCTTCGAGTGCGAGTTTCGCGATTCGGGTCATAAGAATGGTGGTGCGATTGCCGATGCTAGCGGAATGGGGCGGGTGTGGACTAAAAACGTCAACAGGATATCGGAAGTCGCCATTTTCGACGAGTGGGCACGCCGCCACCGAATCACCCCACCCCCGGGAACAACCAAGCCATCAGCACGCTAACGACCAGTGCCGAAACCCCCATCGCGATGCTCATCGGCGAGATCACTTTCAATCCCTCCGCTTCGGTCATCCCGCTCATCCGCGTGATCACCCAAAACGCGCTGTCGGTCATCCACGAGACCGGTTTGCTGCCCGCCCCGATAGCCATCGCCAAATAGACCGGGTGGAAGGGTAGGTCCTCGGCAAACGCGAACCCCTGCAAGACACCTGCCGAAGTGATCATGGCGACCGTCGCCGACCCTTGCAGAGTTCGGATGGCCGCGGTCACACCGAACGCCAGCGGCAACAACATCAGTCCGGCATTGGCGTCAACCAGCGATCCGACCGCGCTGGCGATCCCCGCCTGCCGCAACATCGCGCCGAAGGCCCCACCGGCGGCGGTGATCAGAATAATATTACCCGCTGACGCCAGCGAACGACCGACCAGCGTCCTGCGCCGATCCGCATCGATGTACCGCATCAACGCCATCCCGAACGCCAGCCCGATCGCGATCGCAATGTTCTTGTCACCCACCAGCCGCAACAAGTCCGTCACCCGGTTCGGCCGCACCGCCCCTGATTGGATCAGGTATGCCAACACGCTGCCGATCGTGATCAAAATCACGGGCACCAGGATCGGCAGCAGCGATTCGGCGAACCCGGGCGACCGCCCGTCGGCCGACGTTTCGGCGGTGGCGCCGTGATCGGCAACGTCCGCCTGCTGGTCGCTGGAGGAGGTTGAATCATCCGCGTCTGATTCACCGGCGATGGGGCGCAATGGCACTTCGACGCAACGGTTGATCAAACGCGCCGAGGCCAGTGACAACACGCTGCTCATCCCACCGACAACCAGCCCGACGCCCAACATCACGCCCACATCAATGTTCAGGATCTCGGCGACCTGAAGCGGCCCGGGCGTCGGCGGGATAAGCGAGTGCGCGATCGATCCGCCGGCCAGAATCGACAAGATGAACAGCACATAGTCGTTGCCGACGGCGCGGCGCAACGACCGGGCCAACGGCACCATCAGGTAGAACACGGTGTCAAAAAAGACCGGGATGCCGATGATGAACGAACTGACCGCCAGGGCTTCGGGTGATCGCCTGGGCCCGACCAGTTTCAACATGCGATCGACGATCGTGGCTGCGGCGCCCGATTCGGACAGACACCCGCCGATCACGCTGGCCAGAGCAATTAAAATCCCAATTTTTCCAGCCGTCGAACCGAACGCGTTTGTCACGCGCGACGCGGCGCTGCTGTGCGTGAACGTCACAGCGGCTTCGGGGGTCCATCTGTTCTCTGCCACTTCGGCGTCGGCATACTGCTGAAGCATTTCCGGCCCGGTCAGACCGGCGACCAGCAATCCGGCCAGCAAGAGCGTCAAAAACGCGTGCAATCGGAACACCAGAATGCTGACCAAGACGACGACGACCGCAAGGGTCACGACCAACCAGATGTTCATCAACAGCTTTCTATGTGTGCGGATTGCGACAGTCAGAGACCGCGAGGCAAAATTCTACAAATCGTCTGCGTCAATCCGTCGATCTAGGCGAGTGGACGGATGAAGCCTAAAGTATGCGACTGAGAACCTTAACAAAATTCGTGGCGTCGCGCGGCCGAAGGCAGACTGCGGTATCTTACCGTGGCAATTTTCTCTCATGCGTCGTCTTCGATTCCTCCCAACGTAGCGGTCAAGCAGTCACGTGTCCGACTCCAACTCCGATTCAAGCAGCGAGCTGTCGTTTTTCACCAAACACGAATTTGCGATCCGCCGACTCCACTCGCTGACGGGGATCGTGCCGCTGGGACTTTACATGTGCGTTCACTTGACGACGAACGCCAGTTTGTTGGGCAGTGTCGAGATCTTTCAGCGCGCCGTGTTCTTGATCCACAGCCCCGGCCCGCTGTTGCCGCTGATCGAATGGGGGGGCATTTTCCTGCCGCTGATTTTCCACGCCGTGCTGGGCATCTGGATCGCCAAGACCGGGAAAACCAACAGCAGCCAGTACCGGTTCACCAGCAACCGCCGCTACAGCTGGCAGCGATGGACCGGGTTCATCGGCTTGGTGTATCTGTTCCTGCACGTGATGCACTTGCACGGCGGGGTTCACGCCGAGGGCTGGATGAACGCGATCGACAAGATCGGATTCGGTCAATTCAGCCCCTACAACGCAGGCAGCTCGTTAGTGGCGGCGATGAATCTCGGTTACGGCGTCATCTGGCCGGTGATTTACTTGGTCGGTGTGCTGGCCTTGGTTTATCACTTCATCAACGGAATCTGGACCGCCGGGATCACCTGGGGACTGTGGATTTCCCCCCAAGCTCAGGCACGGGCGACCAAGGTTTGTGTGGCGCTGGGCGTCGTTTTGACGGTTGTCTCCCTGGCGGCCTGGGCGGGCGCCGTCTTCCCAGGCGAAGACGATGTTGCGGAGATGCGTGCGATCGAAGACCGCATGTACGAAGCGGGCGTCGTCGCCGGCACGGTCCCCGAAAACGAGCACAAACGTGACTCCCGCGGGCGGGCGGCGGTCGACTGCGAAACCGAGGACGCCGAGGGCGGCGAACAAGCATCTCTGGACGACACGAAACCGGCATCCTGACATCGCCGAGCGTCGGCCCCTCGGATCGAGCTCCAATTCAACACACCCCATTCATTCAATTTCAGTCGCTATGTCAAATCAACGTGTGGTCGTCGTCGGTGGTGGTCTTGCTGGTCTCGCCTCGGCGATGAAATTGGCAGAACTGGGCGTGAGCGTCGACCTGATCAGCCTGACGCCCGTCAAACGCTCCCATAGCGTTTGCGCTCAAGGCGGCATCAACAGCTGCAACGACCAAACCCGCCAATTGGGCGACAATGAATGGAAGCACTTCGATGACACGGTCTACGGCGGTGACTTTCTGAATCACCAGCCGCCGGTCAAAGAAATGGCCTACTGGGCGCCCAAGGTCATCGACCTGATGGACCGGCTGGGTGTCCCCTTCAACCGCACCGGCGAAGGTTTCCTGGACCGACGTCGCTTCGGCGGAACATTGTACAAGCGAACGGCGTTTGCCGGTGCGACCACCGGTCAGCAATTGCTGTACGCCCTGGACGAACAAGTCCGCCGCCGCGTCGCCGAAGGGCTGATCCGCAAGTTCGAATTCTGGGACTTTCTGGGACCGATCCAAGACGACAGCGGTCGCTGCCGCGGTGTCGTCGCCCAAGACATGGTGTCGATGGAAATCCGCGCCTTTCCGGCCGACGCCGCCGTCGTAGCGACCGGCGGTTGCGGTCTGGTGTATGGCCGTAGCACGATGAGTGTGTTCTGTACCGGCAGCGCCGCCAGCCGCTGCTTCCAAGCCGGTGCGAAGTACGCCAACGGCGAATTCATCCAGGTCCATCCGACCGCAATCCCCGGCAGCGACAAACTGCGATTGATGAGCGAATCGGCGCGTGGCGAAGGCGGTCGCGTCTGGGTACCGCGCAAGCCGCACGATTCCCGTGCCCCTCGCGACATTCCCGCCAGCGATCGTTACTACTTCCTGGAAGAACGCTACCCCGAGTACGGCAACCTGGTGCCGCGAGACATCGCCACGCGTGAGATCTTTGACATCTGCGTCAACGATGGCTTGAGCGTCGACACCGAACGCATGTGCGTCTACTTGGATTTGACTCACATCCCCAAAGCCGAACTGGACCGCAAGCTGGGCGGGATCCTGGAGATCTACGAAAAATTCCAGGGCGTCGATCCACGCGTCGAACCGATGCGGATCTTCCCGGCCGTTCACTACAGCATGGGCGGCTTGTGGGCCGATTACGCCAAGAGTGCCGACGGAGGCTTGGAGGCCGGCGCCCCGCGGAACCACATGACCAATCTGGAAGGTCTGTATGCGATCGGCGAATGCGATTACCACTACCACGGTGCCAACCGATTGGGCGCCAACTCGTTACTTTCGTGCATCTTTACCGGTTTATTCACCGGGCCGTCGATCGTCAACTACATCGACAGCCAACCCGGCGGCCACGCCGACATCGAACCCTCCACGCTCTCGGCGGCCGTCGCCAAGCAACAGGAACGTCATGACCACTTGCTGACCGGCAACTCCGGCAGCGACGAAAACCCCTACCTGATTCACCAGGAACTCGGAGACATCATGACGCGGGCTGCGACCGTCGTTCGCCGCAACGATCAATTGTCCGACGCGATCGAAAAGGTCAACGAACTGCACGAGCGCGCCATGAAAGTCAACCTGTCGGACACCGGCAGCTGGTCCAACCAGAACGTGATCTTCGCAAAATCACTCCAAGACATGTTCCCGATCGCCAAGTCTATCTTGGGCGGTGCACTGCGACGCGACGAATGCCGCGGTGCCCACTTCAAACCGGACTTCCAAAAGCCCTCGCTGACCGCGGAAGACCCCGCCGAGCGACGAAAGCAAGCCGAAGAGTGGTGCGATGCGTTCGAAAAGAACAACGAAAAGTATTTGAAGAGCACGATCGCCGACTACGACAACGCCGCGATGCAGCCCCAGTTCAGCTACGAGGATGTCGACACGTCACTGCAACCGCCACGCCCCCGACTCTACGGGCTTGTCGGGGCCGATATCATCGAAGAGGTCTGGAAGGAACGGGCCGAAGCGAAAAAGCAAAAACCCGAAATGGCATCCTCCTGATCCCCTGCCCGGCATCGCTCACGATTCGGGGCGACCGAAAACACTTCACTCCACGAACATTCAACTTTCGACAACTTTCATAGGTCAACGCATGATTGCCCTGGATCCCGACGCCAACCGCCCCAAGTTCATCAACGTCCGCGTCAAGCGACAAGATGGCCCTGGAAAAGAACCGTATTGGCAGTTGTTCAAGATCGACTATGAACCCGAATTGAATGTGATCACGGTCCTGCAACGGATCGCCGCACTGAGCGAAACATCGGACGGCAAGAAGGTCACCCCGGTCGTCTGGGATTGCGGCTGTCTGGAAGAGGTCTGCGGTGCCTGCACGATGCAAATCAACGGTCGCGTCCGCCAAAGTTGCAGCGCCCTGGTCGACCAGTTGCTCAAGGACAACGCCGACGAAATCGTGCTCGAGCCGATGAGCAAGTTCCCGGTGCTCCGCGACCTGATGGTCGACCGCAGTCGGTTATTCAAAGCTCTCGAAAAGGTCAAAGCCTGGGTGCCGGTCGACAGCTATTACAACATGGGCCCCGGCGAACGACAGCTCCGCGCCGCCCAGGAACAGAACTACCCGCTCAGCCAATGCATGAGCTGTGGCTGTTGCGTCGATGCCTGTCCGCAATACAACAAGATCGAACTGACGCGGAAGGACGGCGAGACGGACGAGGAGTTTCGTCGGCGCGAAGAAAAGGCTTGGGACCAGGAATTCGTCGGCCCCCACGCCATTTCGCAAGCCATGCTGTTCAACAATCATCCGACGGGCAAATCGATCGCGGGTGAGCGACTGGACGCGTTGACCAGCCCCGGCGGAATCCAGGCCTGCGGGAACGCTCAAAACTGTGTCGCCGTCTGCCCCAAGGAAATTCCCTTGACCACCTCCATCGCCCGGGCCGGCCGCGCCGCAACGATCCACACCATCAAAAAGTGGTTCGAAAAGTAATCGCGCGCCCGTGGGATAGGCTTCCAGCCTGTCATCATTCTGCCCCGCATCATTCTGCCATCCCTCCCTTGTCACTCCCACCAAAGTGGCAAAGCTGAACACGGGGCAAGAGCCAGGAACCTTCGAGGGGTAAGGGGATGTGCAACACCGATCGGACAGTGTCTTTCACCATCTTCTTACCCCAGAAATCTTCCTACACCTTCTCTACGCCGTCCGCAGATTCACCTCGCGACACAGTCCGCGAATTGATCGTTCGTCAATCAGATGAAACGTTGGGATGTTGGCGGCGATCAACGGGCCGGCAATCGCGCTGTAATCGTTGATGTCCAGCGTGTTGATGATCACCGCGACCGCTTTCCCACGGCGGGCAAACCCGAGTAACGTCGCCAGCGAGTCCGGCGTGGCCTGCTGCAGGATCGCGATCAATGTCGTTTCGTTGCTGATTCGTGATTCGGTTTCAACCAGCAACTCGGTCAGCGTCATCCCGTCGCTGCGTTCCAGACGCGCCAGCGTCGTTCTTAATCGTTGCAGATGAACCGCCCCACGCGCGGCGTCCAAGACGATCGGACGCAGCCGATCGTTGGTGTCCAGCATGGTTGCGGATTGCCTGGCTTGATCGCGGACTCGATGGTCACCGACCCAGCCATCGGTACGAACGCGATCGGCGGCGTCGCGACCGTTGGTGACAAACCCGAACGGTTGTGATTGATCGTGCAACGAACTGGCGATCGAAAACGCAGCGGTAATCGACAGGTCGGTCCGAATCGGTTCGTGCTGGGTCGGGTTGGTGGTCGTATGCATGTCCAACACCAGCGTCGCCCCGGCGATCGATGTCGGTTCATAGACCTTGCTGTGCAGGATCCCGGTCCGCGCCGTCGCCGACCAATGAACCCGGCGCATCGGGTCGCCCGGTTCCCAGCGTCGGATGCCGCGCAGCCGCGTCGGGTCTTCCATCACGTTGTCACGCATCCGAATTTCCCCCATCGGGCGACGCGACGCGATTTCATAGTCATCCAGTTCAACGGTCTTCGGCAGCACCGTCAAATACTGCGGATGGGTGCCGACACGATAGCGACGGTACAACCCCATCAGATCGCCGGTTTCCAGCACGGTGGGGCCGATTTGAAAGTAGCCGCGGCGGTTGCACTGGATCTTGTACCGAAGCTCGCGCGTCTGACCGGGCCACATCAAAAACACCTGGACGCGATCGCCCTGGATGTCCAACGTCGGCGGTGTGTGAATCGTCGCCCAGCGAGGAACTAAATCTTCGACGAGCAGCCAGAACACGGGGATCTTGCTGGTGTTGGTGACCGTCACGGTGATCGGCAGCGATTGACCGATCTTCATCTCCACATCACCGCCCTCACGGGTCGCGATCGAACAGCGGGTCCAGGTGAGTGCAAGAAAACGGTTGATCAAGATCACGGCCGCGGCAACGATCGCCGCAAGCACCCACAGCGAAGCGCCAAACACCAGACCGACAAGCAACACCGCGGCCACCGCTGCGATCAGCGAAAACTTGGCGCCAGGCCCCGACGAGGTTTCATGATCTCCCATGACGTAAGTCTAACGGTTCTTGGTTCTTGGTTCGTCGGCAGCCGATCTGATATTTTCTTGTCATCCATCTTCCTGTCTGATTTCTTCTCTCACTCCATTTTTCTGCCCCTCATTTTTCTATCTCTGCTTTATCCGCCCCCCTCCCGACTCACGCCTGCCCGACCATCCAGTCCACGATGCGTTTCGCCGCCTTTCCGTCGCCGTAGGGATTGTCGATCACCGTTGCGCCGCGGCTGTCTTTGGGTTTGGCCAGCAGTTCGCTGGCACGCCGGACGATCTGCTGGCGGTCCGTTCCGACCAGTTCCGCCAACCCGGCATCGACCGCTTCGGGGCGTTCGGTTTTGGTTCGCGTGACCAGCACGGCGCCGCCCAGCGACGGCGCTTCCTCCTGGACGCCGCCGGAGTCGGTCAGCACCAAGGTGGCGCGATCCATCAGCCAGACGAATTCGGGATAATCGGCCGGCGGGACCAGATGGATATTTTTTGCTCCGCCGAGCAGCTGATGGACGGGGCCGTGTACGTTGGGGTTCAAGTGCACGGGATAAATGAACTCGGTTTGCGGGTGGGACGCGGCCAATTCGGTCAGCGCGGCGCAGATTTGTTCCAGCCCGCCGCCAAAATTCTCACGGCGATGCCCGGTGACCAACACGACGCTGTCGGCCAGCGCCATCGGGTACTTTTCCTGCCACCTTGCATCGTCGGCGCGTTCTTTGGCGACGGTGTGCAGCAGCGCATCGATCACCGTATTGCCGGTGACGCGGATCTGTTGTCGGGCAACGCCCTCGGCCAGCAGGGCGGATTCGCTGCGGGCGGTCGGGGCGCAGTGCAAGGTCGTGACAATCCCAGTGACTCGGCGGTTAAATTCTTCGGGCCACGGTGCTGCCAAATCGCCCGTTCTCAGCCCCGCCTCGACGTGCACGACCGGCAAGCGATGGTAGAACGCGACGATCGCCGATGCCATCACGGTGGTGGTGTCGCCCTGGACGACGATGCAATCCGGCTGGCACTGATCGATGACGCGGTCGACCGCTTCCAGACAGCGGGCGGTCAGGGCGGTGAGCGTCTGGCCGGGTTGCATCAGCCCCAGATCAATCTCGGGCGTAATCGAGAAATAGGAGAGGACTTGGGCCAGCATTTCGCGATGCTGGCCGGTACTGCAGACGATCGGCTCCACCTGCTCCGGCCGAGCCTTGCACTCCATGACCAGTGGGGCCAGCTTGATCGCCTCGGGACGGGTGCCGAACACGATCAGCGGACGCAACGGCCCGCCGCGACGCCGAGGAATGATCTGTGACGAATCGGCGAGATGCGTCGACGGGGAGGTTTGAGCAGGCATGCGGGGGAACGGGATTCTCGGAAAGACAACAGAAATACGTGAAGGATCGGTGATCCACGTCCTCATTGGGCCGGAATCCCCTTGGGAAACCGGAGGTACGCGGCTATACATATAGATTAAGTCCGTGGACCGAGCCGTTCGAATTGAAGCCGGCCGGCGATTTCGGGCATCAATCTCAGCAGACAGCCCCTTTTACGAGGACAGCGTCAGGATACACACCGCCGGAAACCTGCGAGCCATCAGTGATCCGCAGCTGGTCTGCAGCGAACGCAACGCATCGCGGACGGCCTTTCGATCGGATCCGAATGGATAGTTTCGAGCATCGAGCGAGCTGATCGGACTCCTTTTCACGGCGGAACCCATCCATCGACAGCACAACATCGGATGAAACGATGTCACTGATACGCCCGAGTTTTCGGCCGGTTGGTTGGCTGCTGGCACCTCCAAAACAACTCATTAATAGACCGAATGTCAGACAATTGGAACCTCCTTGCCAAGCTTCTTGGCACCCCTGGTCCGCCCGCCCCCCCGAAGACAGAAGAGCCGAAACCGCAAGCCGAATCGACCAGCGACGGTCACAGCGAACGCCAATCCGCATCGGACTCGCCTGAGTTTTCCGATCAACGCTCCAACGATCAAAACCCCAAGGAATCGGTGACGCGTGACATGCCACCGGTGGCCGAAGCGGTCGCCGATGTCAGCGACGAATCCGACTTGGATGAAACCGGACCCTCGGCCGAAGACGTGCTGGACGCGCTGACCAGCGAGACTGTTTCAACACAGTTGCCGGGATTCGGGGTCCAGGCCCGCGATCCACGAATCGATGAACTTGCCGCCGGCGGACCGCCGGCCAAGCAAGAACCGGTCGTCGACGAATTGCTGACCGTCGAATCGTCGCTCAGCGAGTCCGACAAACTGTTCGCCGGCAGCGAGGCCGGTTCCGACGGTGCGGAGTCCGAACCGGAATCGCCCGAACCGGAATCGGGCGCTTGGTCGGAATTGGCCGGCGAATTGGGAATCGAAGCGACCGACGAACCGCCGCCCCATCGCCCCCCGATGGAAATCCAATCCACGCGACGCGAATCGTCATCGACCAAGCCCAAGAAGGCTGCCAGCAGCTTTGGCGACGGGCTGGGCATCGACTTGGGGCCGGAACCAGAACCGAGCACCGAGGCCACGGAATTCGCTGAGGCCACGGAAATCGACGCCCCCGAGTCGCTCGAAGAGCCAGAGGAACCCGCTCGCAAGTCCGTCGAATCGACGCTGCGTTCGCCGCGATCACTCGATCCCCCCGATCCTCTGTCGTTCCGCTCGTTTTCTGAGCTGGATGACGACGACGATGGCGAAGACGACGAGGCGGATTCGGCCCAAGCGTCTATCCAGCCGTCCCAGGAATCCCCGCGACGCGAACGAGCGACCGAGCGGCCGGAGCGAGCGCGTCGACGTCGAGGGTTCGGCGATCGCGACGATGCGGACGATGCGGACGATGACGATCGGTCGCCCGCGAGCGAGCGGCAAACCACCAGCGAACGAAGTGACCGTGAGCGGTCCGATCGCGACGAATTCCCTGGCCGCGATCGCGATGAAGAACGTGATAGCCCGCGGCGACGTGGCCGACGCGGTCGCCGGGGACAACGCCAACGCATGGGCGAAGAGTCGCTGGACGCGGCCCCCATGCCGGCCGATGACGCGGACAGCGACGACATCGCGAGTGGCGACCTGGATGAACCGCGCCGAGGGTCCTCCAGGCGCCGAGGCCGAAGGGGGCAACCCCAGCGCCGTACCGTCAGTCGCGACGAATTTGACCCCATTGCAGACGAAGACTTCGAAATCGTCGACGATGAATTTGGCTTGGGCGTCGACATTGACTCGGACGATTCAGACGACGAAACGGAAGACTCCGGGCCGCGACGACGACGACGTGGACGCCGGGGACGTGGCGGCCGACGATCACGCGGCAGTAACGAAGCCGATAGCGATGAAGAACGATCGCAGCCCCGCGGACGCGGCGATGCGGATCTGGACGAGGACCTGGACGAAGTCGCCGAATCACGGATCCCCGAATCCGCGTTCGATGACGATCACGAAGACGACGAAGAAGTCGATGTGATCCGTCGCGGACGCCGACGTCGCGGACGCCGTGGCGGTCGGGGACGATCAAATCGAGACGCGGAGTCGGCCGATCAAGAACAACACAATGGCGATCCGCGGGACCGAGACGACGAGGAGGTCCGAACGCGGCGCGGAGGGCGAAACCGTCAGGAGGAGTCCGACGGAGAACCACGCGGCGAAGCGACCAAGCGGCGCAAGATCGTTCCGACCTGGCAAGAAGTGGTCACCCTGTTGGTCGACAACAACCTTGAAAACCACAAAAAATCGCCATCGGGCAAAGGCCGCGGTCGAGGCCGCCGCCGCTAGCACCCGCGCCGTCGTGTGACGGCCCTTGCGGGCCGTCGCGCTTCGCGTCTCTCGCGTTTGTACGATGGCCCTTCCGGGCCGTCGCGCTTCGCGTCTCTCGCGTTTGTACGATGGCCCTTCCGGGCCGTCGCCCCAAGGGCTTGCCCGCGCGACGACCCGGAAGGGACGTCGTACAACCTTGCCCAGAAGGGGCATCGTTCAGCCTTGCGGTGACGACTTACACTAAGCCGGCCAAGCCGAGCGCCAAAACCAAGCCTCCGGCCGGGATACACCAACCGGCGAACCAGTGTAGCCGCTCCTGGCGGCTCCACCCGATCAGCCACTTGAGAGCAAAGATCCCGACGCCGAAGGAGACCAAGGCGCCGATCCCCAGTTCAGCGATCGAATGCCCCGAGGCAGCCCCTTGGCCGGTCTCTTCAAGCAGATCTTTGATCGCCAACACGGTCGCACCGGAGATCGCGGGAATCGCAAGCAGGAACGAAAACACGACCGCATCGTCTGTTTTCAATCCCAGCAATCGTCCACCAAGAATCGTCGACCCGCTGCGACTGATGCCCGGCAGGATCGCAAACGCCTGGAAACAACCGACGCAAAACGCGGCAAAGTAAGACGCGTTACGGTACTCGCCCCGGCGCACCGGTAGTCGCCCCAGCACGATCAGCATGATGCCCGTGACGATCAGCATGCCACCGGCGAGCAGCGGGTTCTTTAGGATCCAGCCGAACTGGGCCTTGATCGTCAGCCCGACCACAACGGCCGGAATCGTTCCGACGATCAACAGAGGAATCACGCGACGGTCGCTGGTCAACAAATCCAGGATCCGACGCCAGAAAATAACCAAGATGGAACCGAGCGTTCCTGCGTGCAAAATAATCTCCAGCGTCGGCGACTCGCTTTGCACGTCGCTGATCATCGCCCCCAGAATGACCAGGTGCCCCGACGAACTGATCGGCAGGAATTCAGCGATCCCCTGCACAACGGCCAGGATGATGGTTTCGATCACGCCATTAAGTCCGTTTGGGTACTCACAGGGGCTGGATATCAATTGAAAACCAAGTTGTCCGCCTTCTCGCGGCGCTCGATCACAATCAAACTGTTGCCGCAGTATTCACCGTCGAAGCCGACCAGGGAACCATCCACCATGTCACTGGACAACCAGAACACTGACACCGATTGCATCGATCCGAATACCGGGCTTCTACCGAATCAAACGGATTCAGCAGCTTCGCCGGAGTCGCACTCTCCTGTGGCGACACGCAAGCCGGTCGCCAGCGCGTTGCATCTGGACGTGGTGAACTTGGTCCGTGGGTTTTGTATGGGAGCGGCGAACATCGTGCCAGGGGTCAGCGGCGGCACCGTGGCGCTGGTGCTGGGACACTACCAACGCCTGATCGATGCGGTCAGTCGGATCGATTCCCATCTGGTCGGAGAACTCTTGGCGCGGCGCCCGAAGCGGGCCTGGGAGTATGTCGACGGGCGTTTTCTGATGGCGATCGGCATCGGCGTGGTGTTCGGCAGCGTGGCGCTGGCCGGACTGATCAATTGGCTATTTGACCATCACATGCCCGAAACCTTCGCCGTCTTTTTCGGCATGATCCTTGCCAGCGTCCTGATCGTCCGCCGCCAGGTCAAACGCTGGGGACCGGCGAGCCTGGCGGCGTGTGCCTTTGGCATCCTGGCCGCCGTAGTCGTCGGGCGACTCTCCCCGACCGACGGCGGAGATTCGTTGATCTACCTGTTCGGTGCCGCAGCGATTGCGATTTGCGCGATGATCCTGCCCGGGATTAGCGGTGCTTTCATCTTGCTGTTGCTGGGCGTTTATCACCCGATCACAGGCTTGATCAAAAACACCGTCAAACTGAACATCGACTTGAACTCGATCCTGCAATTGGGGGTCTTTGCGTTTGGCTGTCTGTTCGGGCTGCTGGCGTTTTCGCGGCTGTTGAGCTGGATGCTTGACCATCACCGTGACAAGACGATGGCCGTGCTGGTGGGATTGATGATCGGCAGTGTCGAAAAGCTGTGGCCGCTCCAGGTGCCGACGGCCGAAACGGCAGGGCTAAAGATGAAAGAGCGGATCATGCAGGTCGTTCCGCCGAGCGAGTGGAACGGTAGCCTGATGTTGCTGGCCGCCCTGGTCATCGGTGCAGCCGTGTTTGTGCTGGTGCTCGAACGGGTCGCCGAAAGCGACTTGATCAGCGACCATGAACCCGACGATTAAAGATCGCCGGATCAAACGGGTTGTCGACCTTCGGCATGCGTCGAATCCGTGCAGCGGCGCCAGTCGACGTGGTTGACGAAGTCGACGGCCCAGGGTTCCAAACCGGTTCACCCTCACCGCTGCCTGGCAAGGCCCCGGCGGCCGATTCACTCGCAAGATCGATCGGGCGTTCGACCGACAACAGCTCCGGCGGGCTCGTCGGCGCAAGAGCCTCGCTGCCACTGCCAGGACCGCTTTCCGATTCCCACTGCGACGGCGCCGAATCCATCGCGACCTGGCTGGCTTCAACCTGCATCAGCCAGCGGTCCAAATTGGACATCATCGCCGAACCTTCGCTGCCGAACGAATGACGTCGGCCCCCGTGTCCATCGGATGCCCGCAGGCGAATCAGGCTGTTGCCGGGTACCGACCGATCGACGAATTGCATCACCGCTTGCAAGTTTTCTCTGGCAACATCCTTCGGGGCCCACTTGGAAGTCAGCGCCGTGTGAATCTGGAACTCACGTTCGTTCTGACCATCGCGGGCATGACAACTGGTACAACGATTCATCAGGATCGGCTGAATCCGTGAGGCAAACTCGTAAACCAACTTCTCCGGCAATCCGCTCGGCGGGGCCACCGCCCTGTCCTCTCCCACCGCCGGATCATCGGCGACGGGAGATTCATGCGAAACGGTTTGGACCGCCGGGCTTGGGTCGCCGACCGACGCGGGCTCCGCCGAGGCCGACTGCTGACGAATCACCGCCGCGACCTGCCGCAACAATTGAATCGTGCTTGGATCGGCCGGCTCAAGCGCACGTGCTTCCAGCGCATCCCGGGCAGCCTCCTGCACCAATCCATTTCGCAAGCACCATCGCACATCGGCGTGAAGACGTTTCAGATCGCCTTGGAAACGGTTTCCGCGACGGTATTGATACAACTGACGGATCGAGCGTCCCACGGTTTCCACCTGATCGCCGGGCAGATTGATTCTGGATTGATCGCTGCGCGTGATACAGTATGTCGAGCCGATCTTTGCGACCTGGCCACAAAGGACATTGCCGTTTCGCAACAGCACACAGGATTCCTCGTAGGCTGCCGGCTGCGCCCCCTCGCCTCCAAAGGACGGCAGGGGCGTTGCGACGAAGACCACCAGGGCCGCGACCGCAACGTGGTGAACGAATGCCAATGCGTAGTAAATCTCTTTCATTCGCCTGGGCTACCAAATCACAGCCACGGCCGTCAAGAGAGAGGTTTTCATGACCGCGAGGAGGATCGATGACGAACCTCTTTTCCTCCACGCCGAAGCAACGTGGACGCCAGCGGCGTGAATTGCTATGAACGATTTAATCAACAGGCCGCCACGCAGCCGGCTCACCTAGCAATTCCGTCTGTTCGTCAATGTCCATATCGTATCCAAAATCGCCGCGAATCCTATTCTTGGACGACAACGTCCGGGACATCGGCGGTCACTACTTGGAATTGGCCAGTTTACTTGGCGACGGAGCGCACCAGCTGGGCTACCTGCCCCAGTTGGTAGCCCACCAAACGCTGCCCAAACGCAATCCCGACCTGTCCCGCGATTCGCGTCTGGATCATCTTCCCATCGAGCCACGGTTCGCGGTGCGCCGGATGGAAAACTGGTCGTTGGGCGTTGACGGATCTTCGAGAGTTGGGCGAGACCTTCAAGGGGCACCGACCGACGGTGGATGGGCAGCTCGACTCTGGCAGAACGTTTGTGATCGCGCCAGCCGACCTTCGCGTCGCCCCCGCGCGATGCTTCACGCGTGGTCGTCGGTGTTCGCCGAATCGGTACGTCAATTTGCGCCACGGCCTCCGGACAGAATCGTGGTCAATACCGGTGGCGATTTCCAGATCGTGGCGTTGGCACACGCGCTTCGAGAACTTGATCGCCAGGACAGGATCGGGCCGACGTCGATTCATGTTCTGTTCCATTTTGCCGTCTATGAAACAGCAGTGACGGCACGTGCCAGAGCGTTTGGTCGCCAAGTCAATGCGGCGATGGGCACCATGAAACGCCATCGCGTCCATTTGCACGCGACCACCGAATCGCTACGACAACAACTGGCAACCGTCGGCGTGAACGCCACCGCCATCCCATATCCCACACGTCCCAGAAACGGGCTGCAACGGTCAAGGTCTTCGGCGGATGCGACAAAGATTCTGTTGGCAGGAATGCCCCGCGCGGAAAAGGGACGCGGTCAGATCTGCGGGTTGTTGGAATCGATCGAGAAGCCCTGCCTGCGATCGGGCCGATTCATCTGGTCGATGCAATTGCCTCAAAAACGATGGCAGCGAATGATCCCCCCGTCGATGCAGCCATCGTGCGATGTCAAAACGCCCGCCCCCACAGGGCGCCTCGCGGGCACCGGATTGGAAGTCCTGTGCGGCAACTTGACCAGCCAAGCGTACCACGACTGGCTGGATACCGCGGGCATCGGATTGTTCCTTTACGACCCCGGCCGCTATGTCGCTCGTTGCAGCGGTGTGCTGTTGGAGATGATGATTCGGGGTGTCCCCGTGATCGTCCCCGACGGGTGCTGGCTGGCGGACCAGGTTCGCCAGGCCGAACGCACCGGCCCGATCGGCTGGATCTATCAGTCGGTCGATGACATCCCGCAAATCCTGAATGGTGCCGAAGCAAATTTGCCAGAGATCCATGCGAATTGCCAGCGGCACGCGGCGCACATCGCGGCCTACCACTCCGGAAAGAACTCGCTTCTGGAAATGGGCATCGAAAATCATGCTTCGTCGTCGCTGCGGCGGGCAAGTTAGGAGTCACTGGAGATGAAATTAAAGCACTTGCTTCGATACCCTTTTGACATTCGCGTTGCCGAAGAGCATCTCGCGTCGCCATCAAAAGTAGACGTGGAAACCACCGAAGCGACGATCGGGATCGACCTGTATAGCGATCAGATGTTGTTTGACGGCGGTCGGCATCTCGCATGTCTTGCAGCGTCGGCGGGCAAGATCGGATCGAAGGTGATATTGCGTTGCAGCCGCTGGTTGCTGGCCGCAATCGCTCATAAATCCCATGGCGGTCGCTTCCTGTCGATGCCCAACGTCTGCTGGATCGACCCGCAGGCGACGTTCCCGCCACAGTCGCTGGTGCTGCTGGACACCGACGGCGGACAAGCCGATCGCGTGTTGAGCCGACAGCGAACGGTCGCGATGTTGATCGGACGCGATCCGGTCGATAAGACCCTGGTCATGCCTTATCCGATGCACCCGCAACAGATCACCGATGCAACGGAGGCACGCGAGGACATGTTGCGTCGACGGATCAAGGCCGGCATCTTTTTTGCCGGAAACCAAAACCGCCGCTACGGTCGCGATTCGATGCACCACGAGTTTGGTGTGCTGTCACGGCTGGAAATTTTGTCCACACTGCGGAGCCACTTTGACGTTCGAATTGCGACACGCGACTCGGGCGGACGCGACGACCAAATTGTCCTCCGCGACAGCGCGAGCGATCCGATTCCCGCACAGGACTGGATGAACACCATCGCCGCCCACCAGTTCTTTCTGTGTTGTCCGGGGGCCTCTCAACCGGTTTGCCACAACGCGATCGAAGCGATGTCGGTCGGCACGATCCCGATCCTGGAATACGCCGATCGTTTTCATCCCGAATTGGTCGACGGCGTCAACGCGATCTGCTTTCGTGGCCGCAAAGGCCTGGTGGCCGCGATCCGCCGCATCGATTCGATGCCGCCGGAAAAACGCGCGCGGCTGTCGAGAAATGTCTGCCAACATTACGACGCACACCTGGACGGCGGACGGTTTCTGAAACGGTTGCGAGACGAATTAAATACCGATTTCGTGGACCAGGTTTCGATGCCCTTTCACAACCGAAACTTCTACTCAACATCCTCACCGCCCAGCGGCCGCGTCCCGCTGGGCCATCGGCGTGCTGCTTGACGAATCGCGAAACAGGATCGAAGATTCAGGCCCGTTCTTGTGGCCGGGCTCGCCCCCGAAGCCCGTTTGATCCCTCGTTCAAGCAAGTCCCACGACCATGCGTGTTCTCGTTACCGGGCCGGCCGGATTCCTCGGTGCCGAGATCGTCGACCAGTTGCTCGTTCGCGGCGACCAGGTCGTCGGTGTCTCACGCGGCCGGTACCCCGCGTTGACCGACAAAGGAGTTGAATACCATCGCGGAGACCTTTCCGAGGCCGACGTCAGTGAGCGTCTGATTCGCGACGTCGACGTTGTCGTCCACACCGCCGCGGTCGCCGGCGTTTGGGGGCCCTACGCGTCGTTTTATCGGATCAACACCCAAGCCACGCTGAACGTGATCGATGCCTGCCGAAAAAACGGCATCGGCAACCTGGTGTTTACCAGCAGCCCCAGCGTCACGTTTGACGGTGACGACCAGCGGGGGATCGACGAATCGGCGCCCTACCCCCAGCGTTGGCTGTGCGCGTATCCACAAACCAAGGCGTTCGCCGAGCAAGCGGTGTTACAAGCGCATCGCCCGGGCGAATTGAACACCTGCGCCTTGCGCCCCCATTTGATTTGGGGCGCCAACGATCCGCATCTGCTGGCGCGGGTGATCGACCGCGCGGCCGCAGGAAAACTGCAAATCGTCGGCAACGGGACGAACATGGTCGACACCGTCCACGTGGTCAACGCAGCCGCTGCGCACTTGGACGCGATCGACGCACTCGGCCGGCGCCCCGAGATCGCCGGCGGACGCGCCTACTTCATCGCCCAGGATCAGCCGGTGAATTGTTGGGATTGGATCACACAGATCTGTGAACTCGCCTCGGTCCCGCCTCCGAAGCGACACATCCCCTATGCCGTCGCCTACGCTGCCGGAGCCCTGCTGGAAACCGCGTATCGCCTGGCCGGAAAAAAGCAGGAGCCCGCGATGACCCGATTCGTGGCGGCCCAATTGGCCAAGGACCACTATTTCGATATTTCCGCGGCGAAGGAGCGTCTGGGGTACAAGGTTCGCCTCTCGATGGACCAGGGAATTCAAGAATTACGATCAGCCTGGCAGCAACAATCGTAGCCGGCAAGCGGATCGGCAACGCGACACCGCCCTCCCTGCCGTTTCCGCGTTTCACGGCTCCGCCTGGGAACGAGCGGCGGTAGCCGCGACCGCCGTCGCGTGTTCCAATAGAGGTCCCCTTTCCCCATCACCCCAGGCGATCCCATGTCGACCAGCGACGTTCGAAATATCGATTCGCTTCAGCGGCTCCGCACGGGGGTCCTGGCCATGGCCGATAGTTGGGAAAAAACGCTGCAGGAGATTCGAATCGCGATTCACCGCGCCGACCAGTACTTCGGTGACGAGGTGCCACGGTATTGGCGTCATCAGACCGAACTGGCCGAGCGCGAACTGACCGAGGCGAAAGACAATTTGCAACAGAAAGAAGCGGCCGCCCGGGCCGGTGATCGTGTCAGTGCGATGGAAGCGCGGAAGCGGGTCGCCGCCGCAAAAACCCGATTGGATCTGTGTCGCGATCGCCAACGCACGGCAAAGTCGCTGGCCATCGAAATCCGCCATCAATGCGACGAATTACTCGGTCCACTAGCCGACATGACCGAACACAGCGACAATCGTCTGCCCGCTGCGGCGATCAAGCTGGGCACGCTGTTGGAATGGCTGCATCGCTATGCCGACGCGGCGCAAATGCCTGCATCGCCCGACGAAGGCCTGTCGGCGTCGCGATCGGAAATGCCGAGCGATCCGCCGCCGATCGACTGACCTGCCCACCGCCCCATTCTCCACCTCACCCCGAATCCCAGCTTGTCGATGTCTGATCCCGTCTGCGAAATCTTTGAAACGCTTCGTCAGTGTGACTCTTCTCGTTCGGAATTGCTCCAGCAACTCGCCGATTACTATCGCGGAGCAGAACTGCCGATGGAGTTGTTCGAGGCGCGCAAGATGATCGTCCGCGATTCTCTGGGATTGCCGCTGCTGAGCAGTGAAGATGAACCGCCGCGGTCCGAAGCGATCGAGCGACAATTGGAAACCGGCCTGCTGGAGGCCTGCCGCGAATCCGGTGAAATGCTGATCCGGGCCGGACGCGTGTTCGAAGGCTGGACGTACCTGCGGCCGACCGGTGACAACGAATTGATCCGAGACCTGATCGCGGAGGTCGAAATCACCGAGGACAACTATGACGAAATGCAGCGTGTCTTGCTGCACGAAGGCGTCGATGTGGGGCGGGGATTCCAGGCCGTGCTGGACCATCAAGGCACCTGCAACAGCATCACGCTGTTCGACCAGGCGATCGCCCAACGCAGCAAGACGGACCGCCGCGCCGCTGGCGAGCGGCTGCTGGAGTACTTTTACAACGAATTGACCACGTTGGTCCGCGCCGACATCGAAGCCCGCGATGCCGCCCCCGGCGACGACGAATCGTTGTACGACATGCTGGCCAGCCGCCCCTGGGTGATGAAGGACGGCGGCTATCACCTGGACACGACCCACTTGTCGTCGACCGTGCGGATCGCATCCACGTTGACCGATCCGAAACAGCTGCGCAAGGCCTGGGAACTGACTCAATACGGACGCCAGTTGCACCACCAGTTTCAATACCCAGGCGAAGAACCGTTCGTGGATTTCTACCCCGCCTACGCCGCGTTCTATTCGATCTTGCTGGGAGAAAACGTCGATGCAGGGTTAAGACTGTTCGAGCGGAAAGCGATCAACGTCGACACGCAAGAACACGGCACCGGTGCGATCGAAACCTACATCGACCTGCTCGATCGCGTCGGACGGCCGCTGCAAGCGATCGAGTTTGCGATCGCTCACGTGCCCGACGATGTGCCATCGCAAACGATCGTGCCGCTGCTGATCGAGATCGCCGGACGTGCCGCCCGGTCCGGCGATGTGTCCGCCTATGAGAAGATCATGGACTTTTGTGCCGACAAACAGGACGCACTCGGTTTCGCGGTCGCCAAGCACGCCGCGATGGAAACGTAGCGATCCTTGGTCGCGTTCCTCTCGGTTCAACTGAACCACTGTGCGACGCCCAGCATGACGAAGAACGCACCGAACACCCCGACCATGATCGCAAACTTGGCGATCACGAAGGGGAACAACGCGACCGCGACCAACACGATCAACGCCCCTGTCAGCGAGATGCCGATTCCCTTGATGCGTCGCCTCCTGCCGTGAGCCCGCAAGGCGGCATCGGCCAGTTCATCGGCATCGACATCACCCAATCCGATCGCTCGCAGTTTGGCCAGGATCGCTCCCTTGGCCGCACCACCACGCGCGGTTTGTCGTGCCAGCTGACGTCCCCTGGCACGCAGCCCAGGATCGGCCGCATTTCGCCGTGGTGGAAAAGGGTTGGTCGCTGCCATTTTGAAAAGCAATCGATAGGTTTTGGCGACGGATGACGATGCGTTCTTATGCAAACCGGGTTTGGCTACTAAACTCTACACGCTCCTGCGGAAACAGACAAAACCCCAATGACAAGCCAGCCGAAACCGTCATCCATGAGCCAGCATCGCCCAACGCCTGTCGTTGACGTACTCCGATGAAGGCGGCTGAACTCTCCCAACGCCTGCGGGGTGCGGCGCGCGGGGACACGATGTTGTCGTTGCTGGATCAAGTCATCGTCAGCGGCACCCGGTTTGCCACCACGGTGATGGTCGGGCGATTCGGCTCCGAGTCCGAACTGGGGTACTATTCTCTGGCATTCAGTGTGTTCGTGCTGCTGGTCGGGTTTCAAGAGTCGTTGATTTCGATTCCCTACACGGTGTTTGTCAAACGCCTCTCGCCCGACGACCAATGCAAGTACGGGGCCAGTTCCCTCGGCCAGGCGATCGGGCTGAACCTGATCGCCATGCTGGTCTTGCTGATCGCGTGCGTGCTACTCCAGGTGACAAGCGGGGCGACGGGCATGATCGGATTGTTGTGGCTGTTGGTCGCCTTGCTGCCGTTCTTGATGTTGCGTGAGTTTGCCCGACGGATGGCGTTTGCGCAGCTTCATGTCCCGACCGCGATGGCGTTGGATCTGGCCGTCAGCGTGCTGCAATTGGGCGGACTTGCGGCCCTGGCACTGGCCGACCAAATGACCGCCGGTGCGGCCTTTCTGGTTTCGGGAATCGCCGCGGGGCTTGCCGGTCTGATCTGGTTGATCCTGGTTCGGTCCGGATTTGATTGGGACCGGGCCCGGTTCCGATCGGATTGGATCCGAAACGTTCGGTTCGGCAAGTGGGTCACCGGTGCGCAAATGACATCGGTCTTGCAAACCTACTTTGCCCACTGGTTGCTGGCGGCGGTCATCGACGAGCGAGCGACCGGCATCTATGCGGCGTGCATGACGGTCGTGATGCTGTCCAACCCGTTTATCCTGGGCATGAGCAACGTGCTGTCCCCCAAGGCTGCACATGCGTTCGCTGCCGGCGGAGCGGCCGCGGCGGCCAGTTTGGTTTGGCGTTTCACCGCCGTCATGTTGTCGATCTTGTCCGTGTTCGCCGTGCTGGTCGGCGTCTTTGGGAACGCGATTGTCGTCTGGATATTTGACCAGCAGTACGGCGGTCATGGAATCGCGATCCTGGTTTTGGCCTCCGGAACGATTGCGTTGGGAGCGGGATACTCGTTGGCCAGCGGGTTGCGCGCGATCAATCGCCCCGCGGCGAACTTTTGGGCCGGAATCTGGGGTTTGGCCGTGACCGTGGTGATCTCATCTGCCTTGGTCCATCGGGCCAGCATCCTGGGAACTTCCCTCGGTCTCGTCGGCGGTTTCTATGTCACAGCGGTCTACCGTTTGGTTGCGTTTCGCGCGGCGATCGCTGAAATGTGTCGCGGCGAAGATCCGGAAGGGGCATCGGCATCAAGCACGTGAAGACACCCTCCCTTTTGGAGGTAGTGCGGTTTACAAGTCTTTGATTCTGAGGGGCTTTTTCGGTTCCTCCAGACCTCCTGCCCGAATGCACCACCTCAAAGCAAGCCTCCTGCCAAAGGCAGTGAAACGCGTAATCGCCTTGTATCTCCGAAGTTTAAAACCGCACGACCTCTGCCAGGGAGAGTCGCGTCTGAATCGAACGCCGGCGGCGGTCGTCTCGAAGCCCATGTGACGGTTGTGCGGCCTTTGTGGATTCGTGCGCCGCACCGCGATTTAGATGACGAAGACGCGCAGCTGGAAGCGCCGGCTGTCTTGATCTATCCTTGCCCCATCCCGAAATCCCGATACTCAGGAAAACCAGGTCTTGTCCGTGGATCCATCCCCCAATGTCTCCGTCCTGATGACCGTCTACAACGGCATGCCGTATCTGGCAGAGGCGGTCGAGTCGATCCGCGCGCAGACCTACCCGCGATGGAAAATGATCATCGTGGACGATGGTTCGACCGACGATTCGGGCGACTACCTCGATTCGCTTGACGACGACCGCATCACGGTCATTCACCAGCAGAATGCTGGCACCGCAGTTGCTTCCAACCACGGGCTAAAACTGTGTGACACGGAGTTCTTGGCGCGGATGGACAGTGATGACATCTGTGACCCGACACGATTGGAAAAGCAAGTCGCGTTCCTGCAGGCTCACCCCCGCGTCGGCTTGGTCGGATCACAAATCGTCCCCCGCGGCGAGCTGCGATCCGGGCGTGTGATCCCGTTGGCGACGGATCATGAATCGATCTACAGCCAACTTCGCAAGGGGCAACACGCCATGTGCCACCCCACCATCTTGATGCGCACCGAGTTGCTCAAGGGCATCGGTGGTTATTGGAAACAACACGGCATGTTCGATGCCTGGGACATGTTTCTGCGGATGGGCGAAGTCGGCGAATTGGCCAACCTTCCCGAACCGCTGCTGGAGTACCGCATCCACACCGGAAGCATCAACGGAAAACACATGCGAAAACTGCAAGCGAGTATCGAATTCGCTTGCGAACTGGCCCGCCGGCGCGAAGAAAATCTGCCCGAGATCAGCTACGAAGCGTATTTCTCACAACGCGACCGAGCCGGAGTGCTCACTCGGCTGACCAAGCAGTTGAACGTCTACGCGCTGCTGCAATACCGGCTCGCATCGATCGATCTGCTGGGCGGCCGTCAACTGCGAGGTTACGCGCGGTTGGCGTGGTCCGCAGCTTGCTCGCCCGGACGTCTGGTCAATCGCCTGCTCCGGCAACTCAAGCTGGCTTGATCGGATGCCGGTGGAAGACAGATTGGACCCGGGCGTGAGGCAAGACGATGGAGCGGGATGATCCGGGAGGGGAGGATGGAGGCAGAATGATACGGGGCAGAATGATGGGGATTGTGTTGTGAGGTGAAGTGGCCCGCAGAGGGCGTCGTCGCGGATGGTATCCGTTGTCGACCTGGGTGTCAGGGGCGCCGTGACGGTGTGCGACGACGCGATTGTGGGCCGCTCGCTCACGCTTCCCGCTGGCATGTTGCCCTCATCATTCTGCCCCGTAACATTCTGCCTTCCCATCCTTCGCTTTTCTACAACCGTGACCAAGCCATCATCGCCCCGACCAGCAGGGCGCCGTTGAGCAGCACGGTTAATCCGAAGACGATTCGAAAGGACTGTTTCCGCGTTTTGTGGCGAAGCTTTTCTTGGGCGATCACGGCCCCCGGCCAGCCACCGATCAAGGCCATCAGGTGCAGCGTGTTTTCTTTCGTCCGCCACCTGCCGCTTCGTGCGGCCGACTTGTCAAACGCATACGCAACGAAGGTGGCCAGACTTGCGAGCAGATAAACCCAGAGGACCAACTGGGGCAATTGATTCGTCAACACCAACAGGCCGACGAAGACGAGGAACATCCATGCAACGATGACTGGCACCGCCGTCTTGGCACGGCGGCGCGGTGGATCGGCTGATTCAATGGCCAATTGAGCCTCGGCCGCACGAGGCCGGCCCTGGTCATCCCGCGATAACCTGTACGTCACTGGCATCCCCTGCTCCGGACGAATCCTGCGATCGCGGAATGCTCTGATGTGGACGAACACGTCGGGTTCGTCATCCCCGGTCGCAATGAATCCGTAACCTTTGTCATCGTTCCAAGTGATGATCGTACCGTTCCTATCCGGTCTCAGTCGCACTCGTTGTCTACCTTAGCTTTGTATCCGATTGGGGTGGACCGTCGCCGTCCTCTCCGAGATCGGCGCGGGGCAACGCTTCGTGTTTCCGCTCCGCCGAGTTCGGAGAACACGGCGACCCGCCGAACGCATCATCAAGTACGCAAATGGAGTTGCGGTAGACCACTATCGGATGCCAACCGGTCGGCCGGCGACGCGTTGGTTTTCAGTCGTCTTTCCGATCGACACGCCGATCCATCCGTCACGCAGTTCGAATTGCGTGATCCCGCTTTGCGGCGGTAATCGCTGGGCCAATAACTCCGGCGACGTCAACGGCAAGGGACGTGTCGGCGAGAGGACCTTGTTAAAGATCGCCCGCACGGGGAACCGCTGCCGCATCGACATCCCGGGCCCGCTGATGCTCAGGTGCCCGTCACGAACCAGCGACGCGTTCAATCCGTCGACTTGCGCCGTGTAGGCGGCTCGCACGATGAAGTTTCTCAGCCGCAACCGATCGCGTTGCAAGCGGATAATCCGCATCGTGATCCAGACCTTTCCGTCTTCGATTTCCACCGTGATCGGTCGATGCTTGGCGAATTGAATCAGCGTGTCCTCGGGCAAGTCTTCCGGCAACGGACGATCTTGAGCGCCCAGAACCTCGAAACACTGCGTCAACACCTGATCGATCGGCAACGCTTCATCCTGGGGAACCAGTTGCTCCAACGTGTTGTTCAATGCCGACTGGTGCATTTGAACGCTGAACAGGTTATCGCGAAGTGCTCGCGGCCGCGGCGTCATGGCGGCCAATTGGAAATCCCCCGCCATCCGATAACGTGCGATCAAACGGGACTCGGTGGAACTCATGTCGATCACTCGGGGGCGCAGTTGGAGTCGGGTCAACGGTCCCAGCACGGTGTCGCTGAATCGTGCGGTCGCTTCATCCACCTTTTCCGTCACCGTGCGATCAATCTCGTCACCGATCTGTGTACGGATCCGATTGCGTCCGATCCGGTCTGCCAACGACGCCTTCTCGAAGTATTGACTTTCGGCGATGTTCTGGACCAGCGTTCCCAACATCGGCCACGAATCATAGGTCGTGTTGATCCCACGCAGCCGCGATCGACCACCGACGTTGACCGACGGATCGCCCAAGTGGATGTCATCCGGCTTGATCGAAATCGGAGTGGCGGCCGCGTATGGATTCACACTCGTCGTCTTCACCGCCGCCGGTCCGCTGCGTCCGACACTCCGTGTGGACACGTCACCGATGGTTTCCAGACTCAGTTCCCATGTGGACGGGGACGGGATCAGGCGCAACCGCAAATCGGTGCTGACGCGGCTGACGCCGGTGACTCGGCTGCCCAGCATCGTCGTCCGCAGAGGAACGTTGCGGGTCGGCAACTCGGGCATCAAGCCACGCAACAGTTCCTCGCTGAGCGAAAATCGCACGTTCGCGTTTCGGTAGTGCGTGTCCAGGTGATCGGCCAACTGCTGGGCCTGGGGATGATCGGCGTGTCCGAGGGCTTGCATCGATTGCGCGATCTCCGCGGTCACCAAATCGATCGCGTTGGATTCCGCTCGTTCGATCTGATGCAGCAAGGCCGAGTAATCGATGGCACCACTGGCCCAGGGTTTGACCGCGGCGGCAAGCTCGGAAACCGCGGGGTCGGCGAGAAACCGTTGATGAATCGGCGCCAGGTTGGGCCATGTCAAACGGGCCAGGAACTGTTGCGCGATTTCACGCCGCGCGTTGTCGTCTCCGGATTCAAACGCGTCACGCAGCCGATCGATCAACAGGAACGTCACCCAGCCCTTGACATCCCCGGTCACCACCAGATGACGCTCCAGTTGGTCGATCGCGGCTGCGACCGACAACACGTCGTCCCCGACGTGATGCACCGCCGGAAAATCGCCGGAGTTGATTTTGAACACCGGTTCCCAAATCGCCAAACGTCGCTCGATCGAGTACGCGGCTTGCAGCCATGCCACACGTCGGCTGCGCGATCGCAAAGATTCGGCTCGAACCGAGGCAAAGCTTTGGGCCTGATGCAATTCGTCCAGCAGCGGTTGGACGTTGCGATCGCCCAGACGATTGGCTTGGTGCAGCCGATCCAGTAGATCGCGAACGGTGCGCGACCAAGCCAAGATCTCCTCGGTGCCCGTGTCAGGTGTCCCTGTCACGGTGAAATCCCCGGCGAAATCATCCGCGGGCAAATCGGTTCGCACGGCGATCGATTCAAGAATGTCCAACTGTTCGATCAACCGATTGGGCACCGGCCAAGTCGCCGAGCGAGGCTGGGTCAGGGGGCGCGAAGACCCCGGTTCGTCTGTTGCGTCCGAATCGGCCTTCCGAGTGATCTCGGCGACCTCAGGCGTCTGGCCTTCTTTGGGCGAGGGTTCCGATGCGGCCGACGATTGAGCCGGCTCCATCAATTTTGGCTCGGCATCCAATACGTCGCGGTTGGCTCGGCCCGGTGTCGGTTCGGTTGATCCCAAGTCGGGCGACAAATCTGCCACCATCGCGGCCGGGGCTTCGAACACCGATGGCAACGCCACATCGCTGGTAGGGCGTTCGGCCAACCGAGGCGACGGGGCGTCCAGACGCGCCGGCGGCTCGGCCTGGGTCAGCGGTCGGTCATCGGCAAAGAAGACGTCTGGATCGATCCGAATCACCATTTCGTTCCGCGATGAAACATCGGTTCCATCGAGTTGGACCGACACGCCGCTGTCGGTCGGCGGGGTCAGTTCCAGCACCGGCAGATCCCCGACCGAAACCGCTTCGTCGACGCCCGCATATCTGGCGTCAAAACCGAAGAGATCGCTGTGGGCATCCAACGAGGGAGCGGGTACACCCGCGATCGCCGGCTGCTGCAACTCGAACGACGCATCCGTCCAGGACTCGATGTGCGACAGTTCGGCCCACGCATCGGCCGGTACCCGAACGGTGGAGCGATCCGCCGTCGCCGCCACCGACGATTGGCTCACCGACGATGAACGCGCTGCCAGTTCACGCGACGATACTCCGGCGTGGGTGACGCTGGTGGGCGAGACAATCGGCAATCCGGAACGTGCCGGTGTCCGCTCGGCCAAGCCCGCGGTTTTCCACAGCGCCACGGCACCGGAGAGCACTATTTTCGCTCCCGGGTCGGCTTGAAGGGCCAGCCAGCTGAATCCGGTTACCATCACGGACGCCGTGAGCGGCCAAATCACCAGAGAACGTTTCACATCCTTGCGCATCGAACGACCATCGGTCAAAGAGAAAAGCATACGGTTTCCGTCACCGCCTTGGCTGTCAATCGGCTCGATCGCTTCGGCCGGTCCAGCGCGGTTGTCCGTTGCGGCGAAAACTCGCCCGTCGCCGCGCCGACTGGTTGTCCGGCGATTTCCCCTAATCGGCAATTCTTGCCAGTTTGGTTTATGTTGCCACCATGCCACCCACGATGCCGGGTGTACGAAAACGACCCGTCTCGCAAGACTATTGCCTGTAATCCCTGTCCGGTCGGCCTGGCGTGCCCCTGAACGTTAGACGTGACTCGGCCGAGACCCCTGATTCGGTTGCCGTCGGTAGCCGTGCGGAAAAGAGTGAATCCATTCGGAGTGGTGATGGCGAAGAAAAAGGCAAATGCAGCGTTCGAATACGTGGAGCCGATTGGTGATCGAGTTCTGGTGCGCAAGGACGAACCCAAACGCGAAACGCGGGGCGGCATCGCGCTGCCCGATGCGGCCGAGATTCCAACGATCACTGGACGCATCGTCACCATCAGTGCAGTGGTGGAGAACGACGAAGAGCTGCCGCTGCGTCAATACGACAAGATCCTGTTCCACCCCAAAAACGCGGTCCCCGTCGATTTGGAGCACGACAACCAGCTGTTCGTCGTGCCGGTGGACGATATCGTCGCGGTGTTTCGCCGTGAGAAGCCGGAAGAGGAATGAGAACACATTTGCCATCGGATGAGTTACACTGGGTGGCAGGCGGAATTCCGCCGAAGATGTCGTGGGTTCGAGCTCACTCGCCGTAGGGGGAACTCGCTCGCGACAGAGATCCGAGTCGTTGATGCCCGTAGCCGGAAACATGACTTCAGTCACCGATTTAGTCAGCCGCAGCCAAGAAGGGACCGAAGGCGAAACCGACCGATTGTTCTCGGTGATGTACGACGATCTGCGTCGCCTGGCGGGCCGTTTCTTACAGAACGAACCGCTCCGAAATCGGCTCAGCAGTTCGTCGCTCGTCCACCAAGCCTACATGCGGATGGTGGACCATTCACGGATCAATTGGCAAGGCAAGACCCACTTCTTTGCGATCGGCGCCACCGTGATGCGACGGATTTTGGTCGACCATGCCCGCAAGGTCCAATCGTTGAAGCGGGGGGGCGGATGGGAGCGCCGTCAATTGCACGACGACGTCACCTTTGAACTCAACCGCGACGACGATGTGGTGGCGCTTGACGATCTGTTGCAACAACTGGCCAAACTGAATCCGCGGCAAGCCAAGATCGTCGAGCTGCGTTTTTTTGGCGGCATGACGATGCGTGAGATCGCCGCGGAAATGAAGTTGGGGCTGCGGACGATCGAGAAGGAGTGGGCGATGAGCCGGGCTTGGATGCGACGTGAATTGCGACGCGACAGCGAAGACGTCGAGACGACTTGATGGACGCGGAGCGTTACGCGCGGGTCCGCGAGTTGTTCCTGGCCATCGACGACCTGCCCAGTGACCAACAACGCCAATTCCTGGCCTCGCAGTGCGGCGACGACCAGACGCTGATCGACGAAGTGATGTCGTTGCTTGAGGAGCACGACCGCGAATCAGCGCAGCTGGAAGGCAATTCGGCCAAGAAGCCGGCGATCCCGTCGGCCATCCCGGAGGCAGCCGCCACTGCGTCAGCCGAGTCCGCTGCGTCAGCCGATTCCACTGCGTCAGCCCCAGAATCCGACGGCAACGCCTCGACGTCTCACGCCCCCTTCATGCCGGGGGCCCAACGCGACGTGCCCATCGATGCTTCGGGTGAACAGTCGGGCGCCGGCCTTGCGGCTCGAGAGCGTCATCAAAGACGCGGAGACTTTCGAAGCGGCGTGCGAAAGTCACGCCCGGGCACCAAAGCCGGGACCAGTAAACCGGCCCCGTTGAAATCGTCTCAGATCACGCAACAAAGTTCGCAGCGGACGCACGCGTCTCCCCGCTATCGCGACGAGGAACCGGCGACCCGGCGGCGACCGTCGGCAGGGATCTGGCAAACACGGGCGACCAAACATCGTCGCTTCAACGCCGGATGGCTGTGGTTGGCCGCGATCCTGCCGACCGCGCTGGCCGGCTGGTGGACCGTCACTCAGGTTCAGACCCACGTCCGTCAATCCGCGGCCACGGAACTGGCCACCGTGGCCGATGCCGTGCGAACTAGCGTCAATCAATTCCTGGTCGATCAAGCACGTTTGGCCCAGTCGTGGGCCCGCCAAGACCAACTTCGGGCCGCGGTCGTCTCACTGGTCCAAACCAGCCGCCAAGAGGATTCAGCCGGCGCCCTACGTGATTCTCCCGCCGCGATCACGATCCGCCAACAACTGATTGCACAGTCGCAACAACCGGACATCAAGTACGTCGTCTGGGATCGCACCGGCCGGGTCATCGCCAGCTGGTTGCCCGACGGAGCCGACGTCGGGGGCAATGTCGCGCCCGACGGGGCGGCCGATTTGGCCCGCGCGATGCGCGGCGAAACGGTCCTGTTCGGCCCCAAGATTTTGACTGCCGATGACAATGGCTTCCGGCCGGAAATGCAATCGCCGGTGATGGCGGAGATCCTGCCGATTCACGATGACGGCGGTCGCGTCGTCGCGACGATGTTGATTCGAGGGTTCGGCATGTACGAAGCGTTGGACCAGATCTTTCGCGAAGCGTCAGGCACAGCCGGACTGGACGTTTATGCGGTCA
Organism: Stieleria maiorica; assembly: GCF_008035925.1. Taxonomy (NCBI): domain Bacteria; kingdom Pseudomonadati; phylum Planctomycetota; class Planctomycetia; order Pirellulales; family Pirellulaceae; genus Stieleria; species Stieleria maiorica. The sequence continues at coordinate 4,865,700 of NZ_CP036264.1, forward strand.
ACTCCGCCGGCGTGATGGTCACCAACAGCCCCCGTGCCCAGACGTGGTTGGTCGATGATGGAGATGGTGATGGCAGGGAGGACGACGGCCGGGTGTCGTGCCGGTTGAGAGTTTCCGACCCGGATACCTCCGCCGCCAGCGCCACGAAACTGAACCTGCACCTCAGGCGGTCACAGCCATTGACCTATGCCGTGGCCGGGGTAGCGTCGGGACAATCCGGATCACAACTGGATCCCTATCGCAACTATGCCGGTATCGAAGTGGTGGGCACGTGGCGATGGCTGAATCAATGGAACTTGGGCATCGTCGCCGAACGGACCGCCCGGTCGGCATTTGCGACCGCCCGGACGGTGCAGTGGGGATTCATCGTGTTGGCATGCATGCTGACGCTTACCGTGTTGATCGCCGCCAGCCGAATCGCCAAACGGACCGCCATCGCCCAAGCTGCCGTGCACCCGCTCAGCCGGTACGAACTGGTCGCCGAATTGGGCAGCGGGGGAATGGGCGTCGTCTATCGCGCCAAACACGGACAACTCGGTCGCGACACCGCCTTGAAGGTATTGCGCGGGGACCGGGACAATCTGGAAGACCGCTTGCGATTCGATCGCGAAGCCAAATTGGCCGCGTCGCTGAGCAACCCGCACACCGTCACGATCTATGACTATGGGCGTGGCGACGAAGGTGAAGCGTATTGTGTGATGGAGTTTCTCAAAGGCATCACGCTGTACGACGTCGTCGCACGCAGCGGGTTTCTGCCGTATGGACGGGCGCTGTTCATCCTGCGTCAGGTCTGTGATTCCCTGGGCGAGGCCCACAAACTGGGGCTGGTTCACCGCGACATCAAACCGCAAAACATCATGTTGTCCCTGGACGCCTCGGTCGGGGACTGGGCGGTCGTGTTCGATTTCGGGTTGGCCAAACCGCTGCAACCGGACGCGGATTCGTATCAGACCGCCGAAACGATTTGGGCCGGCACGCCGATGTACATGGCCCCCGAACGCTATCGTGAACCGAACAACATCGACCCGCGCTCGGACATCTATTCGGTCGGATGCATCGCGTACTTTCTGTTGTCCGGGCGGCCGCCTTTCATCGAGTGTGACCCCGAGTCGTTGTTCGCCCTGGTGTTGACCGAACAGCCGATCAGCATCAGTGTGCATCGTGATCAGGACGTCCCCGAGGAAATCGTCGCGGTCGTCAAACGATGCATGGCGAAAAGCGTGGACGATCGGTTCGCGACGGTCGACGAATTGGCGGCCGAGCTGGACCGATTGATTGCCGACTACCCTTGGTCGGTCGAAGAAGCAAGGTCGTGGTGGCGGATCCACGGATCGGAAGTCGGTTGAAATCGTCTCAGATGGAGAGGTAGGAAGATTTTGGAGGTAGGAAAATTGGTGAGGTTCAATGGAGGGTGCAATTCACCATTTTCTTACTCACAAAATCTTCTTACCCAACGTTACTTCACCGAAACGACGCCCGATACTTGCCCGGTGTGATGCCTTTTTGTTTGCGAAACATCACGCTCAGGTATTCCGCGTGTTCGATCCCACAGCGACGGGCGATCAGATCCAACGGGAACGAGGTCTCGCGTAGCAAGCGTTCGGCACGCTGGATTCGCGTGGCCACGATCATCTCGTGGGGCGTCTTGCCCAACATCGCTTTGAATCGCAGCTCCAGCGCCCGGCGGGTCATCGTCGTCGTGGCCACCACGTCGCCGACACGAATCCCCGAACAGGCGTTGGCCAGAATGTAGCGGGCGGCATTTTCGATTTCGGGATCGTCCACCGCCACCGTGTCGGTCGAACGCCGCGTCGAGATCCCGATCGGCGGCAACAACGTCGCCGTGGCCGGTACATCCTGGCCGTCCATCATCTTTTCCAACAACTCCGCCGCCACATACCCGGCCTGTTCGGCATCGGGAATCACGCTGGTCAGCGGCGGCGACGCCAACCGACACAGCAGCGGATCATCGTCCACGCCCAGCACCGCGATCGAGTCGGGGACGCTGCGTCCCGCTTCGTGACACAAATCCAACACGCGCCGGGCTAGCGAATCATAAGCCGCCATCAATCCGCACGGGCTGGGCAACTGCTTGATCCACTGCAACAGCCGCCCACGTTGACGCGCCCACGGCGAACGGGCGGAGTCCTTCGGCAGATCAAACACCGACACTTCCAGCTGATGCTTTTCAGCCGCACGGACAAACGCGTCACGACGCCAACACGCCCAATTGAACTCCGTCTCCCCACAGAAAGCCAGCGACCGCAATCCCCTCTCGGCGAAATGTTCGACTGCCAAATCCGCGATCTGTTGATCGTCCGTCTCCAGCCAAGGGATGTCCGGCAATTGCCGCGCAGCGCTCAGATCGATCGTCGGAAGCCCCGTCGCCTGCACCGCCCGAGCGATCGTGTCGGTCTCGATCCGTGCCAGAATGCCGTCGCCCGGGTAGCGACGCAACCAGCTGGGTGGATCCGCCCCGCGATGCTGTTCGGGAAGGTCCACTTTCCAGCGGCCGAATTCTTCCTGATAACGCAATACACCCCGCAACAGCCCCCGGGCGTACTCGTTACTCGATTCGATCAGCAGGGCGACGCTTCGTTGTTGCATGTGAAATAGCGTAGCAATGATGCGCGATATTGCATTGATGGAGTTGCGATTTTTGCTAAGTTTGTCGCTCGTCGGGCGAAACCACGCCGCCGCGTTGCCGGTCGCCCGGCCCGTTCCCTTCCCTCCCCTTTGCCCCTAGGTTTCCCATGTCCAAACCTGTTCGCGTCGCGATGATTGGGCTCGGTTTTGGCGCCGAGTTCATTCCGATCTATCAAGCTCATGCCGGCGCCGAAGTGGTCGCCATCTGCCGACGAAACGAGGCGGAGTTGAACAAGGCGGCCGACCAGTTTGGGATTGAGAAACGTTACACCGACTACGACGCGGTGTTGGCCGATCCGGACATCGACTACGTTCACATCAACAGCCCCATCCCCGACCACGCCTGGATGTCGCTCAAGGCGCTCGACGCCGGAAAGCACGTGATGTGCACCGTGCCGATGGCCACAACGATCGATGAATGTCGCCAGATCGTCGAAAAGGTGAAGGAGACAGGGTTGAAATACATGATGGCCGAGACTGTGGTCTATAGCCGCGAGTTCTTGTTCATCAAACAGATGTACGAGAAAGGTGAGCTGGGAAAAATCCAACACCTCGCCGCCTCGCACCCGCAAGACATGGATGGCTGGCCGAGCTATTGGGAAGAAATGATTCCGATGCATTACGCCACCCACGTCGTCAGCCCCTGTCTGGGACTGACCGACGCGTTGGCCGAATACGTCAGCTGTTTCGGATCGGGCGTGGTGCGTGATTCGATCGCCGAAAAGTCGGGCAACCGATTCGCCGTCGAAACCTGCCACGTCAAACTCAAGGACAGTGATCTAACGGCGCACATCTGGCGGTTCTTGTACGACGTCGCCCGCCAGTACCGCGAAAGCTTTGACGTCTATGGAACCAAGAAGAGTTTCGAGTGGACGTTGATTGAAAACGAACCACACGTTATTCACACGGCGAAGAAGCCGGAGCCGGAGATCGCCGAAAAGATCGAAGTCCCCGACTTTGCCCACCTGCTGCCGCCGGAGATTCAAAAGTTCACGCTGCCGTCGGAAATCCACGACGCCGATCACCTGTCGTTCGTCCAAGGCGGCGGGCACGGCGGATCGCACCCGCACTTGGTTCACGAAATGGTCAGCGCGGTCACCGAGGATCGCGACCCGTGGCCCAATGCCGTGACCAGCGCCAACTGGACCTGCGTCGGTTTGTGTGCCCATGAGTCGGCGCTCAAGGGTGGCGAGATCGTCAAATTGCCCGAATTCACCTTGCAGAAATAGTCCCGCGCCTGTGGATGAATCGAATCCTGATTCCGGTGCCTGGCTGCCGTTGTTTCGACAGCGGGCCGCCGAATTGGGGTTCATCAACGCCGGGATCGCCCCGGCAGTCGATTCGGCCGGTTTTACGGATCTGGTCCGCTGGATCGAAAGCGGCTACGCGGCAGGGATGAATTACTTTGCCGACCGCTTGGACGCCTACCGCCACGCCGACGGCGTGATGGCAGGCACCAAAAGCATCATCGTGTTGGCTTATCCCTATCCGGCCGATTCCGACCCGTCGACGCACGATGGACGTGGTCGAGTCGCTCGCTACGCTTGGCCCGGTATCGATTATCACGACACGATTCACCACAAATTAAAGCAACTCAAGCGCCTGGTCGCGGATGCCGCGCCGGAGGTTTCGACACGCGGCTGTGTCGACACCGCGCCCTTGTTGGAACGGGAACTGGCACAATTGGCCGGGCTCGGCTGGCGAGGCAAAAACACATTGCTGCTCAATCGACATCACGGCAGCTATTTCTTCTTGGCGTGTTTCTTGGTCGATGTGGAACTGCCGTATGATGCGCCCCACGCGACCGATCATTGCGGCACCTGCACCGCATGCCTGGACGCCTGTCCGACCGACGCCTTTCCCGCCCCCGGCGTTCTGGATGCCAGTCGCTGCATCAGTTATTTGACGATCGAACACCGCGAATCGATCCCGCCGGAATTGCGCGAAGGCATCGGATCGTGGGTCTTCGGTTGCGACGTCTGCCAGGAGGTTTGCCCGTGGAACCGCAAGCCGTCGCGACGCAGCCAAACGGCACAGGAAGATCGGCCCCTGACGGATCTGGATCTACTGTCATTCTTTGCAATGGACGAAGAAACTTTCCGCGCGACGTACCGTAAATCGCCGCTCTGGCGAACGCGGCTCCGAGGCATACGCCGCAACGCCGCGATCGTGCTGGGCAATCAAGGCGCCCCCTCCGCGCTGCCGGCGTTGCAGCGCGGAGCCGCCGACGAAGACGAAATGGTCGCCGAAGCCTGCCGCTGGGCGATCAAAAAGATCACGCGGTAGCAACGCAATCCACGCCCGGCGCTTTTCTGTTCCATCTTTCCGCTTTGATAAACAAATCGAAAGCGTCGCTGACTCTGCATTCGTAGTGCGCCAGCTGTTCTTTCGTTTTACCGTAGCGGACCCCGTCACGTGTTTCGGCGTCCTCGGCGACTGCTCAAACGTCTGGGGAAAGCCCGTTACGGACCGGACCATCATTGCGGCGTCAGAACGGCCGTCATCAGGGTTGTTGACGCGCGCAATCACCCACTGTACTATCTCAGTAACACACGCGACGTTTGCACTATCCCGCCATCACGGAGAACGCGATCGGATGAGTCGATTAATGGTGTGTCTCCTGGCAGCCGTCGTCGCCGCAGCGGCCGGCGGTAGTGAACCATTTTTACCGCTACGGCCCGAGGGCAACGCTGAACTCCGTGGTCGCGTTTCGATCGAAGGCGATGAATTTGCGTTGCAACTGGTCGATCGCGACGGGGACGGCGACTACCTGGGCAACGCGGATCGTTTGTCCATCGATTTGGATCGCGACGGCCGGTTCCATCCACTGCGTGAACGCTACGCATCCGGCCGCCCCTTGAGGCTGCGAGAGGTTGACGCAGCCGATCGCTACGAAATTCGATTGCTGGAAAACCCGTGGCGCATCCGGCTGATTCCGATCCGCGGCATGGGGGCCATCCGAGTCCGTTTGGATCAACTGCAGCCTAACGCCGTGATTTCAAAGCTGAACGCGACCTTCGTTTCGAAAAGTGGGATCCATCGTGAGATCCAATCGGTGGACGAAGCGGTCGTGATCCCTGCGGGCAGCTATCGCCTGCAGAGCGTGTTCATCGAAGCGAACGACGGTCGCCACTGGTCGATCGAGTTTAAGAACTTTAACGCCAAGCTGGCCTACTCGATCAATGTCGCAAAGGACCAGACCACATCGTGTGCGTTGCTTGGAGCATTGCATCTCGATGCACAGATCGCAGCGAGGGATTATCTGGGAGGAAAATTGTTGGTGTTGCCGCAGTTTATCTCGGAAACCGGCCTGACGCTGGTGCGTTGTGAAGTTGGCGATTTAGAACCGAGCGACGAAAGCCGATTGGCTGCATCGCTGGTCAACACCAGCGGATCCGACAAAGTGATCGACCGGCGTAGTTCCGGATTCGCCTGCGGAAGTCTTTGCCCGCTGGTCTTCAAAACCGACGGGCTGATTGAACCACAAATGCAGATTCGGCTAATGTTCGATATCGGCCCCTTGGGGGGCGTGATCCGGCATCAGGTTGCGGTCAAACGACCTGCGTATCAACCGCCTGCGAACGACAAACCGTTTCTAAATATCGAGCAATAGGAAACCAGATGAATCGTGTGCCTATCGAACAGGCTGGAGCGTCATGGGCGCTGGCGATGTTTCTGCTCTGGCAGGGATGGCTCTCGGGCGCTGATGCATATGCTGTGGATCGAGACCTTGTGCAGGTTCGCGTTGTTGATAGGAACGGTCAACCGATTGACAACGCGACGGTTCGAATCGTTGGCCTGATGTCCACGCCGGATATCGGCACGTGGCACCAGACCCCGGGGCAACTCACCATCCCATCGGTTTCCAGCGGACAGTACGAAATCGCAATCCAACGCCGTCATCAAGCATTCTTGCATCATGACCGTGTGCTACTGGAGGTCACCGCCCCCACACGCGAATTGTATTTCCGCGAAGTGTTTCAGACACGCTTGCGGTGTGGTGTTCCACTGGATGTCACACTCAATCCACAGGCCACAGACACGATTCGAGTGGTTGATGATCAAGGCAATTCCGTCGCCGGCGCACGACTGGCCCCAGCGGTTTGGGGCACCACCGTGATTCCCAAATATCACGGGATCCCAGAATCGGCTTCCACCGACGCCGAGGGTAAAACCCAAGCGACGTGGATTGATCCGGCGCGGCTTTCCATGGTTTATCTCTGGAGCGACTCGCTCGGGAACCAGCGATTGCCGGTGACGCGCGGTGATGACGGGCGGTTGAGTGTCGTCGCGCTCAAGACTTACAACACGGCGGGACGCTGGACCGCAGAATCCGAACCCGAGCCGGATTCACCGTTTTTCTCTACAGCCATCACCGTTGCATCTTCGCCGCAGAAATTTTCGTTCTCGCAAGGTGCAACGCAGGTCTACACCTGGGGCACCACCGTGCAGCGCCCCGACGGCACGCTGCCACCGGTTCAACTGACGCCCGGAAACCTCGTTTACACTTCACAGATGCCCAGCAGTGTTCCGCTGACGACACAGCACCAGCGAGCCGCTGGGGCGACGATCGACGAACACCAGCTCTACCAGATCGAATGGTTTGACGGCATTCGCCTTCGAGGCCAGATCGTCGATGAACACAGCGGCGATCCACTACCGGATCTCACCGTCCTGCATTTTTCGATGTCTCACTCCAATGGCATCACCGACGACGACGGGGTATTTCAGATTTGGTTCGCGCGCGGAAGCCGGATTAGCTACTTTCCACAAGATGTGCTCGGACGACACATCAAAGCCGGGGGCTTTTACCTCTATCCCCAACAGTTGCCGGTCGATGGAAACCTGCAATTGGATCCGACACCGATGCAACGAATGTCGGCGGCGATCGGTAAAGTGGTCGATCCCCAGGGCCTTCCGATCGCTGCGGCACAGGTTGAGTGTCAATTCAAGGATGAACGTTTCACCCGAACGCAAACCCTGTACAGCAATGCCAAGGGTGAATTCCGATTCAATCACGTCCTCGAAAACGCCACCGTCCAGCTGACCGCCCAGCACGAAACGATGATGACGGAACAGCCCGTTTCGGCCTTGTTGTCAGAGACGGACGAAGTGCTGTTGAAGGTTGTGCCGCGGCATGGCGTTGTGATCCGTGGCCGTGTCGTCGATGCCGACGGCAAAGCGATCGAGCGTGTCAGTGTGACCACAAGGACACCCCAAGTCATCCAGCAGGAACTCTACAACGGGCGGGATACCGTTGCTGTCGAACTGTTCGGCGGTAAGTCGTCGATCGCGACCGACCAGCAAGGCGTTTTTGAATCACGTCCGATCGTCGATTGGAATCGTGACATCTCCCTCGAGCTGAACGCCCCCGGCTATCGGATGGCAGCCACCTATTGGCGAGACGCTTCGATTGCCGGGAACAACAAAACCGATCTGGATTTCGGGACGATCACGATGCATCCCCAGTGGAAAACGATCGATCAACCGATCCAAGTGATCGACGCGGATTCCAAACACCCGCTCGCCGGCGCCCGAATCGCTTGCCGCGGCGCCTACGTCGAACACCAACGTCACCATAGTGATTCCGATGGTCGAGCGACATTTCGTATCGCCGACAGTACGGCCGTCTTTGCCGTCCATCACGACGGCTATCACCCCGCGGTCATCGTGCGACAGGTCGGTCGGCCGATCGGCCCGATCGGGTTGCATCGGCTGGACGCCGGACCGCTCTCAACTCCGCCCATTCAACCTAAGTCCCAGACGCAAGTCGACGCGACGACGTTGGCCGGCCGCATGCTGCAACGATTCACCAAACCCGAGCCGTCAGACACGTACCACCGTCTTGCAAGTTACTATCACACCCTCGCGATCGCAGACTTTGACTCCGCCCACTCCGAACTCAGTGAACTCGCGAAGTTGCCCAATATGAAATCAACGATTGGGATGATGATTGCGCAAATGAAGGGGCTGGACGCCGATCAAAAGAAGCGAGTGTTGCCGTTGTTGGATGACAAGATCGTCTTCCATTTTTCCCTTTCATTGGCTGACGAGGCCACCGAATCCGAAGAGCGTCTCGAATGGCTCGGTGAAGCCCTGGTTTTGGCTCGACAACAGGCCGGCGACGACGGGCTGGCTTCGATCGGTCAACTGGCAGCCAAATTGTTCGAACACGATGAAGTCGAGATGGCGAAGGACTTGCTTTCGGACGCCTATGCCGACCATCCGAAGTTGGCGGAAATTCTGGCCTCCGGTGAGCGTCAGAAGGTTGCCGGAGTCGCCAGGGTGTTCTTGCCCGTCTACGCGACGGTCGACCCCGAAAAAGCATCCGAGTTGATTGCGTTGACGGCTTATGCCGACGAAATCGATCGATTGCAAACCCTGGCCGTTCGTTTTGCCGCCGAATACGGTGACCAGTCGCCGGAAACGCTCTGCAAGCGACTGGGAATCGATCGCTTGTCATCGCGGGGGATGACCGCCGGACATCTGAATCTGAAACACCGTGATGCGAAACGTGGATTGGCCCTCGCCGAACGATGCGACGATGAACTGGGCAAAGCCGACTTCTTGTTCGAACTGGCCAAAACCTCCGATGCGGATGTACAAACAAAATCTGAATTGGCCCGTCAAGCGTTGCAGATCATGGAGTCTCCCGACGAGGGAGCGATGATCCTGCAACCGCGACATTGGTTGGCCGAACGCATCGAACAAGTCGCGCTTTGGGACCCGGACCTCGCCGAAGAATACTTGTTCGCATCGATCTGGATCGAGAATCAGTCCAGTCGTATCACACCGTTTTTTCCGACCGCGACCCTGGCGATTCACCTTGCTCCGGTGAACCCAGGCATCGCCAAGGCCCTGGTCGAACCCTGTTTTGATGACTGGTCTTGGTTGTTCGGCCAGCGCGATCAGTCCGTGATGTTTTCCCACGCCTTACCCCTGCACGCGGCCGCAGCGATCGATCCCGATTGGGCTCATGCCCTGGTCAACGACCTGCTGCACAACCACATCGAGGGCAACGAATCACGCAAATTGCTGATCGTCTCCGGAATCGCCGCCTCACTGATCGATTGAGGCTCCATCTGGGTTGGGCTGGGAAAGGGGTAAGAAGATTTCGGGGGTAAGAAGATGATGAATTGCATCCTCCATTGAGTCTCGCCAATTCTCCTACCTCCAAAATCGTCCTACCTCTCCACCTGACACGTCAAAGTCCGCAGCGCGTCGGCCAATCGCTGGTATTGATCGATGCTGTTGTAGGCTTGGGCGGAGATCCGCAGACAAGGCAGGGTGCCGCCGAGCAAAAAGACCGGGACTTCGATTGCGTGTTCGCGATAAAGTTGCCGCTGGAACGCGTTGACGGCCGCCTTGTCGCCGAAACGCTCCGCTGGCAACGGAACCGATGCCAGACTACCGAGCATCTCCACGGGTGCCGGAACCGAGCAGTTCAAGGCATCCAGCAACAGCTCGCGACCGGCGACAACGAGCGTGTGATTGTTCCGCATCAATTGCGACAATCCGCCTTCGACCAATCCGCTCAGAAACTCGATCGCCGTCGGCATCGCCAAAATCGGCGTCGGATCGTAGGTCCCGATCCAATTGAACTGAGCCAGAAACGGTGTTCGACCGAGTTCCGGTGTGTTCGCACCATGGCTGATCGTCGTCGGGTGAACGGTCGATTGCAGTTCCCGGCGCACGTACAGAAAACCCGACGTCTTCGGACCGCACAGCCACTTGTGGTGATTGGCGGTGTAATAATCCGCGTCCAAGTCACGAAGGTCCACCGGCACCATCCCGGGCGCGTGCGCGCCGTCAATCATCACGCGAACCCCACGTCGGTGCGCCAATTCAACCAGCTCTTTGACGGGCAACACCAATCCCGTCGGACTGGTCACGTGATCGATCAACAACAACCGTGTCTTCGAAGTCATAGAATGATCAATCGCGTCGATGACCTGCGAGCTTGAACGAATCGGAAACGGCAACTCTGCGACCGACACCGACGCGCCGCTTTGCTCGGCCGCGTACCGGGCCGCATTGTTACAAGCGTTGTAACCGTGGTTGGTGATCAGCACTTCATCGCCCGCCGCAAACGGGAACGATCGCAGCACGGAATTCACGCCGTCGGTCGCATTGCGAACAAATGCCAGGTCTTCAGAATCCGCGCCGACAAGCTGAGCAATGCAATCGCGGACGTGATCCAGTTTGGGCAGCAGCGACCGTTCCGGCCCCAGGAATTCGATCGGGTCGCGCTCCAGACGCTCGATCCAGCGACGCTGGTCTTCCAGCACGACGATCGGCGTCGCACCGAACGAACCGTGGTTCAAGAAATCGATGTCCGGATTGAGTCGCCAGTGGGAGCGATGCGGGTTGGTCAATGGACTTGTAGGGGCATGTCGGGTGAAAAGGTAGGAAGATTATGGAGGTAGGAAAATTGGTGAGACTCAATCGAGGACGCAATTCATCATCTTCTTACCCCCGAAATCTTCTTACCCCGTTTCAGTGCGTTCCAAGTCATGGAATGGACACCTACACCAGAATCGGTTCGATTAAATCACCGTGCACATCGGTCAGACGAAACCGTCGGCCCTGGTACTTGTACGTCAACCGTTCGTGGTCGATTCCCATCAAGTGCAGAATCGTCGCGTTGAAATCGTGAACGTGGACACCGTTTTCGATCACGTTGTATCCGAATTCATCGGTCTGGCCGTAGCTGAATCCGGGTTTGATCCCGCCGCCGGCCATCCACATGGTGAAGCAGCGTGGATGGTGATCGCGGCCATAATTGTCGGCCGTCAACACGCCTTGTGAATACGACGTGCGTCCGAACTCGCCGCCCCAGATGACCAACGTGTCATCCAACAACCCGTGTCGTTTCAGGTCCTTGATCAGCGCCGCCGACGCTTGGTCAGTCTCCTTGGCCTGACCACGAATCCCCTTGGGCAAGTTCGAATGTTGGTCCCAGCCTTGGTGGTAAAGTTGGATGAAACGAACATCGCGTTCGGCCAACCGCCGGGCCAACAAACAGTTCGCGGCAAAGGTCCCCGGCTTGCGAGCGTCCTCGCCATACATTTCGAACGTCGATTCCGGTTCGTCGGAAAAATCGGCGACGTCCGGCACGCTGGCCTGCATCCGAAACGCCATTTCGTATTGCGCGATCCGCGATTCGATCTCCGGATCCAGTTCTTTGGCGAATTGGTGCTGATTTAGATCATTGATCGCATCCAATTGGGCCCGTCGACGGCCCCGGTCGACTCCGCCGGGATTCGACAGATACAACACCGGATCGCTGCCGCCGCGAAACTGGACGCCTTGGTATTTGGAATCCAAAAAGCCGTTGCCCCACAACCGCGCATACAACGGTTGGCCGCCTTGGCCGGCGGAGACGAGTACGATGAAGGCGGGCAGATCATCGTTCACGCTGCCCAGACCATACGACAACCAAGCCCCCAACGACGGACGTCCGGCGATTTGCGCCCCCGTTTGGAAAAGCGTGATCGCGGGGTCGTGATTGATCGCCTCGGTGTACATCGATTTGATGAAACAAACGTCGTCGGCGATCTCGCGATGGTGCGGCAACAGATCGCTCAGCCAGGCGCCCGATTGACCGGCCTGGGAAAACTTGAATTGAGATCCCGCCAGCGGCAGCAACGACTGATTGACCGACATACCGGTCAAACGCTGCTCGCCGCGGACTTCCGCTGGCAATTCCTGGCCGTTCATCTGGTTCAACAGCGGCTTGTAATCGAACAAGTCCTGCTGCGCCGGTCCGCCGGACTGGAACAGATAAATGATCCGCTTGGCTTTGGGCGGAAAATGCAACCCACCACCTGTGTCCGTGACCGTCGTTTCGCGTCCCATCAAATTGCCGAGCGCCGCGGCGCCCAAGGCAACGCCGGCACCGCTGCTTTTGAGAAACAGACGGCGATTGGCTGCCATGGCATGGCTGAGAGAATTGGGGTTCATGGTTGTGACCAGGTAGGAAAGGAGACGGGGGTGATGCGATCCGCAATTGGTTGTACGACGTCCTTTCTAGGTCGTCGCGTCGAGTCCCGCGGACGACGGCCCGGAAGGGCCATCGTACCCACAGAAACAAATGGTCCGGCTAGCGTTTCCAAACCGTTGCATCCAAGTTCATCATCGCCTGGCAGACGACGGTCATCGCGGCCAGCTGTGGCGGTGGGACGTCCGAAGCGACCGTCGACTGGCCGATCGCAAGCAGTGCGGCGGCACGTTCGGGCTCGTCGGCAAAGTAAGCTTGTTCTTCTTTCAACAGCGACAGTAAACGCTCCAGCTCGTTCGTATCTGCGTTGCGACCGGTCAATTTCAAAAAGGCGAGTTGAACGCGTTCGGGATCGTCGTTTTGATTCATCACCGATTCGGCCAGTGCGCGTGCGGCTTCGACGAATTGAACGTCGTTCATCAATACCAATGCCTGAAGCGGCGTGTTGGTGCGTGATCGCTCCATCGTGCAGACCTCACGCGTTGTCGCGTCGAGCGCCAACATGTTGGGCAGCGGCGCCGTGCGTTTCCAAACCGAATACAACGATCGTCGGTAAAGCGCGGTGCCGACCGATTGCTGGTACGGCGGAGACATGCCGTTGGATTCCCGCCACAGGTCGCCGCCGGGCTGATAGGGCGACACCGGCGGCCCGCCTTGTTCGTCGTTCATCAGTTCCGAAGCCGCCAACGCCAGGTCGCGAATCTGTTCGGCGGCAAGACGACTGGCCGGCCCGCGGGCGAGCAACAGGTTGTCGGGGTCACGCTGCAGTTTGTCCGCGTCGACGCGTGAATCCTGGCGATAGGTCGACGACAGGACGATTTGACGACACAAACGTTTGACGTCCCATCCGTTGTCGACAAAATCGCGAGCCAACCAGTCGAGCAGCTCCGGGTGCGTCGGCAATTCGCCTTGCAACCCGAAATTTTCCGGCGTCGTGACCAGCGGGCTGGAAAAGAAGTTGCCCCACAGCCGGTTGACGGCCACCCGCGCCGTCAGCGGGTTTCGCGAATCGGTCACCCACTGTGCCAATCCCAACCGATCACGCGGTGCCTGATCGGGAAACGGCAGTCCGAACTGGGAGAACGTGTCGCGGTTCACCCGCGTGTCTTCGTTCTTGGGAGCATCGTATTGGCCTCGGGCGAGAATGTACGCCGGACGAGCCTGATCCATCTCCTGCATCACCGGAATCTCGTTCATCGCTTCTTCTGCCATAACCAACGCTTTCCTGGCGTCGGTCAACGTTTGCAGGGATTGGCGAGCCGGTGTATCGATCGCCGCAGCAAAGTAGGCCTCGGTCGGTTCGATCGGCTCGCCCGTGGCCAGGTGTTTCATTTCCGGTTCGGTCAACGCCCGGTCATAAACTCGCACGTCATCGATCAACCCGCCGGCGAATCCGCGTGCGCGAAAACGTTGCCCGATCACGAATTCGCCCCCGTGATCGACCACCACGTTGGCCCGCTTTTTCACCTGATCACGCAAGACGTCCGTCTCCAGCAGGACACCATCCAAGTACAATCGCAATCCGGCCGCTTGTGACGAACCGTCATAGGTCGCGGTGACCTGGTGCCAGGCGCCCGCGGGAATCGGATCGATCGTGCGAACCGACATCGCGTTACCAGGCCAGACACGGGCCATCCGCGATTCCAGATGACCGTTTTCGATCGTCAGGTCCCAGCCGTTGTAACCACAATCGGTGCCTCGGGTGTGATGAACGATCACGCTGCGATGAGGCGTGCGTTTGGTATCCCGCAGCGTCACCACAACCGAAAACGGCGTCCAGCGATCAAAGGCGGGAACTCCGTGCGTCGTGACGCCGCGTTCACCGTCCAACACGATCGCACGGCGCGGCACCGCGACCGGTTCCGGCGCAGCATCCTGTTGGTCGTCGCTGGCAGTTCCAGTCGCTTCGGCAGCCTTACTGGTGCGTTGTTGGTCCGCTGCCAGCGCCGGATCCAGCCGCGGGATCGAGCAATCCTGGACCGCTTGCAACGGGGACATCGACGTCCACGAGCGGTCGGACTGCGACGGGTGATAGAGATCCTTGATGGACTTGTCGAAATCGACGTCAAACCCGATCGCCAATCGCAGGTCCGGAATCGGTGACACGGTGTCCGAATCGCGTTTCCACGATTCGTATCGTTGTGCGGATTGGCGCAACACGTTCGCGTAATCTTGCTCGGCCGCACGCAGCGTTTCCATCGCCTCTCGACGTGCCGCTTCCTGCTGCTCGGTCGGCAGCAACAACGACGGACACGGGACTTTTTCGGTGCGGTCATAGACGCCGCTTTCGTCGATCGAATTGAAGAACGCCGACAGCGAATAGTAGTCACGCATCGGGATCGGGTCGTACTTGTGATCGTGACAGCGGCAACATTCTAGGGTCAGCCCCAGCACCGCGGTGCCGAACGTATGCACGCGGTCGGCAACGTTCTCGACACGCCACTCTTCAAACACCGCCCCGCCTTCGTTGTTCAGCCGGTGAATCCGATTGAACGCGGTCGCCAACTTCTGCTGGCGCGTCGCATCGGGCAACAGGTCGCCGGCCAGTTGCCACGTCAAAAAATCGTCATAGGGCAGGTTCTCGTTCAGCGCGTCGACCACCCAGTCGCGATAGGGCCACTGTGTATTTAGCTTGTCACTCTGGTAGCCGTACGAATCGGCGTAGCGGGCGGCATCCAACCACGAAACCGCCATGTGCTGGCCGAAGCGTGAGGATTGCAACAATCGATCGACGACCGATTGGTATACCGCATCGCGATGACGGCGGCTGTCGTCTCCGGCCAACGCGTCCTCAAACTCGCGGATCTCCGCGGGCGTCGGCGGCAAACCGGTTAAATCCAACGTCGCGCGGCGAAGCCAGCGTTTTGGATCGGCGGCCCGATTGGGCAGCATGCCTTCACGATCCAAGCGATCCAGCACAAACCGGTCGATCGTCTGGCGACACCACTCGGGTTCTTCTGGATTGGGCACCGTGACGCTTTCCGGCAACGGCATGAACGACCAGTGTTCGGCATACGCGGCCCCTTCATCGACCCACCGCTGCAGCGTCTGCTTTTCCTTTTCGCTCAGGCTGAGCTTGGAATGCGGCGGCGGCATCAACAGATCTTCGTCGTCGCTGAGAATCCGATCGACCAGCTCGCCGGATTCGATCAAATCGATCGCCTCCTCGCGGACGTCCAGCCGTAGCCCGGCCTCGCGGTTCTCCTCGTCCGGACCGTGGCAATAATAGCACTTGTCCGACAGGACCGGCCGAACGTCTCGGTTGAAATCAAGATCCTCGGCCAGGCAAAGCGTCGATTGAAAGACGACGGCGGCAAAGATGAACGGTCGAACCATGGGGAAATGATCCATCAGACGCGGAAGAGTTCGGTTTTACGGGACGCTGTGAGGAAGCCATCGCCGCGTTGACGTCGCGACGCTCGCCAGAGCGCGGAGAATCTCGGCGAACCACCTTCTGGCGAAGGTAGCTACGTTGGACCGGCAATCCACGGGGTATCCTGCGCAACGTGGCGCTAACCGACGACGGCACGTGGATTCTGATTGATCCCGAACCGTGCGTCTTGCACCGGTTGATCATGGCGGTGTAAAATTGCTGCATGAGTAATACCAGGACGGCCGAGCGTTTTTACCGACGTCTGGACCCCCAAGGCCAGATTCTGGGGCTCTTTGACCTGTTGCCGAGCGTCTCGTTCTTCGTCAAAGATCGCCGCGGCCGATTCATCGCTCTGAATCGTCGCGGGTGCGAGTATTGTGGTGTGGCCAACGAAAACGACGCGATCGGACGCACCGATCATGACTTTTTCCCCAAGCAACGGGCCGACGAATACCGGGCCGACGACCTGAAAGTGATGGAGAGCGGGCGCGAGATTCGCAACCGGATTGAAAGTGCGCCCGAAGCGGAAGGCTCGCCGCGTTTGGTGATGACCAGCAAGATTCCGCTGCGTGATCGCCGCGGAAACGTGATCGGCATCGCGGGATTTTCACGCCAAGTCGAAGAGCTTCGTTCCCCGGGCGGGACGGTCGCCGCGTTTGCCGATGTGATCGCGCATCTGCACCGACATTACGACGATCCGTTGACGACTCCCTTTCTGGCAAAGATGGCAGACCTGTCCGTCAGCCAGTTCGAGCGGCGATTTCGAAAGGCGTTCGGCTGCTCGGTCCGCCAGTACCTGGTCCGCATTCGTGTGGAGAACGCGACGAAATTGCTGACCGAGACATCGCAAACCATTTCCCAGATCGCGCTGGCGACCGGGTTTTACGACCACGCCCATTTCAGCCGCAGTTTTCGTCAGCTGATGAAGGTTTCGCCGTCGGACTATCGACGGCAATTTCGGCATGAATCGTAGCTCCCACGTAGCGAAACGCGTCAAGGGTTTCGGTTTCGGCGGGGTAGATCCCCGCAGTTGGCGCAGGGGAAATAGGACCAATGCGACCTAGGGGACATACTGGACAGGGATGTGATCGTGTCATCTACCGTCCTATCAGTCCCATACGTCCTATGGGTCCTATTTCCGTGCCTGACTCTGCCGCCGACCAGCGGCGAGGAAGGTGATGCGGAGCCCCGCGGGGGAACCGAAAGTCTTGACGACTTCCACTACGGTTCGGTTACACGCCTCAAATCTGTGCCGGCGGCAGCGTCTCCCATTGAATCGCATCACCCGGTGCTGGCGGCAGCTCTTCCGCCGCTTGGACATGTCGGCGGAGCAACTCTCGGGTTGCTTGGAAACCGCGTGCCGCGGCGATCGCCTTCAGTGCCGGGCTATTGACGATCCCATCATAGTGTGACAGCAGCTCTTTCAGTTCCGCTTGGTCTCCCTCGGCGATCAGGTCGTCCACACGATCGGGTGCTAAGAATTCCATCCAGGCTTCGCCATCGTCCATGGCCGAAAGGCTGGCGATCAATTGCTGGGGTGCATTCGCTGTCTGCGGATGTTTCGACGACGGGTTTCGCAGCGCCTCCTTGCTCCCCTTGTACAGGTACGGATTGCGCGGCGACGGATAGGCAAATTCTGGTTGTGGTGTCTTCATCACCAGCGGCGGACGACGGCGGCCGGGGAAATGACTGTCGTATCGATGCCGCTCGCGAAAGTAGGGGTCGTTCAACAGGTCCGGGGCTTCGAAGCTGCCGAACCGGTAGGGATCGTAGACGTAGTTGTCGAAACGATAGGGATCAAACGATCCCGGCCGCGGGTGGTTGTAGTCCGGGTAACTGAACACGCCGATGCTCATTGCCCGCGTCGACGTGGGGTAGGGTGTGCGGTATCGGTTGGGGACGGTGGGAGCCGCATGCGATTGAGCTCGACTGCGGCGCAGCCCTCGCGATTGGTTACCAAACCATTGTCCATTTGCCAGGGAACAATCCACCGACAGCAGCGCGACCAGAACGAACGAAAGACGGACCATTGGAACACTCGCAGGTGAAGTTCGAAAACAACTGCCCAAATCCTAGACCGTTGCTAGGCCATGTTCCCGAAACAATGTCTCCGTATCCGGCTGATCTTTCTTTGCCGACCGACGCGACGCTCACCACCGGGGCGAAGCGATTTTTTCAGAAAAGGTTCAAGACGCGTGCGATGCCACCTGCCGATCCAGAATCTCTCGCACCTGGAGTGCCAATGCGGCTGGCAGAAACGGTTTTCTCAAGCAGGGAACCTCGATCGCCTCGATCGCTTTGTTCGAGGCCGGATCGGCGTGCCCGGTGATCAACAACACCGGCAGATTCGGCCGGACGCGGCGCAGCCAATTCAACAGCGCCGTACCGCTCATGCCCGGCATCGCGACGTCGGAGATCACCAGATCGATCGCTTGATTCGATTCGATCAGTCGCTTGGCCTGCAACCCGTCGGCCGCCGCCACGACGCGGTAACCATACTGTCGCAATGATTTGCACGCCAAATCTCGAATCGCTTGCTCGTCTTCGACGAACAAGACGGTTTCGCTGCCTTGGGCAGGATCCTGTTGCGTGGCTGCGGGTTCTTCGTCCCCCACCGGCTCTTTGGTCGCCGGCAGATGGACGATGAAACGGGTGCCGTGTCCGACTCGGCTCTCGACCGCAATTTGGCCTCGAAACTGTTGGACGATCCCATAGACGATCGCCAGCCCCAATCCGGTCCCTTGTCCGTGCGGCTTGGTCGTGAAGAAAGGATCAAAAATCCGCTCACAAGTCGCCGCGTCCATCCCATGTCCGCAGTCGGCGACTTCGATGACCACGTAGGGTCCGGGACGATCCAACCGCAGTTCGTTCAACTCGTGTTTCGCGACCAAGACATTTGACGCGCCGATGGTCAGTGTTCCGCCATCGGGCATCGCATGCGCGGCGTTGATCGCCAAATTGATCAACACCTGCTCCAGCTGACTCCGATCGGCGCGAACATGATCGATTGATTCGGCGACGTCGTACTTCAATTCGATCGCCGACTCCAAAACACCACGCAGCAGCGGATCGATTTCGGCGAGCACTTTGCCGGTATCCACGACGTTCAACTTGCCCGTCGACGTCCGGCTGAACGTTTGAATCTGGCCGGTCAAATGCCGGCCCCGTTGGGCAGCATCGAGGATCATTTGCACGCCTTGATCCACCGCGGCATTTCCGTCGGCGCTCAACCGGACGAACTCCGCACCGTACATGACAACGGCCAAGAAATTATTGAAATCGTGGGCGATCCCGCCGGCCATGCGACCGATCGCCTCCATTTTTTTCGTTTCCGAGAGTTGATTCTGGAGGTCGACGAGTGTCGAGATGTCGCGGATGATCACTTGGAATCCACTCAGCGCTCCGTCTGCCTCCCTCTGCCGGTTGACCGACAAAATGGCGTCCAGCGGTTTGCCCCCGACCGTTTGCAGTTTGAAACGGGCACCGCGCAGATGATCGGCTTTGCTCAGTTCCGACTGAAATCGCAACGCTTCGTCACGACCGGCAAACATCGACGAAAATGCGATCCCCGGTTCTGGCAATAACCCCAACAACTCCCTTCCCACGCGATTGCAACTTTTCAGCATGCCGTCATTGCCGAACAGACAGATCGCGTCCTGGGAGTCTTCAAACAACAGCCGGAATTCCCGTTCGCTGGAGGCGATGCGGCTTGTTTTGCGGGCAACTTCACGTTCCAAGCCTCGCGCCATTTTCCCCACGCGCGCCCAGTTGAATCCGGCCAGGATGGCCAGTGCCAAGATCGTTGCAAAGCAAAACGCGACGGCGGGTTTAAACCAGGCGCGCGATTGCAACGGCAACGGCATCACACTGAATTGGAACACGGCAGGCGTCGGATCGATCTGGCCGGCCGCGTCCTGAACACGGACCGCGATGCGATGTTCCCCCAACGGCAACGCGGGGACGCTCAATTCTTCGCCGAGTGATTCGAACGGCGTCCAGGACTGATCATCCACTTTGGCGGAAACGAGAAAATGACGCCGCGTCCGCTTCGGTCGGAATCGCTCCAGGCCGCGCACACGCAGTCGCAACGCTTCGCCCTCATTCAAGTTGCCGTCACCCCCAACCACCTCGGTCTCGGGGGGATACTGGTCGGGCTGATAGCGAAAGCAACGACTGCCGACGCCGACCCACAATTCCCCGGAGGCTCCGGCGACGACGCTCCCCACGCGGGTTTCGAACGGTGTCGTCGCGACCGGCGGCGGCAGCGTCGTCACGCCCGCACTGACCACTTCGATCTTGCCCTGCGAGGAAGCGAAAAACTGTTGAGCACCGTTTTGCCCCACGACGCGGCCGTTGCGATCGAGGATCGATTTCCAATTTCCGTCACGCATCCGCACCAGTGCCGCTTGCCCGCCCAAATAGCCGCTGCACGTCGCCCAAATCTCCCCGTCCAACGCGACCAGCCCGCCAACCGCAGCGGAGGGCATTTCGATTTCCGACCAGGTCCGTCCCTCATCGGTGGATTTCATCAACCCGAAGTACCCGGACGCGAACAGCGTTCCGTCGGCCAGCGGCAAGACATTGGGCAGATGGCTGATCTGTGCTTTTTCCGGCAAGGGGATTTCCCGGTCGAAGTCTCGATCACAACGAACAAGGTGAAACGGCAGCGAGTTGTTTGAGCCGAAAATGATCCAGACGCCGCTTTGCGGATCCGCGGTCGATCGATTGAACCGAATGCGATTGGTGAATCGAGACACATCCCTGGCATGTAGCCGACCGCCTTCGATTCCGACGATGAATCGCCCGCGATGTTGGTCCAGTGCCGCGACCCAAACGACATCGCGACCATCGATCCCCAGCAACCGAGGATTCTTGTACCCCTGCAGATCGACCCGATCCAGCCGCCCCTTTTCCCACCGCCGCAGCCCGTCGTTGGACTCCATGAAGAGAGCGCCGTCGGACGTTTCATAGATCGGGCCGTAAAGTTTGGGGTACTCCATCGAACGCCCCGACGCCCAGCGGACCAGTCCGCCGCGGCTGACGACAAACCAGATCCCGCCGCTGCGATCACGATGAAGTGGCGCCCCGACGTTCTGAAAAACCTGCCACTCCGGGGCCGTCCGTTCCCAGCGCAGCAGACGCTCCGAACCGACGATCCAAACCGCCCCTTGGCCGTCTTCCATCAAGTGCAACACTCCGCCAACGACATCATTCAATTGTCGCGATGCATCGACCCAACCGTCGCCGTCCCATCGAAAAACGACCGGTCCGCGCCCCGTGCTGCAGGTGAAGATCTCCCCATCCCGGGTCGCCACCAGTTTGGGCTGGTCAAGATTGGAGATCCCATTGGAAATGCGCCGCCATGCGCCTTCGCTGAACTGATAAAAGTGGGTTCCGGTTGAAACCAGCAAGCCGTGCCGCTGGCTCTCGACCATCGACCAAACATAAGCATCTTCTCTCCACAGCCCCGCCTCCTTGAGCGGTTCCCGGAAGCCGTCTTCGGTGAATTCCGCCAAGCCAACATTGGTCAGCACAAACTGTCGACCGTCGGACGTTCGTATGTAATCGGAAACGTAATTGCTGGGCAGTCCGTCTTGTTCTCCCCAAGTGGTGAATTGCCCGTCTTTCATCCGCGTCAGCCCCGCAGGCACGCCGCCTTTGGGCCACTGGTCACAGCAGAACCAAAGGGATCCGTCGGTGTCTTGAACGATCCGGCGGAGACTCGGGCCGGCCAGACGCCCCTTCAGTCGATCGGAATCGAACGTGGTTCCATCAAAGACCGCCACGCCTTGATCGGTCCCCACCCATAACGTGCCGTCGTTATCAACGAGGACACATCGTACGTAGTCGCTCGGTAGCCCGTCTGCGGTCGTGTAACGCGTCCAGTAGTAACCGTCATAGTGGTACAGCCCGTCCGAGACGGCGAACCAAAGCGAACCATCCGCCGCGGCGTCCACATGGGCGATCGACTTTTCCGCCAGATGCGCATCCCGAAAAAACGATTGGAACTGCCACGTCCGAGCGATCGAAGCCGGTTGCTGCGCACCCGCACTGCCCGTCAACAGGATCCCGTTCGTCAACAGGATCCCGGGGACTGAGAGCAACAAGAGGAGGAGGAGTCGGGGCATTTCTGCTTCCCTGCGGGGGCGATCTTCGCCCTAGTTTTAGTGGACAATCACGCCACCTGCCAGCAGAAGAACCGTGGTTGAGGCACAGACCGCCCCACCCGTTGCTTCTTTGACCCCCAACCGTTGCTCCGTCACACCCCCGCCCGGGCAGTCTTCTGGCCACAATCTGCCCTCATGAGCACGCCCTGCGATCGCCTTTCGCGCCGCATCATGGGGATCCAGTCTGCCCCCCGACACCCACTGGGGCGACGTCCGTCATCCCGCTCCGATTATGCAAATTCTTTAGGGAAGGGTAGTCCGCTAATCCGATGCACACCCCCGTTTTAACAACTTCAATCATTTCATCGTTCCGCGGTGACGTAACTCTCCCCAGATCCGCTGCCCGTTCGTCGTTGCCGAACAGCGTTTGGTTCATCGCAGCGACGTTTGATGCGGGTTGACAGACATCGCGTTTGGAAAACAGCACGCTAAACAGACAACAAGTGATTCGGGGCAAACACTGCAATGGATGATGTATCAGAACTTCTCAAGAACTTGACGGTGTGCCAGTCCCTGGTCCGCGAGGCCGAGGAGACACCGGCGGTCAAGGTTCGTTTCCACACACCCGGCTTCGAGATCGTTGCCGATTGCGACCTGGGCGGACGACGCATCTCGGACGTCATGAATCAATCGATCAGCGATTACATGGAATGCAGCAACGCAAGCCTGTATCGCCGCGGCCAATTGATCGATCAGATGGCAAAGGTCAATGTCCGCAAACCCGAAATCATGATCGCGGGGATCGCCGGCGACACCCACGAAGCGGCCGCCAAACGCATCGGAAGCCGCCGCGCGTTGCAACTGTTCCACACCGTCGTCGCCATCGACCGCTGGATCATCAAAGGCCGGTTGCACATGACCACCCACAAGAGCGTCAAAGAGTTTCTGCACGCCAATCGCGACTTCTTCCCCATCGCCGACGCATCCGTGATCGATGCCGAGTCGCCTGAAAGTCCCCAACACATGAACGTCGCGATCATCAACCGGCCGCGTGTCTCCTTCATGGAGATCACGGAGTTGGAAGCGTCCGATTCCGATTCCGATTCCGATCAATCGCCCGTTGCGCGTTTGTTGCACGAAGTTAAGACTTGATGCCGTCATACGGTTGGCTCAAGGCTGATTGTGTCGATGCCCGTTGGCCAATTTGGAGAACGTTGCACGTGGTTTTCCTGGGGCGGCGTGGCCTTGCTGACGCTCGGACCGCTTGCCCGAGGCTACGGATTTGAATGCCCCGCAGGCGACGAGACCTGTAAAGACACCAATGTCTGCCAGAAGAGTCGCGTCCCAAAACCATGCCCGCGCCATGGCAGGGCGTCCAATTCACTGAGCTTGCAACAACCCCAACCGCCACGGGATGTCGCCATAGCTGCCGCGTTGGTACTGCGCGTCGTCGGCACCCTGGAACAGCAGTTGCAAGTTTTCCGGATCGACCTCCAATCGCTGATCCGACCCGCTGCGAATCAATTCGCCGTGGCTGTAAGACGTCGCCCATGATTGCTCTTGATTGACCACGTTGACCGGCGAAACGAATGGAGAATCGCGGGTTGCCGAAAGCGGCGTCCAGGTTCCCTCGAGAGACTCACTAACAAAGGCCTTGAAATACCGCCGCCGTCCGGCTTGGGCTTCGACCACCGTCAGGTATTGCTGGCGGCCTTTCAGTGCGTAGGTGTGACTGGCTTCGAAGATGTCGGCTTGCAGCACCACCTGGGGATCGGACCAGCCACGATCGGGAAATTGCTCGAGCGCCGTTTCCGCGCGCCACATCTGGCCGTTGAGTGTCGTGAAGAACAGGTGTGCTTTCGCATCGTCACAGATGACCCAAAAATCCAACCCCGCCTTGGCACCGTCTTTGACGACGTACAGCGGTTCGGGACGTGTCCAACGCTCGGGCGCGTCCAACGAATCGTTGGTCGAAAAACAGGGCCCGTACTTCAGACCGCGTGTGTCATCGGCCGCCTGATAGATCAGGTACCACTTGCGCTGCGGACGGAAGTAAAAGATCTGCGGCGCGCCGTGGTACCCCATCGTCAAATCCAGCACGCTCCAATCCGCGTGCTTGGCGTCGGCCCAATCGGCGAACGAAAGGTATCCGATGCGGATGCGTCCGTCGCCCGATTTTTGTTTTCGCAACGTGCAAAACAGATGCCAGCGGCCGGCGTGCCGCACAATGCTGGGATCTTTCACCGCCAACCAAGGATGATCCGGCGAGGCCGGCAACCGCTGCTGGTCGATTTCCAACAACGGCGGCCCGACCCGCCAGTGAAAGTCGCCCGATTCAAACGCATCGTCGATGGCCACCCCTGCTGCATCATCGGCTTTTGTTTCGGCATCCTGTTGGGCCATCACGGGTAATCGCGGTGCGAGGCCGCCGATCCCGAACAGCAGCGTGAAAGAAAAGACTGCAAGCGGAACTTTGTCGTGTCGCATGTGCGATTCCCTGATTTTGTGAACGTCGACTGCTGTGGCCAATTCTACTGGCAAAACAAATCCGGTTGGTCGCGGCTCCTTGGTTGTCTATGCTGAGCCCCCTTGTGTTTGCCTCCTTGGTTGGTTTGAAATGAGAAAAACAGCGATGAAGCGTCTGGTCGGTTGCGCGTTGGCACTTGCGTTAATTCATGGTTCTGTGGTCGCGGACGACTGGTCGCCCGATGACGACACGTTTGACCCCACGATTCAGTCCGTGGTGATCGGGGACCGATCTTGGATCGGCGACCCCTCGCCGTTCGTTCACCTCGGACTCTCGCGCACCGGTTACACCTACGTCGCCTCGGTCGCCTACGACGGATTTGATCCGTCGGTGCAAATCTCGCTGCTGGTCCCCACCAAACCCGGTGAGACCACACCGCCGGCCGGCGGCATGTTAATGGTCAACCAGACACAAGCCTTGGAACTGATCAAGGCTTTCGAAGCCGGATTGAAGGCGGAACCCAACGACAAGGATCAACGCATCCCGATCAAAACCGCAATGGAGCAAGCGGATTGGGCGCTGACATTTGCCTCCGATGAGAACCGGCGTTTTCTTCAGCTGGAACATCGCAGCAAGGACAAAACCGATACGTATCGACTGAGCAGCAATGCGTCCAAGAAACTGCTCGGCGCGATCAAGCACTCGCTCGAGAAGCTGGAGGAAAAGACCGGCGGCGAGTCACGCTAGAAAGAGCCGCCTCCGGCGACGCGAGTCCATCCTCTGGCAGCTACGCTGCCAGCGCGGAACAGCTGGGACAGCGGTTCTACAATGTGCTGGCGAGTGTAGAACCGTTGTCTCAACTGTTCCCCCCCGGCCGCCTTCGGCGGCGCGGGTGCATCCTCTGGCAGCTACGCTGCCAGTGGGGAACAGCTGGGACAGCGGTTCTACAATGTGCTGGGGAGCGTAAAACCGTTGTCTCAACTGTTCCCCCCGGCCGCCTTCGGCGGCGCGGGTGCATCCTCTGGCAGCTACGCTGCCAGTGGGGAACAGCTGGGACAGCGGTTCTACAATGTGCTGGCGAGTGTAGAACCGTTGTCTCAACTGTTCCCCCCCGGCCGCCTTTGGCGGCGCGAGTGCATCCTCTGGCAGCTACGCTGCCAGTGCGGAACAGCTGGGACAGCGGTTCTACAGTGGCGTCGTAATCGCCTTACTTCTTTCGCACGACGATCAACCAGTCTTCGTTCGGGTCCGAGGGGGCTTGCCCCAACGCGACCTTTCCGCCGCCGGTGACCGAAGTCGTGCTGCCCGTTTGCAACGCCCCGCCGTTGCGGGGATTGAACCACCGGACGTCGTACTGCCCTTTCGCACCGGAAAGATCCAGCGCCGTCGTTCCACCCTCGCACAGGTAAACGAGATACGTGTCGTCGGCCTTGGCAAAGCAATACTTGGTCGGCTTGCGCTCCGGGTTGCCGATGATTTCATCCACGTTCTTCATTTCCCAAAACGGGATCTGATGATCGTGGAAGAACCCGATCGCGATGCGACAGTAGTCCCAACTTTGATCGCGGCTCCGCCAGTCCTCACAAACGATATCGTTTTCGTCGAATTGGTAACCGAAGTAGTATTCGTTGCCCGCACCGCCGGCCATCAACGTGCCCCACAGCGTCTGCTTGCGAACCTTGTGTTGGGTGTACGCCATTTTGCCGGTGCGGTCGTGTCCGTCGAAACCGTTGTAACCGAGATCGGGACACTGGGCGTGGGCGGCACTGCCGGATTCGTCAAACGCGACGATCCAGGGTTTGCCCGCGGCGGACGACTCGGAAACCCATTTCGCCGTTTGCGCGTGAGTCGTTTCCAGGCTGCTGTTTTGCAGCGACACGCCGGTCAGCTTCGATTTGTCACCGAGCAACGGGCGATAAACCTTGTCCTGTTGTGAAGGAAACGTGTGCACGACGATGTTGTGGCCATAGGCATCCAGGTCGGCGATGTAGTTGATCATCGCTTGCAACTGCTCGGTCGTCTGGGTGTTCTCTTCGCCCAGGTTCCAGTTGAGCGCCAGGTTGTGGCCGTAACGCGCGATCAATTCTCGACAATACAGTTTTCGCTGCGTGCCCAGGTTGCCGCCGTCAAGCGATTCGGGGACCAAACCGGACGCCTTGTGTTTGGTGTGATCGTCGATTTCGGTTTCCTGCATTTTGAAGTGCAGGTACATGCCTTTGGCCGTGCCGTGATCGAACACGATCCCCCATTGGTCCAACTTGCTGCAGTCGTAGTGCAGTTTGTCTTCGCGCTGGATAAAGGGCCAGACGTTGTCCCCGTCGCCACCGGCGTTGTAGGTCAAGAAGGAGAATGCATTGCAGCCTTTGCCGGACAAGTAGTTGACCGCACCGATCAATCCTTTGCCCTTGCCGTCGGCCCAAGTGGGGTCGCCACTGTTCCAATCCTGCAGGTGTGGCGACCAGGTCTTCAGCGGCGCCTTCTTCGGGTTGCCGGCGATGGTGTTGTCGAAGTCGGCATAGGCCAACAGCGTCTCGGGCGCGTCCGCACCGACTTTCAGAAAATAGGTTTTCGTTCCCGCAAACTGCAGGTAGTGCTTGCCGACGTAACTCAGCCGGCCTTGCCCACGCAGGTCTCGGCCGGACTTGTCGCTCGCCGCGATTTCGAATGAACCGCTGGCCCCGTCGAAGGGAGCGACCGTCTGTGACGGTGCATCGGGATCCAATGCGGCCAGATTGCCGCGATGAAACGCAACCGAATACGTCCAGGAGCCGGTTTGATCGGGTGCGAAATGGGCTCGCCAGTGCGTCCCCGATTCAGCCGAGGTGTTGCCGGCGTTGCCATCGGCGGCAAAGTATCCGGGGACCGTGTAGGTTTTCCCGCCGGAATGTTTAAACGCGACCGTCATCCGGTAATCGGTAAAGGGGTTCGGCGCGTTGTCCTTTTCATGGGCGTAAGGGCCACTCAGATCCAAGGTGACCTTGTGCCATTGTTTCAGTTCGCCGCTGACGTTGACGCTGCCGTCGCCGTCGGCCTTGCGAGGCAACTGCAGTGGATCCTTGCTGGACGGCACGGTCGGGCTGGAGTTTGGCGTTGCGGCCGCAGTGTGTTTTTCCTCACCGGCCTGCTTGGCCAACAGCGGCGCGATCGCCTTGCCGGTCGCCTCGTCGGCGGCGGTGAACGTCACCGCCGACCATCGGGCTCGACTGAACTCTTGGCCGTCTTTGCTACCGATTTCCGACGTCACTCCGATCATCGCGCCTTCGGTGATCGGAGTGTTTTTCCATGTCTTGTGATAGGCTTTTCCCTCGGCGTACATCGCATCGCCGAGCGGGTTGGTGTAGCTGCCGATCCGTTCGCCGTCGATCGACAGACCGTAGCTGGATTGACCGTCGTTCTCGCCGATCGTTCGTAGCGTGACGTTGTACCGTCCGGTCGGGAAGGGGAATGTTTTCTCGATCGATCCCCGCTTGTGTTGCTCGGGGTTAACCGCCATCCATTTTCCCCGGTCCAGGTAGTACCCGGTCCCTTGTCCGGCGGCAAATGCGGCTGCGGACAACTCAAGTGGACCGTCCGGCGCTGGCGCGGTGTTGGCAGCCGATTTCGTATCTGTCACGGCGACCGACGGGAACGCTTTGGGCAACGTGCCGCGTTTGATCTGCGGCGGCGGTCCTGCATCCTCGGGGCGCGTGAAATTGCGGTCGGTCGTCATCAAGAACTTGTCAAATTCGAATCCGTCTTCACGCATCGAGAAGTGGATGACGTGCTCGCCCGGTTGATCGATCTCAAGGAAGATCTTGTGGGGTTCGCCGCAGTGTTGTTGCTCGGTGCGTTGTTTGCTTTCCCAGCGCCAGCTGTGCTTGCCCTGGCACCACTGCAGACGCTGGCCGCTTTCGGGCCAGGTCCCATCGATTCCGACGTGCAATCCGTTGTCTTCCGACCCGGTCGAATGGGCCCGCACCCAGACGTAGTAGGTGCCGGGCGTCGAGATGTCGACCTTGTAGTGCAACACGGCCAACGCACCGGGTTCCGGGGCAAAGTTGGTGCCACGAATCAATTTGTCGCCGTGGGTCCGACGGGTGTCGGGCAGGATCTCCAAGTACGCGCCGCCGCTGGCACCACCCACGTGCGGCGGATCACCATCGGGCGTGATCTCCGGCGTCGCCTGGGAGTGCGTCAAGTAAAACGCCCGCACGTCGGCAGCGGTCTGTTTGAAAAAGTGTTCGGCCTCGACCGCGACCAACCCGTCCTGTTCGGCGAAGACGACCGAGTCATCGATGATCGGTTGTTGCGCTGCGACGTGTGTGGAAAAAAAGACAGCACACAAGACAACCAATGGAGTGGCGATTCGAAGTTTCAATCGCGTGGAGCGTTTCATCATGGTTCACCGATGGGAAGGGGAAGGTCTGGGGGAAAGGAAAGCGTTTTGCGAAGGATGTTGGTGTTTGGGACGCGATGCTTGGGGGAGCAATGGAAACACAGGCGATCCACCTTCTGGCGAAGGTAGCTACGTTTCGATATTGACGGGGACAGTGTCGAAGGGATGAAGGGGGTCAGCTGGTCGGTGCTTCGACAACGAGCGCGTCACAGACCGCATCGGCGACTTGCGACGTCGATGCGTTTCCGCCCATGTCGGGGGTGATGACGTTCCCGTCGGCGATCACCTTTTCGACCGCCTGTTCCAAGTCGACCGCGGCACGCAAGCAGACGGGGTCGTCGTGCTTGTCGCCCAGCCAATCCAACATCATCGCCGCCGACAGAATGGTCGCCAGCGGATTGGCAACGTTCTTGCCCGCCAGTTGCGGGGCCGTGCCGTGCGAGGGCTGGAACAGGCCGTGTTTTTCTCCGATCTCCGCCGACGGGCCGACGCCAAGTCCGCCGACCAGGCCGGCGCCTAAATCGGACAGGATGTCGCCGAATTGGTTCTCCATCACCAAGACGTCAAAGTCCCAAGGGTTTTGGACCATGTACAAACTCATCGCGTCGACGTACACCGCCTCGGCTTCGATCTCGGGGTACCGCGCGGCGACGTCGAAGAAGACCTTGCGAAAGAACGCCATGCTTTGGAACACGTTCGCCTTGTCGACACAGGTCACCATCTTTTTGCCATCACTGGGACGGCCGCTGCGACGCTGTGCCAAACGGAATGCAAAGTCGGACACCTGTGACGTGCCCTTGCGTGTCACGACCAAAGTATCGGTGGCCACTTCGTCGCCCACCTTGCTGCCGCCGCCGAACGAGGCAAACAACCCTTCCAGGTTCTCACGGATGATGACGAAATCGATTCCCGGCCCGGTGTCCTTCAGCACACAGGGCGCCCCGCGATAGAGTTTCACCGGACGAACCGCCGAATGCACCTGGAGCGCCCTCCGCAGCCCGACCATCATCGTCGGTTGAACTTCCGTCCCATCGCGGTAGCGAACATCGGGCAATCCGATCGCCGACAACAACACCGCGTCCGCAGCCAAACAATCCTCCAACACCGCCGACGGCAACGCTTCGCCGGTGTCACGGTAAAGTTCCGCGCCGGCTCGATGCGACGTGAATTGCAAATCCAACCCCTCGACCCGGTCAACCATCTGGCCGAGCACCCGGTGGGTCGCCTCCATACACTCCGGACCGATACCGTCGCCCGGCAACAACGCGATTTGATAACGACTCATACGATTGATCCCTCGCTGGGCTCCAACGTAGCGACGCCCGCCAGAGCGTGGAGAATCCACGCGAACCACCTTCTGGGGCGAAGGCGACTACGTTTTACCTGCGATTCATAACGACTCAGACGCCGAACCGTTCGGAGCGTCCTACGCCGTCATGTTGTTTGTGACGGCGGATTGTAGGCCCCACGTGTCATTCACTACAATAAAATACTTCGAAACATTCATTCGGCTTCACTAAATGTTTGCGAGCCACGTGTGATCAAGTCCCAGGATTTAACCATCGCTCACTTGCAGACGTTTCAATTGGTGATGCGGGAAGGCGGTTATGCGGCGGCGGCCCGCGTCTGCCATCTCTCGGTCCCGTCGGTCTGGCAGCACATCCAGGCGCTCGAAAAGCTCTATGGCGTGGAGTTGTTCCAGCGGGTCGGTCGCCAAGTCCGGCCGACCGAGGCGGCGGAAACGTTGTCTCAGCAAGTCAGTTCGATCTTGGTCCAGATCGAATCGACGTTCGATGTGGTCCAGCAATCCTCGCGAGACCTGCCGATCCGGCTGGTCGCCGGTGCGCGGATGATGCTGGAGGACCTTGCCACTCCGCTGGCCGCGTTTCACAAGCGACACCCCAATCACCTGGTGATCCGCCAAGGGAATGATCGCCGCGCCGAAGAGTTGTTGATGGAGGATCATGCCGACATCGCGATGGCTTTAGAACCGGGGCTGGAACGAAAATCGCCGCACTTGCATTACGAGTCGGCGTACACGGTGGAGTTTCTTGCCGTGGCCAGGAGATCGCATCCGTACGTGAAGTCGCGATCATCCGAACTGGCAGAACTCGCTCGACACCCCTTGGTGGTCACGTTGGCGGGCACCCATGGCCGCGATGCTCTGGATCAAGCGTTCCACCGCGAAGGGCTGGTCGCAAAAATCGCGGTGGAAACCGACAATAGCGCCTTCACCATCGCCTGTGCCTCGGCCGGAATGGGCGTCGGGATCGTGGCCGGACGCAGCAAGGGCGAATTGAGCAAAAAGCTCGCCTCCCGTTCGCTCAGCGACAAACTCGGTCAGCGCCGGATCGTGCTGATGTGGCGCAAAGGCCGACTGTTGACCGACCCGATGGTGGAGCTGGTGGAACAGCTAAAAGCCGCACTGACATGATCCCATGCCAGCGGGAAGCGTCAGGGGCTGTCGATTTAATCGCAACCGAAACAAGAGTGAGCCGATGGCGCTAGCCACGGGCCTCGAAGGGCGATGCTGGCACCGCTAGGCCCGCGGCTAGCGCCGTCGGCTCACGAAATCGACAGCCCGGTCAGCGAGCGGCGCGGGTACAATTCCGCTCCCTTGTCCCCGGGCTCCGCCTGGGGACACGATGGAGCTGGAGGCTCCGCCTCACATTCCCGCGCCGCATGTGGCGGGAGCCACACCAACATCCCGTTCCAAGGCGGAGCCTCGGAACGAGGACAATCCCCATGCCAGCGGAAAGCGTCAGCGAGCGGCGCGGGTACAATTCCGCTCCCTTGTCCCCGGGCTCCGCCTGGGGACACGATGGAGCTGGAGGCTCCGCCTCACATTCCCGCGCCGCATGTGGCAGAGCCACACCGACATCGCGTTCCAAGGCGGAGCCTCGGAACGAGGACAGGATCCCACTCCATTTCATTTGTCCCCGACCGCCATCGATGACCTCTCCCCCTCTCCCGCCCAACCAACAACTGGTCAAACGTCATTGTTGGCCCGTGGTCGGCGAACGTGCTCCGTCGCAGACCACGACTCCGTGGACCGTCACCCTGGCCGGCGAAGTCAAAGTCGATCGGCATTGGAGTCTGAACGACTTGGCCGCGCTGCCGCAAACCACGCGTCGGATTGACGTGCATTGCGTGACACGGTGGTCCCGTTTACAGATGGAGTTCCGGGGCATTCGATTTGCCGAACTGGTGACCGATGCAGGCGGAGAGCCGCTTTACAAACCGCAGGCCCGATTTGTGTCCTTCGTCGCCCGCAGCGAACGTTCCCACTCCACCTCGCTGCCGCTGCGGGAATTGTTGGATTTGGATCCTTTGGTCGCACTGCGCGCCGACGGGGCGCCGCTGCCGATCGAACATGGCGGGCCCGTACGCATGGTGGTTCCCGGAAAGTATTTCTACAAGAGCATCAAGTGGCTCGAGCGGATCGAATTCCTGACCGACGATCGACTCGGGTACTGGGAGTCCGAAGCGGGGTACCACAACGGAGCCGACCCATGGAAAGAACAACGCTACATCGCGTCGAGTCTTAGCAAACAGGACGCCGCTCGGCTGATCCGGCAACGTGATTTCCGCGCTCGTGATCTGTTGGGGTTACAGGCGAACGGTATGGAATTGGCGAATCTAAACGCCGTGAATGCACGGTTGCGCAATGCGGATTTCAGGAACACGTCGTTGCATGGTGCTGATTTCCGCGGCGCCAACCTTTCCAACGCACACCTTGAATCGGCGGATTTGCGTGAAGCAAACTTTCGCGGCGCCGACTTGGAAGGCGCTGACTTCTCCGCGGCCGATCTCCGTGGTGCGGACCTACGGGATGCCTCGCTGTTTGGCGCCAGTTTTGCGGTGATCGATACGGATGGCAACCGGAACAACGTTGCATCGATCGATCAGTCGACGAAGGTCACCGCGACGTCTCTCGATGCGTTGACACCAGAACAACGCGACTGTTTCCGATCGCAATCCGCGTCAGTGGAAGAGCGCTGATTTCATTCGGGTTTTCCCTCGCCCCCGAATGATCCTGCCAACCGGCACGCCCAATCCGATCGGATTCCCCTGCCGTGCGGGCGACCGCAATCGACGTTCTTTTTGCACGCCCATTCCTGTGTCGGCTGAACGCTTCAACTGACGCATCGGGTCAAACCGTGACTGCGATTGCGACCGTCGGACACCGTCCGCGGAAACCGACTGGGGCAACGGTCTCGCACTGAGGGAAACGCACGAGGAATGAACGATCTGACATCCATCGACTTGCTGTGGGTGCTGTTGTGCGCCGGCCAGGTCTTGTTGATGCAGGCGGGGTTCTGCTTGTTGGAAAGCGGAATGTCGCGGGCGAAGAACAGCATCAACGTCGCGATCAAAAACTTGATCGACATCTGTGTCTCTGCGATCGCTTACTGGGTCGTCGGTTTCGGACTGATGTACGGGCACTCGGTTTCCGGATGGTTCGGTTCGTCGCAGTTCCTGATGGACGCCGGTGCCAGTTCCACTCTGTTGGCGTTCTTCCTGTTCCAAGTCGTCTTTTGTGGCACGGCGACAACGATCATTAGCGGCGCGGTGGCCGAGCGGATTCGGTTTCGCAGCTACGTGATCATCAGCGTGTTTGTCAGCGCATTTGTCTATCCGATCTTCGGTCATTGGGCTTGGGGAGGCCTGATCGATGGCACGGGGACGGGATGGCTCAGCTCGCTCGGGTTCATCGATTTTGCCGGATCAACCGTGGTTCACTCGGTCGGAGCCTGGGTCTCGTTGGCGGCGATCATCATCGTCGGTCCCCGGCTGGGCCGTTTCGGAAACCATCCCCGCAAGATTCAATCCAGCAATCTGCCGTTGGTCGTGTTGGGGATTCTGGTCCTTTGGTTCGGTTGGCTGGGGTTCAACGGCGGCAGTGGCCTGGAACTTTCCGACAACGTGCCCAAGATCTTGGTCAACACGATGATTGCGGCCGCCACCGGCGGTTTGACCTCGCTGGCGATCGTGATGCGTCGACTGGGCCGCCCGGAAGTCGCCATGGTCGGCAACGGTGTGATCGCCGGTCTGGTCGCGGTCACCGCGGGCTGCCATCTGTTGACGCCGATCACGTCCATGGCCGTCGGCAGCGTCGCGGCGTTGGTCTGTGCCGCATCGACGTGGCTGCTTCATCGGTTGTCGATCGACGACGTCATCGGTGCCATTCCCGCCCACGGCTTTGCCGGCGTCTGGGGCACGATCGCGATCCCGCTGTTGACCGATCCGACGGCGTGGGGCAACGGAAACGATTGGCTGACGCAATTGGCGGTTCAATCCTGGGGCTGCGCGGTAGCGTTCGGATGGGCGTTCGGAACCAGCGTGGTGGTGCTGGGAGCGATCAACTTGGTTCAACCGCTGCGTGTGCCACGCCGCCATGAATACATCGGGTTGAACATCGCCGAACACCAAGCCAACTCGGAATTGCAAGAGTTGCTGACCCAGATGTCACGGCACCGGAAAGGGCGTGAGTTTAGCGGTCGGGTCAAGATCGAGCCGTTCACGGAGATCGGCCAAATCGCCGCCGCCTACAATCGCGTGATCACGGAAGTCGAGCATGAGTTTGCCGGGCGCAAGGCCGCTCAACAACAATACGAAAGCATCTTTCACGGTGCCGTCGAAGGGATCTACCAAACCTTTCCCGACGGCAGCTTCCGCAGCGCGAATCCGGCGCTGGCGAAACTGTGTGGCTATGAAACCGCCGCGCAGCTGATCGACGCCGTCGGCGATGTGTCGACCGATGTTTACACGTCAGCGGAAACACGCGAGCGATTTTTGCATGAAATCGCGCTCCATGATCGCGTCAACGATTTCCGCGCTCAACTGCGTCGCCGCGACGGATCGGAGATTTGGGTCAGCGAAAACGCGCATGCCGTCCGTGACGAAAACGGAACGGTGCGGTATTTCGAAGGCACGATCGTCGACATCACACAGCGATTGTCGTCCGAGAAACTGCGGCTGCAAAAGGAACAGGCCGAAGCGGCCAACAACGCCAAGAGCGAGTTTTTGGCCGGGATGAGCCATGAAATGCGGACGCCGCTTAACGGCATCGTCTCGATGCTGGAACTGATGGACGAAGGCGAACTTTCGCGTCAACAAGCCAAGTACCTGCAGATCGCCAGACGTTCCTCGACGACATTGTTGGCGATCATCAACGACATCCTGGACCTATCAAAAATCGAAGCCGGGCGGCTGGAATTGGAATCCGTTCCGTTTTCCTTGCTCGATCTCGTCGATGAAACCGTCGAAATGCTCTATCACCGGGCAAAGTCCAAAGGCCTGCACCTGTCGGCACACTTCGAACCCGGCGTCCCGGAAATCCTGCTGGGCGACCCTGTGCGGCTGCAACAGATCCTGATCAATCTGATCAGCAATGCGATCAAGTTCACCCAGGTCGGCGGTGTCAGTTTACGTGTGCGAATGGACCGACCCGAACCACCAACCGGCGACGATTCTCCCCCCCTGGATCAATGGATGCAGATCGAAGTCAGCGACACGGGAATCGGCATCCCGCTGGAGCGACAATCCAAGATCTTCGAAGCGTTCGCACAAGCCGATGCGTCGACGACGCGACGTTTCGGTGGCAGCGGGTTGGGGCTGAACATCTGCCAACAGCTGGTCGCCGCGATGGGTGGGCGAATCCAGCTGCAAAGCGAGCCGGATGTGGGATCCACGTTCGTCTGCATCCTCCCCGCCGGCGAACCGGAGGCGGCCTCGGACGAACTTCCCAAAACCAATCTGTTGGGGCAACGCAGTCATTCACGGATCGCGGGCAAGAGCGTGATGCTGATCGCGCCGGCCAACGGCGAAACCGAAGTCATTCAGGATTACCTGCAGCGTTGGGGCGCAACTTGCTTGACCGCCGATTCGATCGAATCGGCCCGGCAAGCGCTGCAGACCGACGGCCCGATGCGCAAACGCGTCGACCTGTTACTGGCTGAAACAAGTGTCGTTTCGGCGACCGAACTGGAGACATTGCCTTCCGTGCTGCCGGAAATCAAACGACGGATCTTGATCGGTGAAACGGCCCGGCGGCACGCCGACGAAGTCCAGATCAACCAACCCGTGCGGCCGTCGGCATTGCTGGAAGCGATCGAAACGACGCTCAGTGACCTGCCGACACTGAAGCAACCGAAACGCAAACGCACTTCCAGCGATGACGATTCGATCGGAAAAGGACGCCGCGTGCTGGTGGTCGACGACAACGAAATCAACACCACCGTGGCGTCGGAATTGTTGCAACGTCTCGGTTTCCAAGCCGACACGGTCGCGTCGGCCGAAGCGGCTATCACCATGGCCATCCGATACACGTATGATGTCATCCTGATGGATTGTGAAATGCCGATCATGGACGGTTTCGACGCGACCCGCAAACTGCGGCGGATGCATCAGGCCGGCGAACTGAAATTACCGCCGGAATCTCCGCTCCGGATCATCGCGGTGACCGCACAAGCGCTGGCCGGCCAGGTGGAACGGTGTTTCCGAGCCGGCATGAACGCCCACTTGGCCAAACCGATTTCAAAAACCGTGTTTGCGCGGACACTGCGCGACGTGTTCGAGTCCGAACCGATCCACGGCGTCACCGACGCAACACCCCCACAAGGCCGATTCAGTCACTTGGCGTCGGAGGTCGTGTTGAATTGGCACGATGTCGTGCAGCGTTGCGGTGAGAGCGAAGAAACATCGTATCAAGTCGTTCGCATGTTCCAACAACAACTGCCGGAACAACTCGGCGGGCTCCGTGAAGCGATTCGCAGCGGAGACTTTCAACGTGCCCGGGCCGCATCGCATCGTTTAAAAGGTGTCGCGGCGACGATGTCGGCCAATCCGATCGCCACACTGGCCGGTGCAATCGAGACCCATGTGAAGGCCACCGACCAGACCAATCAGACGGAACTGACCGCGACGTTGAATCAACTGGAATCGGAAGTCGAGCGGTGTCTCGATTGGATTGACCATAAACTGACCGAGGCAGAAGCATGAACGATGCCATTCTCGTTGTCGATGACGACCCGATCGTTCGACAAATGATCTCTTCGACCCTCCAGCAGGGCGGCTTTGACGTGATCACCGCCGAAGACGGACGCGGCGCACTCGATCGGCTGAAGGAAGGCCGCACGCGGTTGGTGATCAGCGATTGGCACATGCCGGAACTGAACGGGATCGACCTATGCTGCCAGATCCGCGGTGGTGATTTCGGCGGCTATGTCTACCTGATTTTGCTGACCTCGATGGATTCGGTCGACCAACGCGTCGAAGGGCTGGTCGCCGGCGCCGACGATTTCGTCAGCAAACCCTTTCATCCCAGCGAACTGATCGCGCGCGTCAACGTCGGCCGCAGGGTGCTGCAATTGGAAACCCGTGAAGCGTTGATCTTCTCGTTGGCGAAACTGGCTGAAAGTCGTGACCCGGAAACCGGACACCACATCGAACGCGTGCAGTGCTATTCGCGGTGTCTGGCCGAACAATTGACGCGCAATCCCAGGTTTGCCGAAACGATCACGCCCCAGTACATTCAGCTGATCTACCAGACCAGCCCGCTGCACGACATCGGCAAGGTCGGTGTGCCCGATGCGGTGCTGTTGAAACCGGGAAAGTTGACCGACGAAGAGTTCCTCGCCATCAAGGAACACCCACGCATCGGCGCCGAAACGCTGCGGGGAGCGATTCAGCGCAGTCCCGAAGCTTCGTTTTTAAAGATGGCATACGACATCACATTGTCGCACCACGAAAAATTTGACGGCAGCGGTTATCCCGACGGACTGGCGGGGGACCAGATTCCGCTTTCGGCGCGGATCGTTGCCTTGGCCGATGTCTATGACGCGCTGACGACCAACCGTGTTTACAAGGATGCCTACAGCCACGAAAAAGCGGAAGCGATCATCGTCGACGGTCGCGGCAGACACTTTGATCCGGATGTCGTTGATGCGTTCTTGCAGATCAAGACGACGTTCATGGCGATTCGAAACCGCTTCGACGATTCGCGACATGACGCGTCGCCGCCGCCGATCCCGTTGAACTCCAACGCCAGCGAAAACAATTTGATCACCGGTGCACCCGGACATGCCGTTTCGTAAGTTCCAGCGCGCCAGAAGACAATCATGTTGCAACCGATTCCGATTCCGTCCCAGGTCAACACACAGCCGATTCCGCCGTCGATCGCTGCCAAACTTTCCTCGATGCGCACCCGGATCGAAGCGTTTCAGGATCGCTGGGATCAGCACCGCGCCGAGCAGTTCGTCGCCGCCGATTACGAACTGGTCTACCAGACGCTGGAATGGATCAACCGGCACCAAACCCAGATCGGCAGCCGGTTTTTAGAGTGGGGATGCGGTTTCGCCGCGGTCGCCTGTTTGGCCGATGAGCTGAAATGGAACGCACACGCGATCGAAGCCCACGCCGACTTGATCGGGCAAGCCCGAAAGACGATCCGGACGTGGCCGGCCAACGTGGACCTGTTCGACGGCAATTTCCTGCCTGGCGGAGCGCCGGAGCTGTCACTGGATCCGACGCTGCCGTCGCTCGGGCATGGAGGCCAGTCGGCCTATGACGCTTGGGGTTTGGAACTGGACGACTTTTCGTTGGTCTATTCGTATCCCTGGCCGGGGGAAGACGAATTCCATGAAGATGTGTTCGATCGCTACGCGGCGATCGGCGCGTTGTTGTTGATGTTCATCGGCCCCAACGAAATGCGGCTGGTCCGCAAAGTCCGCCGCTGATCGTCACCTTTCTCACGTACGATGGCCCTTCCGGGCCCTCGTCCACTGGACGCCGATCCCCCAGGGGTTCAATTGGCTGCCGAAATCCCCGCCAACAACACGACGACGCGGGTGGCGATCGATTGCCCCGTGCCGATTTCTCCGACGCCCTCACCGGTCTTGGCTTTGATGCCGACTTGCGACGGATCGATGCCCAACATGGCGGCGATGTGAGTGCGCATGGCGTCGATGTGGGGCGCCATTTTGGGGCGTTCGGCCAGGATCACGCAGTCCAGATTGACGATCCCCATGCCGCGTTGATTGACTTTCTCCAGTGCCGCAAGCAGAAAATCGCGGCTATCGCGGTCGGCGTTTTCCGCCGCGGTGTCGGGGAACAGTCGTCCGATGTCGCCGGCACAGAGAGCGCCCAGCAAGCCGTCGGTGATCGCATGCAGCAGCACGTCGGCGTCGCTGTGTCCGATCGCATGCACCTCGGCGGGTACGTCGATGCCGCCGATCCGCAACGGCCCGCCGGGGCCCAGCCGATGGGAATCGTATCCCAGTCCGATACGCAGATTTGGCACGTCGGCCGTGGTGGAGGTCATGGAGTTCTATCGTTCAGGTCACGAGGAATATCGGCCGGTGGATCCCTTCTCGTGGTGATCGCAGCGCGTCACTACAATACCGCCGCCTGTCACCTTTCTCCAGCGTCCGCCGTGTGCCATGTCGATCATTGAAGTCCGAAATCTGACCAAGTCCTATCGCGTGTATCGCAAGGGAGAAGGGCTGAAGGAGAGTTTCAAGGGGCTGTTTCATCGGGAGTATCAGGAGGTCCACGCGGTTCGGGGAATCGATTTGGACGTCCAGGCCGGTGAATTTGTGGCGTTTCTCGGCCCCAACGGGGCCGGGAAAACGACGACGCTAAAACTGTTGTCCGGCGTGATCGATCCGACCAGCGGCGACGCCACGGTGATGGGCTACGTTCCCTGGCAGCGAAAAAATGCCTATCGCCGGCGGTTTGCGCTGGTGATGGGCCAGAAAAACCAACTGTGGTGGGATTTGCCGGCCCAGGAATCGTATCGGCTGCAACAGCAGATCTACGGCGTGCCGGAGGACCAGTTTCGCGTCACGATGGACGAACTGACGGACTTGCTGGAAGTCGGCTCGTTGCTCAGCCAGCCGGTCCGGGAGCTGTCGTTGGGTGAGCGGATGAAAATGGAGTTGATCGCGGCCCTGCTGCACAGCCCCGACGTGCTGTTTTTGGATGAACCGACCATCGGGCTGGACGTCATCGCCCAGCACAATATCCAGCATTTCCTGCGTTATTACCAGGAAAAGCGTAAGATCACGATCCTGCTGACCAGCCACTACATGAAGGACGTCGCGGCGCTCTGCAAACGCGTGGTCGTGATCGCGCGGGGCAGAATCGAATACGACGGATCGTTGTCGGGCATCATCGACAAATTCTCGGGCTACAAAATCATCACGCTGCAATTCGCCGAAGAGCATCAACCGGATCTCAGGGCGCTCGGTGAGGTACTATCGGAGACCTGGCCTAAAGTTCAATTGAAAGTCGCCCGGGCCGATGTCCCAGCGGTGCTCTCCCACTGTTTGGCCGATCACCCGATCGAAGACGTCGCGGTGGAAGATCCGCCGCTGGAAGACGTGATCGCGGGGCTGTTTCGCGAGACGACCGAGAAGCGTGCGGGATAGAATGATTGAAGAAAATCGCGAAAACGCGTATTTTCTTCAGACGCACCGAGAGATGGATCCGCTCTTCCCCCCGTCGAAGTCGATCTGGACGATACTAGACGCTTGTACGAGTTAGCAAAGGACGCTCAGGAATCCTGATGGCAGAAATCACACTACGCGACCTTGAGATCTTCTACGACGGCGACACGCTGAAGATCTCCAGCAGCAACGAACCAGAAAAATCAGTCTCGCTTGACCCCTCGACGGTCAAACCGCTGGTCGATTTCGTGCACTTGCTCGCCCCGCCCGAGGAAAAAGAGCCGAAGTCGGAGGATGAGAATCGCAGGGAATCGTTTCGCGTTCCGGTCATCGACGAAAGCGGACTGTCGGTCACCCTGATTTCCGGTAAGCAGCGTTGCGTGTCCAAACCGACCAACATCAGCATGACCGGCGTGTTCGTCGAAGTCCCCAAAGACCGTTCGATTGCTCTGAACATCAACGACGAACTACGCGCCCGACTGTCGATGGACAAGTCAGAGATCGAACTCGATGCGATCGTGCGGCGCATCGAACCGAATGGCTTCGGGTTGTTCTTCCCCGAAACCTTCAAAGGCGAACACGTCGACCCGCCGCCGATCATCCGTCGGATCGTGATGGATCTGCAACGGCAATGGATGTTGCATCGAAAAGAACTGTAGGACCCACCGTTACTTTCCCCATCCCGCGACGAGTCTTCGATGTCGATCAAACGTGTCCAATGCCCACAGTGCAACGTACCGATCAACGTCCCCGCATCAATGGCATCGACGCAATGCCCGTCCTGCGGTGGCGTCTTTTCGATCTCCGCCGCCGCGTCACAAGCGTCCAATCCCCAACCGGCACGACCAGCCAAAACCGTCACAAACGATGATGACGATTCCGATTCCGGAGACAGGATCGGACAGTGGTTGGTCGTCGGTGGAGTCGCCGGACTGGCCGTCGTCGGCCTGATTCTGTTGGTCCTCTTCTCGGGCGGATCGACCGAGGAACCCGAAAAGCCCGAGGTCCCGATGCGGAGCCAAGCCCAAGTCGTCGAAGACCTGAAGCTGGAACAAACCCCGGGCGAGGTCGAGTATCGCGAAGTGGATCTGCCCGAGTCGACGCGTCAGAAGATCTATCGCGACTACTCACAAATGATCGCGTCTTCGTTCGGCAAGGCCAAGAAAATCCCCAAAAGCGGGGTCGCCGGGCAGGCGCTCAACCAAACGCTCGGAGCGGTGGTCGACCGCGAAGTGACCCACATCGCACTGACGCACGGAATCACCGAGGAAGACGTCGCCCAGATTTACGCCGAGGGACAGGCCAAGGGCTGGAAATGAGACGCCGCGCGCCGTCGATTTGACGCGCTGATCGGATCATCGCTACC
Source organism: Stieleria maiorica (assembly GCF_008035925.1). Classification (NCBI taxonomy): domain Bacteria; kingdom Pseudomonadati; phylum Planctomycetota; class Planctomycetia; order Pirellulales; family Pirellulaceae; genus Stieleria; species Stieleria maiorica. The sequence continues at coordinate 4,907,484 of NZ_CP036264.1, forward strand.
GCTTCCCATAGGACTCTTCGGGTACGACTGATGACGTACGACGGCCCTTCCGGGCGGTCGCCGCTAAATGACGTACGACGGCCCTTCCGGGCGGTCGCCCCTCGCTGCCTCGCAGCGAAGGGAGTCGCCTGAAGGGACCGCCCAGCTTAGGGCAGAGGCGAAACGCGGCGAATCCAAATGATCTGGCCGCTTGGGTAAGAGGTGGTCGGTGGATGGGTGTACGACGTCCTTTCTAGGTCGTCGCGCTGAGCCCCACGGGCGACGGCCCGGAAGGGCCATCGTATCCCAGATAAAGCATCGCCCTAAGCTAGACGATCGCCTAAAGTCTAGACGCCAACGGGGCTCGTTCTGCCGAGTTTTGGCGCGCGGTGTGCAGACAGTGTCATTCGAATCGAATGAGGCTCGTTTTCGAACGTTTCACAGCGGGCATTCAATCCGATCCCTCCCAATTTAAAAGGAATCATCCCCATGATGAACAAACTACTTCTCGCCGCGGTCGTCAGTGTCGGCGGCATGGCCGTTTCCGAATCGACCACACAGGCCGGCGACTGTTATTACCGTCGGCCGGCGGTCCGATCGGGGTATGCGTACCGAGCTCCGGTTGCGGTCCCGCGCGTCTACACCGGCAGCTACCGTGCTCCGGTCTACCCCTACGTTTCTCGGGGCTATCGGCCCTATTCGTCCTACCGGCCGGGATTCGGTTACCCGCCCGGTTATCGGGGTTACATCGGGCCCGGCGTCCGCTTTGGCGGTTATCCGGGTTATGGTTATGGCCGCAGCGGGATCTCGATCGGATTCGGGTTCTAAAACCCTTGCGATTGGGGGCGTCGTCAAGTTCTATTGTTGAATCGGCCCGCGATCGGACGGTCGCGGCCGTGTGACGTTTTCGCCCTTGGTAAAGAAACAGGATCCTCGTGGACAAAAAGCAGAAGAAGCGCCTGGATGTCATCAACAAGAAGCTGACCAGTTTGCGACAACAGTTGGCCGGATCGCGGCAACAGGCGGATGACTTGGATGAATTGAAAGAGTTGGAAACCGAGATCGCCAAGCTGGAAGCCGAGGCGGCCGAGATCAAAGCGTCCAAGTAGGGTAGCGTCGGCGTGCGAAAACCGATCCCGACACACTTTCAGGGCGAATCGCCAGACCCGGTGTTGGTGATGGGCATGCACAACTCCGGCAGCACGGCGTTGTCGCGTTGTCTTCACGCCTGTGGATTGTTCATGGTCAACAATGCCACGCAGTGTGAATCGCACTTCTTTTCCAACTACGTCAACGACGAGCTCTTGATGGGCGGCGGGGCAAATTGGGCCAACTACCCGATCATGTCCGTCGACGAAGTGATGAGCTACCGGGAGACCGTCGGGACGTTCATGCTGCAGCAATGGCGGATCGATTTGATGCAGTGGGGCTACGACGGCACCTCACCCTGGGGAATCAAAGACGCCCGCACTTGTGTCTTGCTGCCGCTGTACCTGGACGTGTTCCCCAACAGCAAAGTGTTGTTCATTCGCAGGGACCCCGATGACATCGCCGCGTCGCTGTGCCACCGAGAAAAACCGGGCGTCGGTGTGCTCAAGGATCATCAATACTGGAAGAAGTTGACGCTGGCGCATTTCGAGCGTGTCGAGACGTTCGGCCGCGCCCATCGCTGGTTTCACGAAGTCGGCTACGATGAACTGTGTCGCCAGCCGGCCGAGGTCGGTCGGCGGGTCCATGATTTTTTGCAACTTCCGTTCACGGCCGAGCACGAGCAAGTTTACTGCCGGACCATGCACCGCGATCGCTTGGCGACCAAAACGTGGACCGCGTTCAAATGGCGCGTGATGGCGGTCAAAAAGGGTTTGCAGGTGATGCTGGAATGATGCGGCGTCACCTCAAACAACTCGTCGTCCTGGCCGGCCGAATCTCACGTCGCAGCCGGTATGAAATCGCCAAGCGAATCATGCCCAGCACGGCCGTGCTCGGGCCCAAAGTGGTCCCGCGTGTTGCCGGCCCCCTCGTGGAGAAACGCGACATCAAACTGAACCTCGGTTGCGGTCCGATGCACCTGGACGGCTACATCAACATCGATGCCGCCCCGGCCGCATGCGCGGATTTCTACATGGACTTTGGCGAACTGGAGCGGGCGTTTTCGGCGTCCAGTGCGCGGGAGATCTTGATGATCCACTCGCTCAGCTACCTCAATTTGTGGCAGGCGAGAGAGTTCTTTCGATCCGCCTATCGGTTGCTGTCGCCGGGGGGGCAACTGATCATCGAATTGCCTTCGATCGAAAAGTGCGCGGCGCACTTGCTGGAGTCCCGTGGCAACTTGCCGGCCTACCTGGAGGGGGTCCGGGGTGTTTTTGCGTTTGATTTGAGCGAAATTACGAACCAAGTCTCGTTCACGCCGTACTCGTTTGGTTGGTCAGCTTGGCACCTGGAACACGAGTTACGCGATGCGTCTTTTTCCCGTATCGTTGTCACCGAACCCGAGTTCCACCAGCAGCCATGGCGCGACATCCGCGTGGAAGCGAGCAAATAGCAGCGACTCATTTAATACGCTTGGATCCGATTTATGCCAAAGTTCGTCGATACGCGTGACGAGTCGATTTTACCGGTCCAGGGAAAGAATCTCGTTCTGTTCCACCCACACGTGCCGGAATCTGCCATCGCCGGCGTCGCCGACACGTTGCGAACCCGCTGGATCGGGCAAGGCCCCAAAGTCGAGCAATTTGAAGAGTCGTTCCGCGTTGCTCTGGGATCGAGCCATTTTCCGGTCGCCGTCGGATCCTGCACCGACGCCATCCATCTGGCGTATGTGCTATGCAATCTGCAACCGGGGGATGAAGTCATCGTCCCGGTTTTCACGTGCACCGCAACGAACATTCCTTTGCTCTATCACGGGGTTCGCATTCGCTTTGCCGATGCGCAGCGGGAGACGATGAATATCGACCCCCGACACGTTCGGTCCCTGGTGACCGATCGCACGCGAGCGATCGTCTGTGTGCACTACGGCGGCTTACCCTGCGACATGGACGAACTGACGACCATCGCAACCGAAGCCGGCGTGCCGTTGATCGAAGACGCCGCACAGGCCGTGGGCGCAAGCTACAAAGGTGTCCCGGTCGGTGCGATGTCGGATTTCACCGCGTTCTCGTTCCAAGCGATCAAACACATCACGACCGGAGACGGCGGGATGTTGATGATCCGCGATCCGCAACTGGTCGCCAAAACCAAACGCATCCGTTGGTTCGGGATCGACCGCGAAGCCAAGCAGGGCGGGACTTGGCAGAACGACATCAGCGAAGTGGGCTACAAGTATCAGATGACCGACATCGGTGCGGCGATGGGATTGGCGGCACTCGAAACGCTCGACGAAGTGCTGGACCTGCGAAAGTCGATTCTGGCCCGCTACATCCAGCGGCTGCAGGGCATTCACGGCATCGATGTCGTCGGCGCCAACTTCAAAGATCGCGTGCATGCGGCTTGGCTGTGTACGGTTTTGGTCGATCGCCGCAAGGACCTGGAGCGAAAGTTGCGCGACGCCGCCATCGAGTCCGGGCAGGTTCATTTTCGCAACGATCGATACAGTGTGTTTGCAAAGTATCGCGAAGATGAACTCCCCAACATGAACGCCCTGGAAGAACGTTACCTGGTCTTGCCTCTGCACACCCACATGTCGGTTGCCGATGCAGACCGGGTCTGCGACGTGATCCAATCCGGCTGGTAACCCGATCTGCGATGAAAGTACTGCTGGTTTACGAATCGTTGGAAACACCTAGCACGACGGTTCGGGCGTTGCAGTTCCGCGAGTGTTTTGAGCAAGACGCCCAGATTCAGGCGACGTTCATCGGACGCACCAGCGAGGCGATGAACGCGGTGATGAAGCGCTGGCCATGGCGCCCGAGTTTACGGCGTCCGGCAACGGTGGCCGAATCCGCCATCCTGCGTCGACGTGAATCGAAAATCGTTGACTTGGCACGCCGATGCGACGTCGTGATGATGATGACCGTGCCTTCGTGGCCGCTGCATCAGCGATTGGCGGATTTGCCAAACACACGTCTGATCACCGACCTGATCGACGCGCTTTGGCTGCCCTGTTTCCAGTCTCAGGGTTGGCAGCACATTCACCAAATGCTCGCTACCTCCGACACCGTGATCTGCGAAAACGAATACACCGCCGGGTACGTGCGCGATCATTGTCCCAACGTCTCGGTGGTTCCCGACGGGCCTCAGTTGGACGTGTTTGATCGCCATCGCGATTCGGTCGTTGCCCCGCAGGAAACCTGTCGCATCGGCTGGATCGGCGGCAAGTACACCGCCGACGCCTTGTACCGCGTTTTCGAGCCGCTGGAATCGATCTTCGCCCAACATCCCGACGTCCAACTGCGACTGGTCGGAGCCGATCCCGACCGGATCCCTCGTTTCGAAAACGTTCGCTACAGCGTCCTGCCGCAGTACGACCAGACCACGATGGTCCGAGAGGTTTTGGCAATGGACATTGGGATTTTCCCGATGTTCAACACCGCCGAATCCCTGTACCGTGGAACGCTGAAAACCAAGATCTACATGTCGGGCCAAGCTGCCGTGATCGGCCAACGTTTGGGAGAAAACGAAACCTTGATCCAAGACGGCGTCAACGGCTTGCTGGCCGCGGACGACCAACAGTGGTGCGACGCACTGAGTCGTCTGATCGGTGATGTCCCGCTTCGCCGACAGGTTGCCGCGGCGGGACTGGAAACGATGCGACGCGACTTCACGCGTCAACGCTGCTACCAACGACTTCGCGACGCGATCCTGGACGTCCAGGAATAATCGGTCGTCGGATAGGCTTCCAACCTGTGTGGCTGGCTCGCTGTATCCCGGCTCGCTGTATCTCGGGCATCAGCCCCTACGACAACACCGCGACCACGGTCCAAACGCCGGTGACCAGCATCGCCACCGCGGACAGCCACAGAAAAACGTCCCATGTCTTGCCGGGTTCCAGCCCCTCGACTGATCGCTTGTAGCGGAAAAAGAGTGCCGCGGCGGCCAGCATCGGCAACATGACGCCTTGCGCGATCCCGCTGATCAAGACCAATTGCGCCGGAGCCGGGAAGGCGATGAAGATGACCACGCACAGAATCGGAAACACACCACTCAAGATCCGAATCCAACGGTCGCGGGTCTGCTCGTCATGCGCGATCACGCCGATCACCCGCAACGCGTCGGAAAAGGTCCGCGCGTGCGACGCGTTGGCGACAAAAAACGTCGAATACAGCACCGCCAGCGCACCGAACAAAAACACGGTGGCGGCCCATTCGGAAAACACCGGTTGGAACATCACGGCCAACGTCCGCACCATGTCGCCTTTTTCCGGATTCAACCCGATGCGGTGCAGCACCGAAGCGCCCAGCAGATAGAACGCGACGGTGGCAAAGGTGTAGATCAGCATCGCCCCCCACGCATCGAAGTGCATCACCCGCATCCACCCCGCGGCCCGCTGTTTCCACTGCGGGGAACCATCGTTTGCGCCGGTGAATTTGCCGTACCCTTTTTCCAAACACCAATACGGGTATGTGATCAACTCCGCCGCGCCCACACCGATGATGCCAAAGGTCGCAAGTGCGGTTCGGATCGGACTGATCTCCGCCGTCTTCTCTGGAAATGAGAACATCAACCCGGAGAGAAACTCTTTGGCACTGAATGCGAATTCGGCTTCGCTTTGCAACCAATACACGTTCACGACGACCAGCAACGTGAACGATGCCACCAATGCGGTGGAGAAGGATTGAATCAGACTGTACCGGCCGACGACCAGGATCACGCTGGTGAGTAGCGAAATGATGATGGCCCAAATCGCGGTGTCGTGGGGTTGCAAATGCTGGCCGGGGTCTGCCGAACGATAGGTTGCATCGTAGGTGCCCCAGGTGTTCGATGTGCTCACGTCCGACTCGGTCTCGCCACGATGATGCGCCTGGCGAAACGCGTCGAAACGCGCCAATTGCTCGGCGTCGGCCGCCTGGTTGTACGCCACGCCTTGCTGCGTCAGGGGCGCACTGATCGACAGCGCTTGACCGACACCACCGACGATGCCACCCAGTTGGGAAATACTGGCCAACCACATGATCAACCAATACCACACCAACCAGTTCCCTCGCCCCTTGATCCGCGGCCCCGGGACTTCATCAAGTGCGACCAACGTCGTCTTACCACTGATCAAGGCATAGCGGCCGAATTCGATCTGGGCGAACACCTTGATGACGCACCCGATCACGATCAGCCACAACAGACTGAATCCCGCTTCCGCACCCGTTTTGGTGGTCGCGATCAATTCACCACTGCCGACGATGGATCCCGCAACGATCAGCCCCGGCCCCACCGCCAGCAGGATCCGTCCGAGTGAGGTGGGAGGGGAAATGGTTTCGTTTTCTTTCATGGGGCGTGAGTTTAGCAGCGCAACAATGACGCATGTTGCGGGGTGATCTTTTCAGGTTTCAGGTTTCAGGTTTCAGAAAACACCAAACATTTCCTTGACCGCCTCCCCCTTTTTCTGTCCCCAACTTTTCTGCCCACCGTCAACTGCCTTGAAACTTGAAACCCAAAACTAAAAACCCCCCGCCGGTTGCGTGGTGTGGGCTTGCCGGGTGATAATCGAAGCTGTTCCGGGAAGACCGTTTTCGCTCCTTTTTCGTTTGCATGGCCGCCGTCCAACCGCTCGACACGACCATCGCCGTGGTCACGCCGGAAAACATCGCCTTTGAGTATCAATTGGCGGGTCCGTTCCGTCGTCTGCCGGCGTATCTGATCGATCTGGCGGTCCGCTGGGGGGTGATTCTGACCGTCGGATTCACGTTGCTGTTGGTCGGTGGATTGCTGACCGTGTTGTCGTCCTTCTACGGCCCGCTGACGTTTGCCTTCATCGTGATTTTGATCTTCGTGATCAATTGGTTCTACGGAACGATTCTGGAGGCCTACTTCAACGGTCGCACGATCGGAAAGTGGTTTTGTGGGATTCGCGTGATCGAAGTCGACGGACGCCCTGTGTCGCCACGCAGCGCCCTGCTGCGAAACCTGCTGCGGGTCGCCGATTTGGCCCCCGTCGCCGCGATCAACACGTGGGATCCCGATGTCCCGCCGATCTACTTTATTCCCACCGGGATCGTCGGCTTGGTCAGCATGATGATGACGCAGCGGATGCAGCGTCTGGGAGATCTGGCCGCTGGAACGATGGTGGTGGTCGACGAACGCAAATGGCAACTTCCGATCGCCAAGGTGGATGATGCACGAGTCCCCGCGCTGGCATCGTACATTCCCGGCGATTACCTGATCACCCGAAAGATGGCCAGAACGCTGGCGACCTATGTCGAACGCCGCCATTTCTTGACGCCACCGCGGCGCCGCGAAGTCGCCCGGAACCTGTCAGATCCGCTGATCGATCGGTTTGATTTTCGCAAGGACATCGACCCGGATCTGCTGTTGTACGCGCTCTACTACAAAACCTTCTTGGTCGATTCGACGACCGAATCGGCTGATCTGGGCCCACTGGCCGGGTACAGCCCGCTGGCCAAAGACGCCGGCAAACCGTCGGGGCTGGCGGAACCACTGCAAAGCGTCGTTCAAGAGGAGCTAGGCAAACCCGCACAACGTCAACCCGCACAACGTCAACCGGTACAGCGTCAACCCGCACAGGCTCCGCTTGGTGATTGGCGCAGCGCGTCGGATCGGTCGTCGATCCAACCCAACGCGGACGCCGCCGACGCCGCAATGTCGTCACCGTCGCTGGCAAAGACGCCGCCGGCAGAGACTCCGGTGCCGCCGCCCGGAAATGCGAGGGAAGACCGATGAATGTCGCGAAGCTGCTGGAGAAACGCCGCACCGATTGGACCGAACTGGAACGCTTGTGCGAGGCCATGGAAGTGCGCGGCAGCACGGATTCGGTCAGCCCCAAACATCGCGGGGCACCGGGTGTGGTGCGGTTTTCATCACTCTATCGAGCGGCGTGCGCCGATCTGGCGCTCGCCGATGCGTACCAATTGCCTCCCAACACGGTCACCTACCTGCACCGCTTGGTCGCCCGTGCCCACAACCAGTTGTATCGCACGCACAGCCCCGCACCGGGCGGTTGGGTTCGCATTCTATTTACCGAAGCACCGCAACGGATTTTCAACGACGGCTGTGTACGGGTCGCCACGCTGGTTTTCTTTGGGTTGTTCGCCCTGGCGATGGTGATGGGCGCCGCGGAAGAACAGTTTCCGGGGTTTGCCGAACGCATTTGCGGGTCCAAAATGCTCGAAGGCACGTCGGAATCATTCAAGGAACCGTTGGCCGTCAGTCCGGAAGAATACACGGCGCGGGCGGCGTTCTACATCCGTCACAACACAGGCATCGGGCTGCAGTGTTTCGCCTACGGAATTCTTTTGGTCCCCTGTTTGGTCACGCTGGCCTACAACGCGATCGTTTTGGGCGCCACGTTCGGTTACATGTCGCGCGACGGGGTCGAGGGAGCGGATCATTTTTTTGAGTTTGTGACTGCCCACGGCCCCTTTGAACTAACGGCGATCGCGTTGTCGGCCGGGGCCGGCCTGCGATTGGGCATGGGGCTGTTCTACACCCGCGGGTTGTCTCGCGTGGACTCGGTTCGTCGATCCGGACGCGATGCCGTGCCGGTGATGGCCGCCAGCGCGGCGATGTTCATTCTGGCGGCGTTCACCGAAGGCTTTTTGTCGCCCAGCGGTGCCCCCTACTTGATCAAAGTGGCCTGGTCGATCCTGTCCAGTGGCCTGATCACCCTGTACTTCGTCGTGCTCGGATTCCCTCGTCACGAGAGCGACGGCGGGTCCTTGGTCCGAACCGCCCGCTATGCAGACTTGGTCGATTCGCGCCTCCCGATTGACGGAGCCGACGACGATGCAACTTGATCAAACCCATGTGGCCGTCCGGGTCCGGACCCTGGCCGAGATCGGTGATCTGGCGCTGGTGCTATTGCATCGCTACCCGACGCTCTTGTTTGTCGGGTTCCTGCTAGGCGCATGGCCGTGGATGGTCGCCAATGCGTTGTTGCTGTCTTGGATCCCGCTGACCGAAGCGCAATATGGCTTGGATGATTCCGAAGCGATCTGGGAACTGAGTCGCTACGCGACGTGGATGGCGTTGTTGGTGTTTCTCCAAACACCGGCTGCCGGAGTGGTCACGACGATTTACTTGGGGCAAGCGGTGTTCGAACACAAACCGAGTTGGCGGAGCGCGTTGCAGATCGCGAGACAACAATTCTGGCGTTGGTTTTATTGCCTGGGAATTCGGCGATTGGCGATCCCCGTGATGATCCTGGTCGCGGTCCGTCTGTTTCAGCCCTACGACACCGTCTTTGACGTCACGTTGCCGGTCATCGTCTTTGTCGTCGCGTTGGCCGTGCGCGCCGGTCGGCCGTTCTTGCCGGAGATGATCCTGTTGGAAATGTGTCCGCTGAGGAGCAAGAATGCCAGCGAAATCACGCTCTCGCGACGCGCCCGCGCCCTGCACCGCCCCGCCGGCAGCGACGTCGGCAGCCGTTGGTTCGCCGCCGCGCTGACGCTGACCGTCATTTTCGCCGGACTGTTCTACAGTCTGGTGTGGGTCCGCGGGATCGTCACGGGCTACTGGAATTTCGGCTTGGTGACGTTGCTGTTGCTCTACCCCCTGGCGCTCTGGACCGTCGGCGGGCTAAGCGTAGTGGTCCGCATGATCGCCTACCTGGATACCCGCATCCGCTTGGAAGGTTGGGACGTCGAATTGGCCGTTCGTGCCGAGGCGATGCGTCAATTCGGTGACGAAACCGGGATCCCCAAACCAGCCTCACCGACTCCGTCCGAATCGATTGCGGTGCCCCGGTCGAACGAAGTCGCCGCGACCGTTGGAGAAGCATCGTGAATCGACGGACAAACGTAGCGACATTCACCAGAAGATGGAGCCCCGCGCGCGGTCATGCACTGGTCCACACTCGGGTGAGCCTCGCAGCGTCCACGTGGTGCCGTTCGGCAAGTTTGTGGCTACAGGTGGTTACCGTCGCAATTGTTGCGGCCCTCTGTCCCGCGATCTGCCCCACCGTCGCTGCTGCGGATTCGCCTGATGACTCGACTGCATCTGCAGATCCGGCCAGTCCGATGTCACAGTCGTTGGACACGACGCCCTGGTATGATTCCGAATCAAAGCAACTGGTTCCGATCGAACTGAAGATCCGCCAGGATGACTCGATCCATCGTGACAGTCGCTGGCTGCCCAAACCCAAAAAGGTCAAACAAACCACACCGTCAAACAACTCGGCCACCAACCCGGGCGCGACGACCGGCGGCTTATTCGGCACGTCGTTCACCTGGAGCAATCTGTTCGGCTGGGCCTTGCTGGCTGTCATCGTGATGGGAATGGTCGGCTTGACCGTGTACGCCGTGTCGCGTGCCGAATTGCGGATGGACAATCGCTCGTCGATCAACCGGCAATCCGATTCGCAAGCGTTACCCGATGAACACACGCTCGAGCGCATCAAACACCTGCCGCCCGAACTGCGCCGAACCGATGTGAACCTGCGCAGCGAGTGTGAACGGTTGATGGGCGAAGGACGTTTCGACCAAGCGGTCATTCTGTTGCTCGGCCATCAGCTGTTGCTACTCGATCGTAGCGGACTGTTGCGGCTGAGCCGAGGAAAGACAAACGGTCGGTACGTGCGTGAGACGCGCAGCCACCACGAGCCGATTGCGACATGGTTGCGGGCCACTGCCGATGCGTTTGAACAATCTTACTTTGGGCGCCACGAGATCCCTGCAAGTGTCTTTGAACAATTGTGGCGTCAAAATGAGCTGTTGGAATCGGCGACACAGACCTATGGAGCGGGCAAATGAAACGAATCATTGTTCCGCTCCTGCTGCTGTTGTTGTTTGCCGGCTGCGACGGCGGTCTGCGAACCGGCTATGGCCCCAGCAAAGGGATTTTGGCCCGCCGCAGCGTCAACGGTTTTACGTCGCTGCGCAACGCGTTTTCATCTGCGGGCTTCTCCACACGTGACTTGAATCGCCTGACCGACCGGGCGCGGCGCACATCCGTCATCGTTTGGACGCCGACGCACCCAACGGGCATTGAAAACCGGACCACGCGTTGGCTGGAACAATGGCTGAAGCTTCAACAAAAAACGCTGATTTATGTCGTTCCCGATAGCGGCAGCGAAGCGGAGTTTTACCGCGACGCCCGACCGTTTGCGTCGCCACCACAGCGGCTGGAGTACCGCCGCAAGTACGCCGAATCATTGATTCAAGAGCACCAATGGCAGCTGGCGCGAACCACGTTGCCCTCCAACGGCTGGTTATCGATTCAACCCGATGTCCAACGCACCAAAATCCTGCTGGACAATGCTACCGCGGGCGATGCTGCCGAGCACGAGGCTGCCGCGGGCGATGCTGCCGCGGGCGATGCTGCCGCGGGCGATGCTGCCGCGGGCGATGGCTGGGACGGTGTGGTCGACATCGACACGCCAAGACGCATCGAGTGGGTTTTGAAGAAATATGACCGCAAAGACAAGTCACAACAGGGAACCCCGATTCTGCAACCGGCCGGCCCAGGCGCGGTGTACTGGCCGCAGGGGCAATCCGTCAGCTCCACGTCGGCCAAAACGAAGTTTGAATCCGTGTTGGTATCCGAAGACGATGACACCATCCTTGCCCGCATCACCTGCGATGCCTGGCCAAACTCGCAGGTCTTGGTAGTCGCCGGCGGATCGTTGTTGACCAACTACGCGCTGACACAACCACAGAACCAAGCGTTGGCTCAGGGACTGATACGCAGCTCGATCGCACGGATGCATCCATCCAAACGAGCGGGTTCTGGCGGCCGACTGGTCGCGGATGGTTCGCAGCCGCAAGCGGGATTTGCGTTCGCACCCTACTCGTTACCGATCAGCAACCGAAGCGGCGAGATCCCGCGGGCCTCCGGGGCGGAATTTTTCACGGAGTTTCCGCTCAGCTTCGTCACCTTTCACATCGCCATCCTGGGATTCGTGATCTGCCTGACGTTGCTGCCGATCTTTGGTCGCCCTCGGCGCGTCGACCGCGGCGTCCTGACACATTTCGGCGATCATCTCAGTGCCGTGGCGACGTTGATGAGGCGTCGCGGCGGCGAAACCTTCGCCCGCCGCAGAATCAGCGACTACATGAAACATGTCCGCGACGAAGCATCCGGCCCCTGGGTGATCGACGAACCGGTTCACGAGACCGATCCTGCGATCCACTTGCATCTGCCAGCCCCGAAACCGCCTGCTGAGAGCGTGACGGCGGTTGACACGGCGGTCGTGCGACAAGAATCTACTGAGCGTCCCCGAGGCGATTCCCACCCCACTGATCGAGGCTGACCGTTGACCGACCCGACTGCCGGAAACCCACAACCCGGATCACACGCCGTCACCCCGACGGCTTCGCAAGGCACGAGCACCGGCGCCGCCACGACTCCCCCGCCCAGCGAGTCGCCGTTGGCGTCACAGGGGAAGAGCCAACGATTCGAGCCCGTCCAGCGGCTCTACCAAGCGGTCTCGGACGAAGTCGCCAAATTGTTTGTCGGTCAGGACGAATTGGTCCTCGGAACGCTGACCGCGTTATTTTCCGGCGGCCACGTGCTGATCGAATCCGTGCCGGGGCTGGGAAAGACCCTGTTCGTTCGCACCCTCGGTCGAGCGCTCGGCTGCGATTTCGGACGCATCCAATTCACCGCCGACCTGATGCCATCGGACATCACCGGCGCCCCCGTGTTCGACATGCAAAAAAGCGAGTTTCGCTTCCGCCCCGGCCCGGTTTTCACGCAGCTGCTGTTGGCCGACGAAATCAACCGCTCGCCCGCCAAGACACATGCCGCCCTGCTAGAAATCATGCAGGAATACCGTGTCACGATCGACGGAACCAGCCACACCGTGCCGCAACCGTTCCTGGTGATGGCGACCCAAAACCCGTTGGAAAGCGAAGGCACCTACAATTTGCCCGAAGCCCAACTGGACCGGTTCATGTTCAAATTGAAGGTCGATTACCCGAGCGAAGCACAAGAAGCTGAAATCCTGAAACTGCACAGCAAACAGGTCAACTTGAATGAACGGTTGGAAACCGAGGTGCGGACGATCACCGATCCGGAATCGGTGCGTCAACTGATTCAGCTTTGTGGAACCGTCAATGTCGAAGACGCGTTGGTGGACTACATCAACAAGATCGTCCGCGCCACGCGGACTTGGCCGGCATTTCATATCGGCGCTTCGCCACGCGCGGGCCTGGCGCTGATGCAGTGTGCCCGTACTTTGGCCGGATTCGGCGGCCGCGACTATGCGATCCCGGACGACGTCGTCGAAGTGGCGATCCCGGCCCTGCGGCACCGGGTTCAGTTGACTGCCGAGGCTGAGATCGAAGGCCGGGATATCGACGAAGAACTGCTCGCCGTGATCCGAGGCATCGAAGTCCCACGCGATTGACGATCCGCAGGACCGGCTTCCGGTCGGTCACGCCGTGGGACTGGCCTCCGGACTGCCATGCCCTACTCGTCCGCGTCAACTTCCAGGATCCCCGCGCCGCGCAGCTCCGCGGCCAGCCGCTTGGCGACCAACAATCGACCTTGTTTCGAGAGGTGAATGTGGTCGTCGATGAACAATTCCGACTTGTTCATCGAATCAAGCTCACGCTCCAAATCGACCAGCGTGTTGCCGCGTGACACCGCCACGTCGCGAACGATCTGGTTGTAAGCGCGATGGATCTCCAACAAGTCCTCCAAGTTCTCCGCCTCCCCCGACTCGATCAGGTACGGCGGCACGCCCAAGTCAAACGCGTGCGGCGCGGTCAGGTACCAACAGTCGAATTGGTTTGCCCGGCACACCTCTCCGATCGCTTGCAGGTTGGCACGGTAATCCTCCGCTTCGACTCGCATTGCCGAATCCGCAACCGCGCGAGGCATTAAACCTTGGATCAGCTGAAAAAGGCGTACCTTGCTCAACCCGCCGGCCAACGGGGGCTCCACCGCTTGTTGGTCTTTGTCCTGATAGCCGCGTGCCAGCCAGTGGTCATTCCATCCGAAATACACCGTGACCAGATCTGGATCCCAGCCGGTCACCTCGGTTTCCAGCAATCGCTTTCCTTGAAAAGACGTGTAACCGATGACCCCGCCATTGATCACCTCAAACTCCCCGGGAGCCACCCGATCCAGATAACCGCGCAACATGTCGCTGTAGGTGACCGGCCCGAAATGCGTGCAGGAGTCGCCCAGGCAAACGATTCGAAACACGCCGTCCGGCTTGTCGGCGACAAACTCGGGACCGTAGAAACCCATCGAATTATGACCGAGGACTCCGGGGCGAGGACGCCAGAATAAGGTCGCGTCACGTTTCAAAAACGGCTGGGGCGAATTCGTGTTGTAGTCATCGATCGGAAAGGTGAATTCCATTCGCTCGACGTCAGAGGCGGCGCGATACCCCGCGACCCGCAACAGCCCCTCGGCAACCAAGAAAAAAGAGACGGCGACCAAGATACCAAGCACGATCTTCCGCCGCACCGGAATGACGCGGTGCGAGGGGGATTGATGCGAAGGCGTATTCTTGTTGTCCACGATCGTCCTGCAGCAAAACACCGAAAGCCATGAAAAAACCTCGCCTCATGAAAGAGGCGAGGTCACGTTCGTTTAGACTATCAAACAGATCCAATCACAGCTACTGATTGAGTTGTTCTTCGATCGTTTCTCCGGTCGCCCTGGTCCCCAAAGCACCCCATAAACCATAGGGACTTTGTGCACCTCCGAGGTTCATGCCACCATCGCGAACCACCGTGTCTTGCGTCAGATCACCGGTGTCGACACTATCGGTCATAAAGATCACCGCACCATCACCCATCAAGACGTGGGCCCCGCCGGAGTGATGACTTCCCGCGGTGTAGATACTGTACGTGTTGTCCGAATTGCTTCGGGCACAACTCGCGGAGTTAGGCGGCAAGATGGTTTGGAACGCGGTGTAGGCGGGACGCCCGTCACCCCATCGTCCACCACGACCGTTGTTGATCCCGGAACTGATGGTCGCACCGGGTGCATAAAATGCGGGACGATCGGGATCGATGTGGGCGCCTTCTTTACAGTTGAGCGGAGTTGCGAAGTGCGAATTGGTCGGCGTCATGCTGGTGATCCGCCGCACGTAATCCGATTTAACTTCACGCGTCCCGCGCGAGGTGCAGATTTCGCCAGCCGCGATCGTGTTGGACAGCCCGTCCAGCGTGTCGCGGAAACGGGTTTCCAATCGCGGCCAAAAGAATCCACGGTTGGCCGCTTGGGCTCGCGTCGCCATCCAAGTCTCGTCGAATTGGTCTCCCGAGCCGCTCCCGTTGTTCCAGAAGCCGTTTTCGTTTTTTCCGCCCCACCAGGCGTAGTCGAACGAATCGCCCAACGAAGCAGCGTAGTTGGCTTTCCCGATACTGATGTGCAAGCTCGGGTCACTTGGACAACGGTAGGTCGGAACCTCCGTCGCCCACGGCGGATACTGCGTGACCCAAGGACAGGGTCCCATCGGAGGCCACTCGCCGTTGGTCACCTGAGAGGGCATGATTCCTCCGGTTGCCGCTGATTCGCGGCTCGTGTTGGAGATCTCGTCCCACAAACCTTGTTGTTCCATTTGGGGAAGGATGGAAACCAGATAGCTCAGGTACAACCGGTTGCTGTTGTACGTGGTGTTGGCACCGGTCCAAGTCTTGGCCGTCCCGGTCATCGTGTTGGGGATTTGCTTGAACGCACTGTGATAGTTGTGAATCGCCAAGCCAATCTGCTTGAAATTGTTGCTACACGACATCCGGCGTGCGGCTTCACGGGCGGCCTGAACTGCTGGGAGAAGGAGTCCCACAAGAATACCAATGATTGCGATCACCACCAGCAGTTCGACGAGGGTAAAGCCCCGCCTAAGAGTACGCGGTCTTGACATAAAAAACCTCGAAGTAACGGAAAAGAACAAGAAGAGATCCCCCATTCCAAGGGAACTTCGCGTCCAGGATAAGGGAGAGATTTGATCAGGTCAAGAAATTGTTGGAATCTCGCCACACCAACTTGACATCCGAAAAAAGAAAAGTCTCGCGTCCGCTGTTGCTGCCGGGCGGTTCAGTGGAAGAAACGCCCCGCAAATCACGGCACTTTGCACGAATCGATCGCACCGGCACCGCGATGGACGCGAAGATCGACCTGCTCGCCGAGAATCACTCACGTCGTGCGAGTTGCTCCTCAAACGAGCTCAATGCGGGCGCCGGAATCGACGCCCTAAGAGCGGCTCGGGTTAGCGGCCTCACTCCCCCTCGTCCGGAGCGTCCATTTCCGCCTCGTAATCAGCATTCTCCTGCTCGATCTGTTGCTCTGTTCGAGTTTCTTCGGTCGTCGAAGGCTCACTTCCGCCACAGCCGACCAGGACGGTTACCGAAGCCAGCACAACAAGCAAACCACCAAATAAACGCTTCATCAATCTAAACTCCAAGGGAATGTGAAGAATCTTCAAACCGGTCCCAGGTTAGCACGCCGCGTCCCCCGCGCCGATGCAACCAAATGCCCCAACGCCGATTCGCGATGATCCGTCGGTCGGGAAACGCTCGCCCGCGCCCACTCGGTGTCATGGTTGCCGCTGGTTTTGCGTCGGGTTAGTCTTTGACCGATTGCGGAAAACCGACGGTTAGCATCACGCGATTGAACCCAAACGGCCATTGAACTTGGAGACAACCTCACCGACGACCGCGAAGAGGACGCCCAAGCCCAACGAGAAAGCTTCTTTGGCCGGCAACGAAACCTCTGTGGACCGCCCCCAAGTCATCGCCAGATTTCATTGGTGGCTGTTGTTGATCGCAGTGATCGCGTTCGTCCTGCGTTTGGTGCACGTGCTGCAAACCGGCCAAGTCCCTACCGTTGATCAGCCGATCGGGGACAGTCGCGGCTACCTTGATTGGGCCTTCCAAATCTCCCAAGGCAATTGGTACGGCTCGGAAACGTTCTATCAAGCTCCGCTGTATCCCTATTTTTTGGCGATCCTGAAAAGCTGTTTCGGCGTTGCGGCCCTGGGGATTCGGCTGGCGCAGATCACACTCGGTTCGGTCTCGGTGCTGCTCGTCGGCTGGACCTCCCGTCGCTTGTTCGGCGACCGCGCCGGATTGGTGGCTGCCGCCATGTTGGCGGCGTATCCGCCGAGCATCTTTTACGACGCCTTGATTCAAAAGGCCGCGTTGGCGTCGTTCCTGCTGTGCTGCTTTCTGTTCTTTTTGACCGAATTGACCAAGCGGCCATGGATCACCATTGCAATGCTGTGTGGCATCAGCTTGGCGCTGCTGATCGTGACGCGAGAAAACGCGCTGCTGTGGTTTCCTATTCCACTTGCCTGGATCGTCCTGGGACTGAAATCGCCAACCGACAGGCCTGAATCGGGCGTCGCTGACATCGAGCGATCACAACGCTGGAAACTCGCGCTGGGCTATGTGGCCGGATTGACGATCGTGCTGTTGCCGGTGGCCGCCCGCAATGCGTCGCTCGGCGGCGAATGGTCCCCAACGACGTTCCAAGCCGGCCCCAACTTTTACATCGGCAACAATCTCGGTGCGAACGGAGTTTACGTGCCCTTGGTTCCCGGACATGAGACACCGTTCTACGAACGAAGTGATGCGATCCGCTTGGCCGAACAGGAATCTGGAGAGCCGCTTTCCGCCCGGCAAGTCTCCCGTTTCTGGATGAGCAAAGCCATCGGGGAAATCCGACAGGACTACCTGCATTGGTTCCAACTGATGGCGATCAAATCCCTGATGGTGATCAATCATTACGAAGTCCCCGACGTGGAAAGCTTCGCGTTCTATCGCGAATTCTCCGTGCCGCTGTTGGCACTCGGCAAATTGCTGCACTTCGGCATCTTGTTCCCGCTGGGAGCCATCGGGATCGCGATGACGATCGACCGCTGGCGTTCGCTTTGGGTGTATTACCTGCTGATCGCAACCATGATCGCCGCGGTCGTCGCTTTTTTCATCCTGGGACGCTACCGGCATCCGCTTGTACCGCTGCTGTTGCCTCTCGCCGCGGCAGCGACGGTCGAAATCATCACGCGGCTTCATAACCGTCAGTACCGCAGCTTGGTCGCGGCGGCCCTGGTCGGAGCGGTTTCGGCGGTCCTGGCCAACGTGACGATCCACGACGAAAACCGATTGGAAGCCAGTTCCCGCATGAACGTCGGCATCGCAGCGGCGAAATCCGGCAACCTGGGCCAAAGCATCCAACTGTTTCGACAAGCATTGGAAGCATCCCCGGAGATCGCCGAAGCGCATTTCAATCTCGCTCGAGCACTGTCGCTTTCGGGAAACGACGTCGAAGCGATACGCCACTATCAACACGCGCTACAATTAGACGAACGGCTGACCGAGGTGTATTACCACGCCGCGACGTCGTTCGAAAGACTCGGCCACCGTGAAGACGCTTTTCGCTTCTATCAACGCGCCTACGAATTGATGCCGGCCAACCAGAACGCCTTGAAGGGGATGCGGCGCACCGGGAAGGATCCGTCCCCTTCATCCAACCAATGACGACCGCATGACGAATCAAAAGCGGATCCTGATCGCCATCACCGGCACCGCGTGCTTGGTCGGGTACCTCTTCCTGACCCGAAAAGGACGCAACAATGAAATCGATGCCGATGTACTCCTGAGGCGTCAACGACAGATCGATTCGGCAGCGGAAGACGACAGGCTCGCCCAGGCCACCGACCTGGACCTGCTCCGGAAATCCGGACGCGGCCAACCCGTCCCCGCTCACCTGGTCTCCGAAATCGATCCGTCATTTGACCATTGGGTCGTTGCCGACCGGAAATTAACCCATCGGGCCGAGGTGCCGTTTCAACCCGGCCAACTCCCCACACCGCCGTCAACCGATGCACCGGTCCATACCAATCCGGGCTTTCTGGGCGCGGACGCTTGCAAGGAATGTCATGCCCGGCAATACGATTCGTTTGTCGAAACCGCCCATTACCGCACCAGTCGACATGCGGACCCCGACGACATCATCGGATCGTTCCAGCCGGGACAAAACGAGTTGAACACCGGCACGGTCGGCGTGTCCTTTCAGATGATCGAACGTGATGGCGTGCCGCTGCAACGAACGTCGTTCTTCGGCTGGCAATTTGACGTCCCCATTCACTTGACGTTCGGATCGTCGAATATCGCCGAAACCTATGCCTACTGGAGCGGCGACAAGCTTTATCAGCTGAACTGTTCCTGCCTGGGCGACGGAAACCGATGGATCAACAGCCCCGGATACGTCGACGGCGATGCCGCATTCGCCCGCCCCATCCTGCCCGGATGCATCGATTGTCACTCGACCTACATCGACGTCCGCGAAATGCCTAATCGGTACACGCCCCAATCGCTGATCGTCGGGATCTCCTGCGAACGATGCCACCGCCCCGGAAAGCAACACGTCCAATACCACCAGGCCAATCCCGATGCCAAACAGGCTCGGCACATCTCCGTCCCCAGCAAGCTGACACGGCAACAACAGATGGACGTCTGCGGCCAGTGCCATACCTCCAACAAACAGCTGGGCAACCGCCGGCCCTTTCAATTCCGGCCCGGCGACCGCCTGGAAGACCACTACACCATGCTGGATGAATCCCAAACCGACAATCAGGTGCACGCCAGCAATCAATCGGCCAGACTGGCGATGAGCCGATGCTTCCAAGCGTCAGACATGGCCTGCGTCGAATGCCACAATCCCCATCACAACGAACGCGGACAAGTCCAACTCTTCTCCGAACGTTGTCTTTCTTGCCACGAAACACAGCACTGCACGTTTCCCAATCCGACAGGTCTGAATCTGGGCGACAACTGCATCGACTGCCACATGCCAAAAGGCTCGGGGAACCTGCACATCAACACCGAGCAAGGCAAGATTTTCCCGCCGCTGCGCGACCACTACATTCGCGTCGACGCCGCCGCGACCCAAGACTTTCTTCGATCGCAGCAATCACCCTGACGGATCTCTGACGCGATTTGGAACAACCATTCGGGGCGGAATGATGACGCAACGTCTTGCTGACACCCGGCAACTGCTGCTACTTCCGATCCACCATCATCAATCCGTTGTCAGCCACCTTCAACAGCGGACGCGAGTAGCGTGATTGGGCGCCCAGCCCGCCGGGACGGTAGGTGAACCCGATCGCCAGATTCCAGCCCTCTTCTTGATTGCCACCGCTGCCGGTGCCTTCGTTGGGGATCAGGTAGGTTGCCGAAGTGTTCCACAACAAGTTGCCGTGAACCGGCAGATCCAGCTCCATGCCCAACAATCCATCGTCGTTGTCCGTCCAGCCGACGAAGCCCTCGCAAGAGCCCAGCCGTGCCAGGCGGTGGCGATAGAACAGCCGGTACTGCGTCATCGCTTCCAGCTCGATGTCGTTGCGAACCACGGCGCCGCTGTTGTTTAGAACGCTGGTCGTGGCCGTGTCGTCATCGACTCCCACTGCGAACTTCAACCCGAACACGTTGCAGCCCCGGTTGACCCAACCGAGTTCACCACGCAGTTGGACCAAATCGCTACGGTAGTACCAATCCTCGTACAAGTAATCCAGCACCAGACCGTATTGGAACCCATAGTCCACCGTCCGGAAAATGCCGCTGGTCAAAAAGATCTGACCACGCGTCTCGTCAGTAAACCCGGCACCGGAAAGGTTGTTCTGGGTGAAACGCACGCCGGATTGCCAAGCCATGTCGGTGCCGAAAAACCGCAGTCCGACGCCTTTGTTGAATCCCTCATAGAATCCGAAACTGCCCGTCCCACGACGATCGGTTCCCGTCGCACTGATGTTGGCAAAATTCATCGGTCCGGTGTGCCCGGCCACGCCGGCAAACAGATCCAATTGCGCCCACTGGATTCTCAGCCGTGGAAACAGGCAATCGATGAATCCCCCGATGCCGCCACAACACGCATTGCATCCACACGTCGGATCGTAGCCGTCGCAACAGGCATCACAGCCGACGCCGTCACAACCGCAGCTCGGTTCGCCCCACACCTCGGTCCCACACGCAGGCTCGAACCCGCAGGACGCTTCGATGCCGCAACCGGGGCCGGCAAAGCCTCCGCCGACCGGGCAATCACAAACCGTTTCACAACCGCACGTCGATTCGAAGACGGCGGGACCGTACCCGGAATCACCGTCGAAATAAGCCACTTGCTTCAATTCGCCGCCGTTATGAACGGCGTGCGAGACCGAAACATCACGCCGACTTCGGCGCACCGGCACCGCATCGGACATGTCCACGCGATCGCTCTGAAACACGTCGGCTGCCGCGTGCACCACACCTTCGCCGGTCGCCGCGGGACCCCGAGCCGTCGCCGCCGGGCCCCGAGCCGTCGCGGCGGAGCAGCACAGCAAGAGCCCCCAAACGAGCATCACCGGACACGCCATGACGCAAATTCGCCCGCACCGTCCGGAGTCGAACATTTTTCGAGGACTCGACGTGTTTCCACCATGCAAGACCCGCGTAATGGAGTGGCTTGACGTTATCATGTTCCAAATCTTTCCGCTGGGAGGCGTTGCGAAATCAGAAACCGCTTCTCGGTACATCTCTTGGTTTTATGTTCGGCACCCCTAATCGTGATCATTAGAAAACTTTGCGCAATCGGAATTCCTTGCCACCTCATCATCCTGCCAGTAGCGCTGGCGGTTGGTCTGCATTTAGCCGCCGTCCCGATGGCCCAGGCACAAGACGATGCCGCGACAGCGGAGACCGCTGAAGATGACGCGGCGGAGGAGAAGGCGCCCGCCGACACGGCGGCTGCCGACTCAGGGAGCGCCGACACGGCGGGGAGGCCGCAAACGGTCGAGGTCCCCGAGCCGGTCGATCCTGCGACCGCGGCGGTGGATTACCCCCGCGACGTAGCACTGGTGGACGGCAAATTGCTGGTCGTCGATCGATTTCTGCCGGGCATTTGGATTCAGGAAGGCGAGGAATTCGAACTGTTCACGCCCGGAACCCCGCTTTTGCGTAAGCCCATGAACGCACCTTGGTGTGTGACGGCGCATCCCGCAGGCGGCATCCTGATCGGCGATTCGGCCACCCGCGAGATCTACCACGCCCCCCAAGCGGGCCCGCAACTGATCGCGTTGAATAATGGTTACCTGGGCATTCCGATGGCGATCGCCGTCGATGCGTCCGGGCAAACGATCTATGTCGGTGACGCGGAACGCCGCGCCGTGTTTCGTCTGCCGATCAGCGGCGGAAAACCCGAACTGGTCGCACGCGTCAATGCACGGGGGCTGTCGTTTGATGACGCCGGCAATCTGTGGGCGGTGACCCCCGACGCCGCGGCGGTTCAGAAGATCGACGTCGCCAACAATTCCGCCGAAACCGTCGTCGACGGCCGTCCCTATCAATTTCCCGGCGGCCTGGTCTGGGCGGGCGAAGAAGGCTTTGTCACCGATGTCTACGGCAAGGCGATTTGGCGATTCGCAGCCGACGGGACGACCGAGAAATGGTTCGAAGGCGAACCGCTGGCCGGACCGGTCGGCATCACCGCGGACGAAACGTCCCTGTATGTCGCCGACCCAAAGAAAAAACAGGTTTACCGCTTCGATCGGAAGACCAAAGCGGTTGAACCTGTTTTCTAGCGGGACCGACAGCCCCGGTGGATGATTGAGGCGACTTCGACTCAGTCGCGAACGATCACGCGGCCGTGCTTGGTGATCACCACGTCGACGCACTCGCCGCACTCGAACTTGTACGTCAAGATCTTGCGGCCGAACAGGCCTTTGCGGCAACCGACGTAACAGGGAACTTGGCCGGCACAGCAGGCGTCAACGCAAACGGTGACGGGGTACTTGCAGCCCGTGCAAGGATCGACAGCGCAGAACGTCACTTCGACCGGCGGGGGCGGGCAGCAAACCGGCGGCGGACAGCAAACAGGGGCGGGGGCGCAGCAAGGGGCGGGTGCAGGTTCGCAACAACCAGCCGACGCGTTCACGGCGGCCAGTGATCCGATCAGCAACGCAGTGCAAGCCGCGAAAACTCGAAGACCTTTCATTGGGGTTTCCTACAGTAGAAGGGGGTGTATCGTTTGATGCCGCTGATACGGGGGGCGACATCAATCTGATTGGCGAAGTCTTGCTCATCAACAAGGTTTGTGCAAGTCGCCCAAATTCCAAATTATCGCTGCAATCGATGTGCCTTTTGACGGTTCTTGCGGTGATAGCGAGTCGAAATCAGCTGCCCGACGGGTCGCGCCGTCGCACCAACGCCCATCTTTCCACCCGCAAGGACGGATTCGCCCCCCAATGGGACAGATTCACTTGTTCCCAGGCTCTGCCTGAGAACACACTGCAGTCGCAGGCACCGCCTCGCGATCCGCACACCGAGTGTGGCAGAGCCACACGGACATGGCGCAGCCCAGGCAGAGCCTGGAAACGAGGACAAGCTTTGACGTATGTGTCGTCAATGTCCTATTTGGTCCCATCGCCGCGTTCTTTGCAGCAGCAGCCCGCCGCCATCGGCCTGGCATTTCCGATTGGACTGGAACAGCGACCGCAAAACTTGTTACTACGGCAGTGCGCCCGATTTCCCCGTTCGCCGAGAGTCCTGTTTCGCATGCCAATGCCCACGCACCACAAAAGTCGCCGAATGTTGTTCATTCTGGCAGCGACGTGTTTTTGCCAGGCGAGCGTGGGCTGTGTCCGTCGGCGGATGACCGTCCGCACCAACCCTCCCGGAGCGATGGTGTCGGTCGATAACCAGGTGATCGGGGCCTCTCCCGCGTCCACACCGTTCGTCTACTACGGAACACGAGAATTTCGTGTGGAGGCGGACGGCTATCGCACCGAAACGATCCGGCGTCGCTTCAACCCGCCATGGTACCAATGGCCGGGCATCGATTTTGTCGCCGAAACCTTGTGGCCCGGCGAAATCCGTGACGAGCGCATCATCGATGTCACGTTGGTCCCCAAGACGCTTCCTGCGTCCGAAGAAATCATCGCCCGAGCCGACGGACTGCGCCAGCAATCCAACTCGGGAATCGTCACCGCCCCCCGGCAATAGACTCGCCGCAATCGCCCCGACCGCTACATCACCGAGAAGTAGTTGTCGCAGGCGAAGTCGAAGTACTCGTTTTTCAGCTCGAGCTCCAAGTCGTTGTACAGGCAAAAATTGCGGACTTGCAGCAGCAGGTCACGTGGCTGGCAGTTTCGGAACGGCCGCCCGACCGGCAGATAGTGTGTCTTGATCAAGTAGTCGATCGCTTCGGGGTTGTAGGGCATCTTGGTGACCCGGCACATGATTTCGAACAGTTTTCGAAAGTCCTGCTCCGGCGGGTTCTCGACCTCGATCTTGTACGGGATCCGGCGCAAGAACGCATCATCGACCAAGTCCTTCGGTTCCAGGTTGGTGCTGAAAATCACCAACTGGTCAAACGGGACCTGGATCTTTTTCCCACTGGCCATGTTCAGAAAGTCATAGCGTTTTTCCAGCGGGATGATCCAACGGTTAAGCAACTCGTCGACGCGCATTTTTTGACGACCGAAGTCGTCGATGACCAGCGTGCCGCAGTTGCTTTTCAGCTGCAACGGGGATTCGCTGATGTTCGTGTCGGCGTTGCAGAGCACCTCCAGCATGTCCATCGTTAATTCACCACCGGCGATGATCGTCGGCCGCTCGATGCGGACCCAGCGTTTGTCGAATCCACCGATGTCCAACAGCCCCGTGTTTTCCTCGGGCATCGCCAGCACGTGGTTCATCGGATCGAACACCCGCAACACGTCGCCGTCGATGTCCACGCTGCGCGGGATCCAGATGTACTTTCCGAACGCGCCGGTCACCCGCTCGGCGATCGACGTCTTGCCGTTACCGGGAAACCCGAACAGGAACATCCCCCGGCCGCTGGCGATCGCCGGGCCGAGTCGATTGAGCATTTTCGGGTTGATCAGCAGGTCACTGAAGGCCCGCACCAGGTCCGCTTTTTTGGGGTACTGGCCTTCGATGGTCTGGTAGCGGACGCTCTTGATGTAGTCCTCCAAACGGACCGGGCAAGCGCCGAAATAGGTGCAGTCGGAGTTGTGGTTGCGGGCGATTTGGCGACCCGTTTCCGTTAGAACATAGACGTAATCATTCGTCGCCGTCGCGTTCTTGTAGGCGATGTTCTGCTCCATCTTCATTCGCGTCAAAATCGGTTCGACCAACCGAAATGGGACTTTGACCTGATCGGCAATCTTGCGGCCTTCCGACTCACCGGCGGTCAACAGAAAGCGATACATGATCGCCTCCAAAATCGACTCGTTGATCCCCGCCTTCTCCATCGACTCCGGCTCGACCGGCCGCCAGGCCTCGTCACGCGATGGTTCAAATCCGAGCGGTCCCGCCGGGATCTCGACGCCTCCGCCCAGCGATTGCTTGGGGCCGCCGGCCGCTTCGGCCGCGGGGGCATCCGACGACTTGGGCGAACCGCCCGACGTTGATTTGCCGGCGCCTGCTGCTGCGGCGGCTTGCGGGGTCGCCGGGCGCGACGGTCTGGCCGGAGCCCCCGGTGCCGAGACTGCCCGATCGCCACCGACCGGTGGTGATCCGGGAGCCGCATTGCCGGGGGTTGCAGGGCGTTGCGGTGCGGGGCGCTGCGGCACCGGCGCTCGCTGGGCCGGTTGGGGGCCATCGGGCAATGCGGCCGGCGGCGTTCTCCGCGGCGGAGCGGGCGTGTTGGCAGCCGCTGCCGGTTGGCCCACCGATGCGGCCGGCCCCGGCCCGCTGGCACCCTGTGGCGGCGCAGCGGCCTGCGCCGGCTTTTGTGGCTGATTAGGCGGCTGCTTCGCTCCCTGGGCGGCCCCATCGCCACCGGTCAACGATTGAATTCGAGAGATCAGTGCATCCAGTTGGCTATCTGCATCCGCGCCGCTGCCGGCAGAAGGAGGCGTAAATGACATCGAGAAGTGACCTTCGAAATTGGAAAGTAGTCGGCGGGTAAGACCAACGGGACACGCCGCTTCTTCGGTATCGGACTGACACCAGGGCGACTCTTCCAATCATCGGACCTTTCGGATTAAACCAGTCATCGCATGTCGATCGCCGTGGTGGCGAAGTTCCCTCAACCCTTCGGGTCGTCCGGGACGATGTGTACGACGTCCCTTCCGGGGCGTCGCGGGGGTGATGTGGTACGACGTCCCTTCCGGGGCGTCGCGGGGGTGATTTGCTACGACGTCCCTTCCGGGGCGTCGTTGGGAGCCCTTCGAGCGATGAGCCCGGAACGGCGATCGCACGGAACAACACGCAGGACTGTCCCAGGCAGCGTCCCGGAAACGTCGACCAAGGAGACCGGCCCGCAGGGCAATTAGCCTGCCAAAAACCGGGGCTCGCGATTAATTTTCAAAAATTTCACCGATGCCTCTTGTCAATCAGCGAGCCCGCCCCTATCTTTCCGCCTCCTTGGTGAGGGCGAGCGACGCGAGTCGCTTCTCCCGCATCCAACCGATCATTGACAATTTGGTGGTGAAACTTCTGTTGAGTTCAGCAGTTGCGAGATCGCTTTGCTGTGCTTGTGGCGGGTTCCTAATGCCCCGCCTTTTCAAGTGCAGCGAAAAATGGCGAATCGCTGGGCCGCGTAACCGAGCGGCCCGGAGCAGAATTGAACTTTCGGTTTTAACTTTGATTTTCCCAGAGTGGCTTTGGTCGCTCTGTGATGCAATACAAAATTGAAGGGTTTGATCCTGGCTCAGAATGAACGTTGGCGGCGTGGATTAGGCATGCAAGTCGTGCGAGAAGAATTTTTTGCTTGCATTAAATTCGGACAGCGGCGAAAGGGAGAGTAACGTGTGGTTACATGCCCAGGGGTCCAGGATAGCGTCGGGAAACTGGCGGTAATACTGGATGACATCTTCGGATCAAAGGTGAGATTCCGCCCTTGGATTGGACCGCATACTATTAGCTTGTTGGTGAGGTAATGGCTCACCAAGGCAGCGATGGTTACCGGGTGTGAGAGCATGGCCCGGCTCACTGGGACTGAGACACTGCCCAGACACCTACGGGTGGCTGCAGTCGAGAATCTTCGGCAATGGACGAAAGTCTGACCGAGCGACGCCGCGTGCGGGATGAAGGCCCTCGGGTTGTAAACCGCTGTCAGTTGGAAGGAAGGACCTGTGCAGAGCAGGTCTTGACCGATCTTCAGAGGAAGGACGGGCTAAGTTCGTGCCAGCAGCCGCGGTAAGACGAACCGTCCAAACGTTATTCGGTATCACTGGGCTTAAAGCGTGCGTAGGCGGCTTGGTAGGTGTGATGTGAAAGCCCACGGCTCAACCGTGGAATTGCGTCGCAAACCCCCAAGCTTGAGGAAGACAGGGGTGTTGGGAACTTATGGTGGAGCGGTGAAATGCGTTGATATCATAGGGAACACCGGTGGCGAAGGCGCAACACTGGGTCTTTACTGACGCTGAGGCACGAAAGCTAGGGTAGCGAACGGGATTAGATACCCCGGTAGTCCTAGCCGTAAACGATGAACACTGGGTTGAGGGGACTTCCACATCCTCTCGGCCGTAGCGAAAGCGTTAAGTGTTCCGCCTGGGGAGTATGGTCGCAAGGCTGAAACTCAAAGGAATTGACGGGGGCTCACACAAGCGGTGGCGGATGTGGCTTAATTCGAGGATACGCGAAGAACCTTATCCTAGATTTGACATGCTTGAGAGTCTCTATGAAAGTAGAGAGTGCCCTTCGGGGAGCTCTTGCACAGGTGCTGCATGGCTGTCGTCAGCTCGTGTCGTGAGATGTCGGGTTAAGTCCCTTAACGAGCGAAACCCTTATCTCTAGTTGCCAGCGGGTAATGCCGGGGACTCTAGAGAGACTGCCGGTGTCAAACCGGAGGAAGGTGGGGATGACGTCAAGTCCTCATGGCCTTTATGTCTAGGGCTGCACACGTCCTACAATGGTACGGACAAATGGACGCAAAGCCGCGAGGTGGAGCAAATCCCAAAAACCGTGCCTCAGTTCGGATTGCAGGCTGCAACTCGCCTGCATGAAGCCGGAATCGCTAGTAATCGTAGGTCAGCATACTACGGTGAATGTGTTCCTGAGCCTTGTACACACCGCCCGTCAAGCCACGAAAGTTGGGAGGGCCCGAAGTCGCTGAGCGAAGAGCAATCACGCAGGCGCCGAAGGTCAGCTCGACGATTGGGACTAAGTCGTAACAAGGTAGCCGTAGGGGAACCTGCGGCTGGATCACCTCCTTTCTAAGGATTCTTAGAAATAGGTTCTCCACTGGTGACAGTGGGAATCGAATCCGTGGAAGTGGTCTCGCAAACGACTCAACAGAGAATCGTCAGATTCATTTCACCACCAAAGACTCACGAAAGCCCGCTTCGGACTGTCGCCAGCCGAAGCGGGTTTTTTCGTGCGCGCTCGGGCCGGTTGGGAGTTGGGAGTTGGGAGTTGGGAGCGATCGGGCATGTGGTGGTGACTGGGCGTGTGGGGAGAGAGGACCAATAGGACCGATGCGACCGAGAGGACGCCACCGTCCGCCACCACACCTCGGTCCCATGTGTCCCCTATGTCCCATTGGTCCTATTCCCCTCAGTGCCCCACCGCGGATCCCGCCCGCGACCTTGCTAGCACCTCGCCCGAATGGTGCCACCCACAAACCATGCCCCCGCCCCAATTGGTGCCACCCACAAACCACGCCCCATCCGAGACCTTGCTAGCATCCGCAGCACCAGCCGCCATCACCGATTTGATGGGTGGCACCAATTGGCTCCGATTTGATGGGTGGCACCAATTGGCTCCGATTTGATGGGTGGCACTAATTGGCTTGGGGCGTTGCGAATTTGGTGGGTGGCACCAATTGAGGTTGAATTTGGTGGGTGGCACCAATTGAGGTTGGTGGCAGGGAGGGTCGGAAGAGAGGACCAATGGGGCCGATGCGACTGACAGGACACCAGCGGTTCCCCTTCACATCTCGGTCCGATGTGTCCTCTACGTCACATTGGTCCTCTCGTCGCTAGCCCGCCACCGCCGGGATCCACACCGGCGTCGCTCCCTGTCACTCCGACTTGTCAAGCAAACGCTGCAAGTGTGTAACGATCGACATCGAATCGTTGCCCTTCTCCAACACCATGGTGTTCTTCAAACCGGCCGCCGCGTCGTGGATCCGCGGGTCGACGCGACCGGTGTACAGGCACGCGGGGGGTGGGTCACCGGCCTGCTGTAGCTCTTGCAGGAAATCCGTTCCGCTCATTCCAGGAAGATTAAAATCCACCAACAGGCAGTCGCACTGCCCCAACTCGTGATAGGCAAGGGTACTTTCGGCCGACTCAAAGGCGACACACTGGTGGCCGAGCGCCGCTATAATCGCGCAGAGCGAATCCCGGACGTCTGGGTCATCTTCCACAATGACGATGCGGGCTTGTTTCTCTACGGACAACGATCATCCCTCCGTATCATCATCTCAGCGGACGAATTTTCATTTTTGACGCGGACGTCAGGTTGTGGGTCGGATTTCTGTTTACTTAGTCTACTTACTCGCCGCACTGCATGCGGTGTCCAACTGCGTTGCGCTGCAAGCAGAACCTTATCGACCGCGGTACGTTGACCCCTGGTCGGAATCATGGCGGATTCGGGCGTTCCCTCAATTGAAGGGACGAGAACTGAAATGCATCGCAGAGGACTCCGGGGGCGCGATCTGGTTTGGCGTCGCCGCCGGTGCGGTCCGCTTTGACGGTTTGCACTGGGACGAATTTAGTGCATCGACCGATCTGCCGGGGCCGGCAATCGCTTTCGCACAGGCGGGAACTCAATTCTATGCCGCCACACGGTCTTCGGTCCACGTGTTAAACGGCGGTGGCTTTCGCAAAGTGTTTCCGACGTCGGACCGTCGCGCCTGGGTGATCGAAGATTTAGCAGCCGGCCCCGATGGGACGCTTTGGGCATCGACCGATTTGGGCGCCGTTGAATTGCACGGCAACGGCCCGGCGTCAGCCGACGTTTTGTGGCAAAGGATCCGACTGTTCACAACACCCGAGATCGGACGCCACCTTCAGGACCAAAAGCTTGACGATTCGATTGAGATCGAAACCGTCGCCGCCTCCGAGGCTGTCCACTGGCGTGCCGGGCTGGGTGTCTGTGTGTACGGACAAGCGGTCGATGAAAACGCCATCGTCGCGGTTGCCGAAAACGGTCCCGCGGACAACGCGGGGATCCGCGTCGGAGACCGGATCGTCGGCATCGACGGCGAGCCTCGCCGCTCGGTTTACCAACGTGAACTTGAAGATTCACCCGGCACACGGATTCGGCTGAAAGTGCTGCCGTATGACAGCGACGAGGTGACCGAACTGGAGTTGGAGTGCGAATCGATCGAAGGCAGGTACCAACGATTTCGCCCGTTGCGGATCGTGGTCGACCCTCACGGTACCGTCTGGTTTGCCACTCGCCTGGGAAGAATCTATTCGCTGCACCGCGATCAAACTGGGGCTGCGACATGGACCAATCACACCCGCCAGCACAACCTTCCGGTCGTGGCGATGCCCAGCATTGCGGCGACGACCGAAGGAGTCGCAGCGGTCGGTCGCAACACGGCGACCGAATCGCTGATTCGTTACGACGGCACGCGTTGGACCGTGGTCGACCTGCCGCGAGCGCTCGGTTCATCGATCGAATCGGCCGATGACGGTTCGCTGTTGGTTGGAACCAACGGCGCCGTGCTGTCGGTCGAAACCGGCGGCCGGGTGGTCGACCACAATTTGCGAGACTATGGCATCTTCGGAAACGACACGATCGTCAAACGCATGTCCGATGGTGCGGTCTGGATCGCCGGCAAGGGCTCGATCGCTCTTCGGATGGAGCCGCAAGGCAAACGCTGGACGTCGTACCAGGGACTGGTTTTCCAAGACAGTGGTGACAACGACACCGAGTGGTTCCTGACCGACCGATTGGCCGTCGTGCGTCGTCAGGGTGAACGTTGGCAACAATACGATGCATCCGATGGGCTGATGACCCAACCGCTGCGCGTCATCGCGACGAAGAGCGGCGACGTGTGGGCGGCCGGCAGCCATGACGGTGTTGCCTCGACCGCACGGATGGTCGGCGGTCGCTGGGAACGCCACCTGCATCCAGAACTCTCGTGGGCCGTCGATCGACGGGCGGTGTTCGAGGATCGCGAGCAGCGACTTTGGTTCGGTGCGGCCGTCAACCAACAGGTCCAAGAAGGCGAGCGGGGCGGTGTGCTGCGATTCGACGGGACAAACTGGAAACATTTCCCACCGACCAACCGACTGGATTTCGTCTACGGGATCGCACAAACACGTGACGGATCGGTTTGGTTCGCCGGACCGTCGCTCGTTGAGATCCGACCGGATGACCGGTTCGGTTCGCCGTCGAACGTTCCGCTGCTCGCGCGAGGATTCTCCGACGCCTTGTGCAATGACTCTTTTGGGAATCTGTGGATCGGCACGCGCAGCAAGGGCGTGGTGAAGCTGAATGCCCGCACCCGAGGTGATTCGGAGTACGAGGCCATCGCCTACGACGAATCAAGCGGGATCAGCAATAACCGGATCAAGAGCCTTCTGACGCTGCCCGGGGCAAATGTCATGATCGGCACTCCGGCGGGTTTCGATCGCTTCGACGGCCAGACCTGGGGCAAAGCGTCACTGCCGCCCGAGTTGGCCTATGAAACCGATTATGGCGGATTGCACCAAGGCCAGGGCGAACAATACTGGTTCAACGCGTCGGGGTTGTCGTACATGACCCGCGACCTGTCCCAAGGAATCCCGCTGAGCGACCTGGGCTCGCTGCGCGAGCGATTCACGACGTATCATTATCGGCCCGATCGCCGACCGCCCGAAACGATCCTCGATCGCTCGGCTTCTGAAAACAAGTTCGGCGAAATCGTCTCGTTGTCCTGGAGCGGCACCGACTACCTGGACACCACCCCTCGCGACCAATTGACGTACTCCTGGCGTTTGGACGACCGGCCGTGGAGTGCGTTTTCACCGAACGCCCAGGTCAGCTTTCGGGACCTGCCCGTCGGCACCCATCACGTACGCGTCCGGGCCCGCGATGCCGATTTCAACATTGACGCGACGCCGGCTGTGATCACGTTTGAAGTCTTACCAGCCCTCTGGCAGCAGAGCTGGTTTCAAGGATTGTGGGTGGTGATGGCGATCCTGTTCGGATTGGCGATCATCCAAACCGGACGCGTCTTTCGGCGCGAGGCATCGCTGCGAACCAGCAATCGCAAATTGCTGTTGGCCGAACAAGACCTGCAACGCGTAAACCAAAACCTGGAAAGCCGCGTGGCCCAGCGGACACGCGAGCTACGCGAGGCCAATCAGCAGCTTCACGCCAGCGAAGTGCAGTATCGGTCCATCGTGGAAGATCAGAGCGAATACATCGTCCGCTTCGACGCCGACCGGCAAGTCACGTTCGTCAACTCCGCCTACCTCCGCGCCAATCGCGTTTTAGGCCAGACCGCGATTGCGACGTTACCCGCCGACGCCGTCGACCGACTGCGAAGGGTGATTGCGGGTGTTAAACCGGGAATGCAACATGGCAACTCGACCGTCTCCTACCAAGGCCATGACGGCCAACTGCGATGGGAACAATGGCATTGTCGCGTGTTGTCCGACCAGGTCGGAAACCGACTCGGATACCAAGTCGTCGGCAATGACATTACCGACTTGCGACTCGCCCAGAATCGACTGAGTGAAAAGGAGTTGGAACTGGCGCATTTGGCGAGGGTTTCGGCGCTCGGTGAAATGGTCGCCGGGATCTCGCACGAGATCAATCAACCACTGGCGACAATCGCCAATTTCTCATCGGCATCCCTGTTGCTGTTGGAACGCGAGCAGGAAGACGGAGACAGCGGCCAGGATCGTGGGCAGAACAGCGACCAGGACAACGAGAACGTGCGTCAATGGATCGCGCGGATCAAAGAACAAACCCAACGCATCAACAAGATCGTCAACAGTTTGCGTCGATTCGGTCGCCCGGGAAGCAATCTTGCGGCATTCGACCTGGAGTCCGCAGTCTTTGAATCGTTGGCGTTGTGTGAATACCAGACGCGATCGGTGGTTGAAGACTTGCGTGTCGAGATCCCAGAAGATCTTCCGCGGGCCTACGCCGACCGTGTTCAGATCGAGCAGGTACTGGTCAACTTGATTCGCAACGCCGTCGACGCGATGGACGATCCCGCCGTCGTGAACCGGACGCTCAAGATCACCGCCGTCGCCGACCAGAATTCACTCAAGGTGTCGGTGATCGATTCCGGCCCCGGCATCCCTAAAGAGCGGGCCGAAGAGATCTTTCAAACCTTTGTGACCACCAAAACACATGGGATGGGAATGGGGTTGGCGATCAGTCGCTCGATCATTGAATCGCACCGAGGCAAACTGTACACGATCGATTCTCCCGACGGAGCGTGGTTCGAGTTCACGCTCCCCACCGCGAACGACCATCCTGCAGCACCCTCGTCCTCACAAGGCCTCTCCGAAGTGCCCAAGTCAGATTCGTTGAGTGTTTAATGTTCCCCGAACGCCGCTCACCGCAGCCGGTTCATCTTGAACCGCTGTTGACAGCCCGACCGCAAAATCAAGTGCTGACTACGCCCGGAAAACAGGGGATTTCCATTTCGCGGCATCAAATCCGCTGTCGGCGACGAAGATCTTGCCGGCATTCGAACAAACCGCTTGATCGTCGGCGGTCATGTTTTCGACGGCCGTGGTGATCACCAGCTTCAGTTTCCCGGCGTGCTGAACCAACGCCGGGCACGTGTTCTGGGGTGACAGCGGCGTCCGCCAAACCTTGCGGCACTCTCCGCTGGCCATGTCATACAGTCGGGTTTCCCCGAACGCGGCCGATTGCGGGAGGAACATCGCCACGATCAACCCCATCCCGTCCGGAGTCAAAATCGCTCCGTCGGGAACGGCCGGGTCGGAGGTCAGGTCCAACACGACTTCCGGTGCGGACAAGGTTCCACGATCGATGTCCAAACCATAACGAACGACTTGGCGGGTCGGCGAATCGATGTCGATCAACGACAATCGATCTGCATCCACGATCGTCGCCTTGCCGTTGCTGCAGATCTGGTCGTCACGTAGTCGGATCAGTTTCTGATCACGTCCACGATACAAGTACAACCCGGCCTTCTTGGTCGCGAACTCCAAGTCTTTGGTGCCGAAGATCAAGTTGTCTTCCAACGGCAGTCCATCATTGATGATGGTGTTGGTCACATCCTGATCGATGGTGTCGCAAAAGGGTTTCCAGTCACCCGAGACGACGTCGAAGTACCCCAGCGACCGCTCGCAGCCGACGACAAATCGATTCGGCGTTTGACACGGGAACGCAAACCCCGGTCGCCCGGGCAAATCCTGTGAAACGTTGGCCCCGCTGTCAAAGTCGTAACGGTTCAAACTGCCATGGGTCGCAGATGCGCCGTGCTGAATCCCCACCCAGGAAAAAACGCCCGGGGCAACTTGATAGGGCCCTTCGGGAAGGAATCGCAGGGCGTCCGAATCGGGAACGTTCAGTGGAGTTGCTTCGATGACTTCGGGCACAATCAAACCTCGGCGAATCGCGCGGGCGGGACGGGGAATCTTCGACACCATGGATCGGCACCATACATCGAACACGGCGTGGTGATAAGCATGCCAGCAGATTAGGCGACGCCAAACTCCATCAACAGCATTTTGGGCACGCCGATCCCGACGACATGAATCGTCCCCAGCCAGGGTTTCGCTTCGGAATTCGAAAACCCGTCTTTTTGGGCCACGAAGGTGACGGTCATGTCGGCACGGAAGGTGACGTCCGAGGGGATGCCGGTATCACAGTCCAGCCCGGTCGGCAAATCGATCGCAACTCGCACCCCTCGCCGAGCGTTGGCGACGGTGACCGCGTCGGCATACAGCCCCCGCGGTGCCCCGGTCGCCCCCGTTCCCAGCAGACAGTCCACAACGATTTCGTCGTCCACGAGCAGTTGCTCCAGATCTTCGGCAGACCTGGCAACCTGGATCGGCAACCCGGCTTTCATTGCGATCGCCGCGTTGGCAAACGCGTCGCCGGTTAAACGATCGGTCGGGACCAGTGAGACGATGCGGACCGGGAACCCGAGCAATTCCAGGTGGCGGGCGATGACATAACCGTCGCCCCCGTTGTTTCCCGGACCGCAAAGGATGCAGACGGGGCGTTTGACGTCAGCGCCCGAACCGTGATGCAGGGCAGCGATGTGCTCAGCCGCACCGCGGCCGGCATTCTCCATCAGCACCAATCCGGAGATGCCATAGGTTCCGATCGCGATCTGGTCGACCCGGCGAACGTCCTCTCGTTTCATACCATGCTCCTCGCGCCTTGATTTCCCGTTGCCAAAGCCACGGTGTGGATCAACAATAATGTCGAAACAGAAGAATCATATCGGATCCCAAATGCCGGCGGGAAGCGTCGCGGCCTGTTGATTTAATCAGCCGTTTGGCGCGAGCCGACGGGCGCCAGTGCGTTTTCTTGGTATTGGAGGCCCGTACGCTTGCGCGAAACGGCTGATCCCACGTGTAATCGGATTAAATCAACCGGCCGGTCAGTGAACGGGCCCCGCTAGTCGAGCGACTTTCCCGGCACAGACGCGGGCCACTGGCTCACGCCACGTGCTGGCAACAAATGCCAGCGGGAAGCGTCAGCGAGCGGCCCCCGTCATGCCGGCGGGAAGCGTGAGCGAGCGGCCCCGTCACCATCCCACCACTCCTGCCCAAACATTCCACCACTCCTGAGGCAAAACCATGCCACTATACGAATACGAATGTTCCAAATGCGACCAGTCCGTCGAGTTGCTCGTCCGGTCATCCCAAGAGCAGGTCGCCTGCCCTGAATGTGGGAACAAGAAGCTGACGCGATTGATGAGCGCCCCGTCCGCCCCCAACATGAAAGGCTCCGGCGGCTCGCTGCCGATGGCATCCGACGGCCAATCGTGCGGGGCCCCACGATGCTGTGGCGGGATCTGCCAATAAAAATTGCGACTAGGGTGCAGGTCCGTCAAATGAGGCGCACCCTTCGGAACTTTGGTCGCCCGCTCTCGCAGCGACGCGGAATCGCCTAAAGGCTAAACACAACGGTTTGCTGGCTGAAGCCATCATCGGGTGTCGACGCGTCACTGCGGCGCCGCGACCAGGTCATACCCCTGGCTGGCGACGATCTCGCACGGGACGATGTCGCCGACGCTAGGCTCGGCGCCGGCATCCACACCGCTGACATACACCACACCGTCGATCTCGGGAGCTTCCGAGCGGGTGCGGCCGATCCAAACGCCTTCCTGTTCTTCAAACTTGGAATCGATGATCACATCATCGAGTGTTCCGACCCGATCTGCGTTCCATTGAAACGCAATCTGCTGTTGGACGGCCATCAAGTCACTCATCCGTCGCTTGGCGATTTTGGCCGGAACTCGGTTGGGCAGCTTTGCGGCCGGCGTGTCTTCTTCGACGCTATAGGTGAACACACCCAGGTGTTCGAAGTGCTGTTCGGCGACGAATTCGACCAACTGTTCGAAGTCGTCCTCCGTCTCGCCGGGAAATCCCGTGATCATCGTCGTCCGCATCACCAACGACTTGATCTGGTCACGCAGTCGACCGACGATATCTTCCTGGGACGCACGCGTGGTCTTGCGGGACATGCGTTTCAGCATCGAGTCGCTGGCGTGTTGCAATGGCATGTCGATGTACGGCAAGATTCGATCGGCACCGGCCAGTGTTTCTACCAAGCGGTCGTCGATGTACATCGGATAAAAGTACATCAATCGGACCCAGTCGATCGAATTGATCTTGTCCAGTTCCGTCAACAGCTCGGTCAATTTGGGCGTGCCGTACAAGTCCTTGCCGTAGTACGTCGTGTCTTGGGCGACGATCACGACTTCGCGGACCCCGCTGTCACCCAACCGTTTGGCTTCGTCGACCACCTGTTCGATCGGTTTGCTGTAATGCTTGCCACGCATCTTGGGGATCGCGCAAAACGTGCACAGCCGGTCGCAGCCTTCGCTGATCTTCAGATACGCAAAGTGCCGCGGGGTGACGGGCGAGCGGACGGCATCGGACAGCGGGCGGATCGGGGCCGGGCGAAAGACGCGTTGTTGCTCTTCGATCCCGCTTTTCAACCTGTTGGCGACATCAACGATATCGTTGCGTCCGAACACGCCGACCATGGCATCGATTTCCGGGCGTGCTTCGAGCAGCTTGCCCTGCTGACGCTCGGCCAGACAGCCCGTCACCACGACGCCGCGGATTTTTCCCTGACGCTTCAGATCCAGCATTTCGTCGATCGCGCCGAGCGATTCTTCACGCGCCGAATCGATAAATCCGCAGGTGTTGACGACGACGAAATCCGCCGCGTTCACATCGCCCACCATGCGGTATCCGTCCTGGTCCAGCCGGCCGAGCATCTGTTCGGTATCGACCAGGTTTTTGGGGCATCCCAACGAAACGACGGCATAGCTGCCTCGGGCCGACCCTTCCCCCTCCTGCGGGGCCGGGATTCGGGGGGAATCAGACTGATTGACGACGGGAAGTTGCATGGATTTCAGGTCAAAGGGCCAGCGGTTCAGAGCGTCGATCGCACGACGCCACAGATCGAAGCGAACCATTGGAACCGAATTCCCTCAAACGAGCAAACGGTTCGTGGAATCCTGCCCTTTCAACGACATCCCCGGCCCCGTCGCGGAGCTTGCCAAGAGTTTGCGTCCTCGGCAACACACCGCAGTAGCGGCGTCGAAGCCGGGGCAAAGCCCCCCGGAGAGATCCAGGGGACAATAGGCCCCATGCGACGTAGACGACCAATACGACCGTGCGACCGCAACCGCACATCGCTCGATCGGTCTCCTTCGTCCTAACGGTCCTATTTCCGCGATCTAGAATTGCCGCGGCAGGCGGCGGTCACGCCGCAGGCGTGTGTCCGAAAGCCTTCGCGGCTTCCGCTACGGGCTCGTTCTCCGCGGCAGGACCGCGGCTATTCGCGGCAATACTTCAGCGCCAGCAGCGCGTACGCGGTCACCAGGTTGCGGTTGCCTTCCATCCAGCGATCGTTGCCGTCGTTGACCCACGACCCGTCGGCCTGTTGGGCGTCGACCAACGTCGCGGCCAGCTCGCGCCGCCAGTTGTGGTTCGTCCCTTCGGAATCGGTCAGAACGCGGATGTCTGCGGCCGCCAATGCCTTGCCGAAGGTGTGGTAGTAGTAGTACAGACCGGCTTTTCCCATCCCAGGATTCTCGTTCAGGGAGTAAGTCTTTTGGATGAAGTCCATCGCCGCGGCGACGCGCGGATCGTCACTGGTCAGCCCGGCATAGATCATGCTCTTCAGCCCCGCGTAGGTCATCGAACCATAGCTTCGCAGTCCGCCGCCGTTGTCGCCGTCTTCGCTGACGACCTTGGTTTCCCCACCGGCCGCGGGCGTGTAATAAAACCCGCCGTCGCCGATCTTATCGGCGTGTTCGGTAT
The DNA here is from genome assembly GCF_008035925.1 of Stieleria maiorica. Taxonomy (NCBI): domain Bacteria; kingdom Pseudomonadati; phylum Planctomycetota; class Planctomycetia; order Pirellulales; family Pirellulaceae; genus Stieleria; species Stieleria maiorica. The sequence continues at coordinate 4,945,888 of NZ_CP036264.1, forward strand.
CGTTGCCGTGACCGGCCAGGTTTTGCGTGCGGCTGACAAACCGCAACGCTTTTTGGATCGCTTCGTCGTCGGCATCGTTCCCTAAATCCTTCAGAGCGTCGACCAGGAACGAGGTGTTGGACAAGTCCGGACGGGCATGTTTTCCGTAGCCCGCGCCCCCGTAAGCCGTGTCCGATGACTCCACGCCCTCGCCTTCGTCCCACTGGATCTCCTTCAAGTAGGCTTCGGCGCGTTTGAGTTGACTTTCGTAGCGATCATCGCGATTGGCGGCGACCAAGGCACCGACCGCCACGGAGGTTTCGTAGTTGCGGTACATCGAACCGGTCGCGTGAATCCCGCCGCTGGGGCGAACGTTTTCCAAGATGTACTGCAGTGCTTTCTGAACGGCCGGCGAGTCGACGTCCGATGGGCGGTGTTCCAAGATCGCACGGACGCACAGCGAAGTCACCGCGACGCCGGTTTCGGGGCTGAACGCACCGTCCGGCGTCTGGCCACGATTCTTTAAAAAACCGATCGCCAACTCGACACTCTTATCGATCGCCGCGTTGGTCTGGGCCGGCGACTCAAATTGCGTCACCGTGCCGCCGGATTCTTCCCCGGTCGACGCGACGTCCTGCGCAACCGCCCGGCTTGGCACCGCGGACGCCGCGATCAACAGCAGGCCCGGTAACGAACGGGAAACGTAGGAAGCGAAGAATCTTGATGCGTCAAACATGTTCATCCTGGATCAAAACCAAAGGGGCGGGAGGGGGTGTGGTCGGCGGTTTGAACGTCACAACCGCTGCGATGACTATAGTTGCCCCAATATTCTACGTTCCAAGCCGACATGCGTGCAGCTGTCGCTCTCGTCGTGTCGAACGAAATGACAAGGCTACTTCGCCCCCATCCAAATCCTTTCCGACCGAATGGCACGGGCTTAATCCAATTCGCTGAGCCGTAGGCGCTAGCCTCGGGCCTTTCCGCCGTGTTAAATCCGTATCAGGGCCCGCGGCTAGCGCCGTCGGCTCACTCATCCCGTGCCATTCCTTTCCGACCCTCTTCCGATGCCAGCCGACGTAAGCCGATCGATCGAGACGTCGCCGACGCTATTCCGGCTGCGGACGCTGCGAGGGACAGGCGACGGCCGCACCGTCAAAACGGCGATGAAACGTCCCCGCCGGCGATCACCGGCCGGCAGCGATGCAAACGCGGGGCAAGAAACGCTGCGGTTGCGGATCGAGCCGCCCCACGCCAAACGGGCGCGGCGATTGGTGGATTCCATCGCCGACACAATGGCTCCCCGGGAGGGGGCTGCCTGTGCTCAGGCGACATCCGCTGCCCCCCAAGACCTGTTCACCGACCATGCCGGCGATCTGATCGCCCGGCTCGGCCAATGGTCGCTTCAGCTGGATCGTCGAGAGGCCGAACTGGATCGCCGCCAACGTGAACTGAATCAACTGCTGCGGTTGTTGCGGCAGTGTCCGCAAGCGGAATAAAGGCACAGCCCTTGATCTCCTCGTAGCGGAACTCGCCAAGAGTTTCGCTCCCGGCGACTTCGCCGCGTAGGGGTGCGAAAGCCTCCGCGGCTTCCGCTACCACTTGCTCACGCGCGGTCCGATCGGGGGAACGCCTACGCTTCGCCGGCTCGTTTGACGACCTTGTCGATCAAGCCGTACTCGCGGGCTTCATCGGCGCTCATGAATCGGTCGCGGTCGGTGTCCGATTCGATCTTTTCGAGCGAGTGCCCGGTGTGATCGATCATGATCTCGTTCATGCGTTTCTTGATCCGACGCAATTCTTCGACGTGGATCTCAACTTCCCGCGCGGTCCCTTGCATGCCCGCCAACGGTTGGTGGATCATGATCCGGGCGTTGGGCAACGCATAACGTTTTCCGGCGGCACCGGCGGTCAACAGAACGGCGCCCATCGAAGCGGCTTGGCCGATGCAGTAGGTGGCGACGTCACAAGAGACGAATTGCATGGTGTCATAGATCGCCATCCCTGCGGTGATGCTTCCGCCGGGGCTGTTGATGTACAAGTGGATGTCCGCCTTGGGATCGTCGCTCATCAGGAACAACATCTGCGCGACCAGTGAATTAGAAATCTGGTCGTCGACTTGTTGGCCCAGAAAGATGATCCGGTCTTTCAGCAGTCGGCTGTAGATGTCGTAGGTGCGTTCTTCGCGCCCGCTCTTTTCAACGACGTAGGGAATCAGTGGCATATTTTGTTTCTTGGTTAGTTGGACTACAGGGGGGAAGACGTGACGGGGACTCGATCAGTCCGCGTCTTCTTCGTCTTCGGCCGGCGGTTTGGTCAGGATGTCGTCGACCAAGCCGTATTCTTTGGCTTCGTTGGCACCGAGAAAGAAGTCGCGATCGGTGTCCTTGGCGATCTTTTCGACCGGTTGTTCCGAATGGTTGGCAATGATCTGGTTCAACACGTCCCGATAGCGGAACATCTCGGCCGCCTGGATTTCGATGTCGCTGACTTGTCCACCGACACCGCCCATCGGCTGGTGCATCATCACGCGGCTGTTGGGCAGACAGTAACGTTTGCCCTTGGTGCCACCGACCAACAGGACCGCCGCACCGCTGCAGGCTTCCCCCACGCAGTAGGTCGCGACGGGGCACGACAGGATTTGCATCGTGTCGTAGATCGCCAGCGTCGCGGTGACACTTCCACCCGGGGAATTGATGTAAAAATGAATGTCCTTGCGGCGATTTTCGCTCTGCAAGTACAGCAACTTCATCACCAACTCGTTGGCGTTGCCGTAGTGGATCTCGCCCTGCAAGAAGACGATGCGATTCTCTAGCAGCAAATCACCCAGCGTCAGTTGCCGCTGGCGTTGGTAACTCTGGTAGGCGTGGCTGGCGGAAATCGGGTTCCCGGACAGCTGGCTCGCGGCAAACGGGTGCGTTAACGGTGAATCCATAAAGTTCTTCGTGGTTGAAAAGCAAGGAAATCGCATCGAGATCAGACCGAACCAAGCCTGGTCGGCTTTGCTAGGACCGGTTAGTGTTCGCATCTTGAGAGAATCTGACAAGACCAGTGCAGTTGCCCGCAAGACCAGTCTGTGGGGCACACGGCCGGACCATGAGCCCAATATCGCCACTTCGGTCGGGCGTTCTTGACCTTCAAGCCGCGGTTTGGCCGGCCCCCCCAGCACCGATGGTGCTATCGAATTGCCTGTCGGATCGCTTGCCTGCCAGGTAGCAAATTGAATACCAACCGCGATTCGCCGTCACCGCCTTTCCTATCTTGACATTCGGCCGTCACACTGGCATCAATAGAACTTCACGACGAGCCCGGACTGCCAACCTGGCAACAGAGTCAGTCGTTTTCCCGTAGCGGAACTCGCCAAGAGTTTCGCCCCCGGCGGCCCCGCTGGGGCGTGCGAAAGCCTTGGCGGCTTCCGCTACCACCAATGCCACTCCATTGACGCCCCCAAACGCCATCCCGAATGCCCAACGAACACGACGATAAATCGAAGTGCCCGACCTGCGGAAAACGCTTTCGGATGGACGAAACCGACGCCCCGCCGTTCTGCTGCCAGCGGTGTCGGCTGATCGATTTGGGCCGCTGGCTGGACGAAGAGATCGGATTGCCGTTTGAGGACGACGAGTCGCCGAAAACGATCGACCCGGACCTGACCCGCTAAAGACCTTTACATTGCCGCGGAAAACGGCGAAACTAACGGCTCAAGCAACGAAGCCTTTCCCACCGTCTGGGTGGGAAAGGTTTCTTTTTTTCAGTGACCCGTGGAGAGTGTGATGGTTGAATCGGTGCCGATGACCCGTGAGGGATACAACAAGATCAAAGCCGAAATCGAGCATCTTGATCGTGAGGTGATGCCCGAGATCGCCGAAAAAATCGCTCTGGCGCGCGAGGAAGGCGACCTGAAGGAAAACGCAGAATACCACGCCCAACGCGAGAACCAGGGCAAGGTCCAGGCGCGGATCAACCTGCTGAAAGACAAACTGGCCCGCGCCACGATCGTCGACATGTCCGAGCTGCCTCGCGATGAAGTCGTCTTCGGTTGCACCGTCACCGTCGAAGACCAGGACGACGGGATGGAGGAGGAGTTCACGTTCGTCGGTGCCGGCGAAGACGACTACAAGACCGGCAAGATTCTGGTCACCAGCCCGATCGGGAAAGGCCTGATCGGAAAAAAGGTCGGCGACATCGCCAAAATTGAAGTGCCCGCCGGATTGATGACCCTGAAAGTCATCAAAATCGAGTTCCCGGAGCTCTGACGTCCCCAAGATCTACCGCAACGCCAGTGGCGTACCTGACGATGCGATCCGATTGTCGCCGTGTTCTCCGAACTCGGCGCACGCGAAAAGCGAAGCGTTGCCCCGCGCCGACCTCGGAGAGGACGGCGACTGTTTTGCCCCCTTCGTTTTGCCCCTGACACCTAGCCCATGTCGACCTCCCCATCATCCCCAACCCCCGAATCCACCGAGGATGAAGGTCCCGGCTGCATGCCGGCGATCCTGGCCAGCATGGTGTTGTTGGGCATCCTGGGCTTTTTGACCTGCGGGGTGATGACCTGGCTGATCTTCGACAAACAAGACGAACTGGCGCTGCGATCGATGCGTGGCAGTTTCATCCCGGCGGTGGAACAGAGTCTGTTGGCGCCGGAGGAAAAGGCCGCGACCGTGAAATTGCTCGACGAGTTCGCTGACCAACTGGAACGGGGCCGCTTGGAAGGCTGGCAGGCCTCCGGCGTGATGCAGCGATTGACCCGTCTGCCGGTTCTGCAGTGGGGGCAACTCCGCCGCGTCGAGCTGTTCGTGGACGAACACCCGGTTGACTTCTCGGCCGACGATTCGGTCCAATTCGACCGGTTAAGACGAGGCGTGGAACGAAACAAGATCACCACCATTGACTTCGTTCATATCCTAACACCGGTACTCCAGTCTGATTCTGACAGCGAGCAAGCGGCGTTGGCCGAACCGTTGGACATCCCAGCGGTGGCCGAAGTCGTCGCACGAGCCCGAACGTCTGCCGACCGCGCGGAAGTCGATGCGAAACCCAACGACGACGTCGGCATCGACACCCTCGTCCGCCGGCAGATCGAGGCCGGGATTCAGAAAGGAACGTATTAACAACGTTGGTGTCTAGCCTTTGGGCGATCTGTCGCGGGCAAAGGCGAACTGCAACGCGTAGGGTTGTACGACGTCCTTTCTAGGTCGTCGCACAGAGTCCCACGGACGACGGCCTGGAAGGGCCATCGTACATCCGAAGAGCGATTGCGCCTCAACGGGTGGCGAACACCGACACACCAGCGACCGCGATCATTCCAATAATAACATCAACGAAGGAAACAACCCTCCGTGTCGAATCCAAAGGTGGTGGTGGTTGGTGCCGGGCCGGGCGGTCTGGCCGCGGCGATGCAGCTGGCCCATGCCGGTTGTGAGGTGACGGTGCTGGAACGCCGCGATCGCCCCGGCGGTCGGACGTCGGCAATCGAGCGGGACGGGTATCGCTTCGATTGCGGACCGACGTTCTTTTTGTACCCCCGGGTCCTGAAAGAAATCTTCGCCAGCGTCGGCTACGACCTGATGAAAGAAGTGCCGATGGAGCGGCTCGATCCCCAGTACCGTTTGACCTTTGGCGGTGGCGGGCAGCTGGACTGCACGCCGGACTTGGAGGAAATGGATCGCCAGATTGCAACATTGTCGCCGGCCGACGTCGGGGCGCTGGCCCGCTACATGGACGACAATCGCGTCAAATTGGAAAAGTTCCGGCCGATCCTCGAGTCGCCGTTTTCTTCGTTCACCGACCTGATGCGGCCGTCAATGATTGCTGCGGCCAAACATCTGCACCCGTTTCGATCGCTCGGGCAAGAACTGCAACGCTACTTCACCGATCCCCGGCTGGTCATCGCGTTTGCGTTCCAGTCGAAGTACTTGGGGATGTCGCCGTTCAACTGCCCCAGTCTGTTCAGCATCCTGTCGTTTCTGGAATACGAACACGGCGTCTGGCACCCGATCGGCGGTTGCAGTCGCGTCAGTGAACGGATGGCCGAAATCGCGGAAGAGTTGGGTGTGACGTTTCGATACGATGAACCGGTCCGCAGCGCCGAAATGGAAGGACGGCACGTCAAATCGCTGACGACCGATCACGGCGACTATGCGGCCGATGCATTCGTGGTCAACGCCGACTTCGCCGACTGGATCACTCGGACGGTCCCCAACACCAAGCGGAAACGGTGGAGCGACGATGCGATCGCCAAGAAAAAGTTCTCCTGCAGCACGTTCATGTTGTACCTGGGGATCGAAGGCATCTACAAAGACCTGCCGCACCACAGCATTCACATCAGCGAAGACTACGAACAGAACCTTCGCGAGATCGAACAGACACACACGCTTAGCAGCGACCCGTCGTTCTACGTTCAAAACGCCTGCGTCACCGATCCGTCGCTGGCGCCCGAAGGCCACAGCACGCTGTACGTGTTGGTGCCGGTGACCCATCAAACCGGTTCGATCGACTGGGAAAAAGAAGCCCCGGCGTTTCGCGAGTTGACCTTGGACAGGATGGGTCAAATTGGGTTGGGCGATCTTCGCGATCGGATCCGGACCGAGCACATGATCACGCCGCAGGGCTGGAATGAAGACTACGCGATCTACAAAGGCGCGACGTTCAACCTGGCGCACAACCTGGGTCAGATGTTGCACAAGCGGCCGCGGAACCGATTCGAAGAATTGGGCGGCGTGTATTTGGTCGGCGGAGGCACCCATCCGGGCAGCGGACTGCCGGTGATTTACGAATCCAGCCGCATCACCAGCGGACTGGTTCTAAAGGATTTCAACGGGAAGGTTGCGAGAGGGGAAATGGCAGAAAAATAGAGCGCGCTGGTGTCTAGGCTTTAGCCGATTCCCTGTGCACCAAAGAGACGAGAAAATGGGTGACAAGAAAATGTCGTGGGGAGAGAGGTGAAAGAAATATAAGGGGCAGAAAAATGAGAGGGGGGAAGATCCGAGCGGTTTTCATGGCGGTCCTGATCAATCACATTCGATCGCTACCGTCACATCTGGCAACAAGGAATGTGGGCAACAGACGATCCGCGTGACTTAACAGCATTTTTCTGCCCCCCTATTTTTCTGTCATCTTCTCTTGCTGACATCTTTTCTTACCGCGCACCATTTTCTTGTCTTGTTTCCCCACTCCCCATCATTCTGCCCCGTATCATTCTGCTTGTTTATCCCCAGCCACAAACCACCCCCACCGCGGCGTCAAATACCGGTCGGCATTCTGCCCTGAGTCACATGCCACAAACGCGCCTTTCGAGATCGTGATCACCCCCGGCTGATCGAGCGCGGCCTGGTAGCCGGGATCGGCCGGTCCCAGGCATTCGTCGTCGCTTCCGACGGCGCCGGTTTCGCGGCGGTCGTCAACAATGCCGTCCAGGTTGTCATCGACGTCGGCCTTGCCGGGCAATCCGTCGCGACCGGCGGTCAGCAAGACGGCGGCGGTCGCAGAAAAGCAGTACGGCTGGGCAGCATCGTCGGAGGCATCGTCTGGGGAATTCGAGATCGCCGAGACCAGATCTTCCCGCTCGACCGCCGCGGTGGGCGGAGCGAGTTGTCGAAACCGCACGAGCATCCTAGTCCGCGCGGCCACACCGCCGACGATGACCAGCAAGACCACCAGACGAATCCACGTCCCCACGGCTCAAAACTCCTGAATCACCGTCTGTTGCCGAATCGTCTCGGCACTGAAGTCATCGACACGAATCGTAATCTTCAACGCCTGAAGCGGCTGCGGAATCGGCGCTTCGATCTTGAACGGCGTGGTGCTGGTCGGTGCATTTTGAATAATCCCGGCGGATTGAGCTGCGAATTCCCCGCCGTTGTTGACCGAACTGTGCGCACTGGTCCAGCGTCGGTAGCTCAACCCCAACACACCTTGGATCTGCATGTTGGCCGATTGCGGTCCCGCAGCCGCATTTGCCTGCGGAACGCGACGTTCCGCATAGCTGCCGCTGACCGTCCCTGTACCGGAGAGCGGCTCACGCGTGTACGATCCACCGTTGATCCCCTCTTGGTCAAAGGCGTCCGTGGCATAGCTATCTGTCCAAGTGTCGTAGATCGGTTGATAAAATGATGAAACGGACTGCGAACCGCCGCGTCGGAGCAAGAAACGTCCACTGTCCTGGTAGGCATCGGAAAAGGGGACAAAGGTCTGCGCGCCGACCGTGACCGTCGGCAGCTGAATCCCGCTGAAAGGACTTTCGAACGCATCGATGTTTTCCAGCATTAAAGGGTTGCCGTTGACGATATCGCGGTGAAAGAGGCCTCGCATGGGACCGCCGGCAAGCCGCACATAGTTCAGGTCGACGAAGTCACCACGGTTGACGATGCCGAAGCGTGAAATATTGCTCCGCCCGCCGGAGGATCCATAATCGAATTCACCCTGAACCGAGCGCGTCCCGTTACCAACCAGAACTTCATCCAGCCGGTGGCTATCAATCGGCACCACTTCATCATCGCTGCCGGCAATCCCCAATTCATCAATCTCGATCACAGGCGCGCCGGCTGCCCGCGTGTCGTCCGGCGAAAAACCATCGCCGTCATCGTCGCCCAGATTTCCAGGAACGCGATCGCGACCTTCCCAGACAAAGTGCGGTGCGGAGGGGTCAAAGATTCGAACGTCAAAACTGACCACATCGGTCGCAACGATATCCGATCCGCCGCGGTTGATGATTTCCGGCCTCTCTCCGGCTTCCTGCAATCCGGCACCGGCGTCGGACATCCGATCGACCAAGGCAAATTCCGGGCGTAGGAACGTGGTCATCGTGAATCGCCCGTAAGGATTCAAAAAGTCGATGTCCGATGTCGGAGTGATATCCAACCGTGGGTCATCCGCTTGGGCCGGAAACGTTGTCGGCCACGGTGGTCCTTGCACGTGTTCACTGACCGTCGCCCCTGTCGGCGGAGTCGGCGTCGAAGTAAATCGGCTGTGCAAGTAGTCGTGCGGCGGACAGAGCGCCAACTGCGGCATCGAGGAGGACTCTAGCCCGGTCGATCCAGATGTCCCACTCAAGATCGGTTCGGGGATCCGCACAAATCCGAAACGGTTTTCTGGACGGGTCAACTGACCGAGGTCGTTGGCACGAACGACGTTGGACGGCATGCCGCGATAGGCAACCTGCTCGGGCGCGGCGGTCGGCGACGGCGGCGACGCAAACAGGTCCGTCCGCGTGGGGAATGCGGCCGACAGCGACGGCCATGTCACCGTTTCCCGGCTGATGGACAGATCCATGACCTGCTGCATCCTTGCCAATCCCGTCAACCAAGACGGCGACGGATGATTGAACCGGTTTGCATCCGAAGGATCCCACCAAATTCCGGGCGCGTTCATCCGAGGGACCGTTGGATCAGGAGCGAGTTGTGGATTGACTCCCGCGGTATTGGGGCGATAGAAGTCCAGATTACCCTGCGCCCCAGAGCCGAACGACAACGGGCGAATGTAAATCTCGCCCGCGGCATCGCGCGTCAGAAACGGGATCGTCGGAATCGTGTCGGGAACAAACGGAGTCGCCGGGTTGAACGCGATGATGCTCAAACCGCTGTAACCGGCGCGGGCGGCCATCGTGGCGTTGCTGACGAACATCTCTTCGATCGTCATGTTCAAGTCCGGTCGAATCAACAACACGCGTCGATGCAAATCCAACCGATCCGGCAACAGGTCTCCGTTTGCATCGCGAAATCGCGGCGCCGTCGTGCTCGGTGTCGTTGCGTTGCTCAACAGATTGGGCTGGTCATAACGCAACGTGCCATCACCGCTGCGTGTGTAGCGTGGCGATGCCCAATAGGCGATCTCTGCGTACTCGGAATAGAACGGCACCAGCCGAGTCGCGTCGACGTGGTTGATCCGTGAAATTTCATCGGGAGTCAACTGCCCGCTCGCGAAACGCTGCGCCCAAAGGATTCCCTGGGGGATGAACCCGACGAACGGGCTGTCCTTTTCCGCACGTGCGGTAAACGCCAAGTAATCGTCGATATCGCCGTAGCGAGTGTCTGGAAAGAAACCGGTGTTGCGCGGCGTCGGCGTTTGCGTGCTACCCAACACCGTCGTCGACGATGTGAACGGCCCTTCGTGATACACCAGATAGCCTTCCGATCCGGCGGCGCTGGCCGGCGGTTTCATCTGGCACGTCGCACGCGACAACTCGTCTCTCATCCGCAGCGCGACGTCGCGCAATTTGCTGCTCAGTTCGAGTTGCGACTGACGTTCGGTGATCCGACTGCCCATCAGCTTGTAGGCACGGGTCAAACCGAGCATCAAAAGCAACGCGGCGGTCAGCGCGATCAGCACTTCCAGGATGGTGAATCCGGACGGCTGGTGTCGTGCCGGGAAGGAATTTTCGTTGCCTTTCATTGCATCGGTTCGTCGAGTCATACTTTTTGATTCGATTCTGGTCACGCCGTCACTCCTGAACTTCCGAGTAGATCACGGTGTTGCGTGCATTGAGTGTCTTGCCGCGGAGGAATCCGACGGGGATCGAACGGTCGACCATAAAGGTTGCCTTGGATCGGACCGGTTCACCGGTCGCATCGACGTACTCTTGCCCCACCGCACCGGTGATCGGGTCGACGACGAAGTAGCTGGTCGTCATGCGGATCAGGAACACGTTGCTGTGATTGGTGGTCAGGTTGGCCAACCGGGCAGCGTTTTCGAATCGAAATTTGCTGTCGCGGTTCAGGTGACGGAAATTCGAATGAAGTTCCGCTTGCGGACGTTCGAACAAGCCCGAGTTGAGCATCGAGATTTTCAGGCCATTGATCGCCGGACCGGCCGCCGGATCCGCCGGTACCTGTGTCGCCGGCAACGTCGTGTCGTTGGTCGGCTGACCACCATCGTTGTAGGTTCCGTCGCCGGTCGGATCCTGTTCCACACGCAGTGCAAAAATGGGATCTCCCGGCGTCGCACCGGCCCCGATGGAAACGGTGATTGCAGGCGGCCCAGGTGTCACCGTCGTCGTCGTATTGTTGTGCCTGTCGCGATCCGCCAACGGAATCAAGCGTTCATCAAAGTCGGGGTGCGGTCGCAGCAATCCCATGTCGTGTGTTCGACGGATCGACCCGATGTCGACGTTGCCGGTCCATCGTTCATCGGCTCGCATGAATCGTTGAACGCTTGCCAGTGAACTGGAGCGCGCCGTGCTGAACACGCCGGCAAACCGAGTCGGGTAACGCCAATCCAGTTCCGGGTTCAGCAGATTCGACGGTCCACGCAACGAGTGCGGGTAACCGCGGCGGCTTTCGATGAACGCTTTGAATGAACGCCCGAAGGGGGTGTCGACGGTCCGTTCGTAGGCGTTGTTCTCGCCCATCACCGACGGGGCGCCGTACATGACTTGGAATTGCGGCACCGCGGACGTATCGAAATACGAATCGAGTTCGTACGGTGTCGAAAACCCATACGCCAGTGACCGATAAACCGAACCGTTGCCGAACAATCGGGAGTTTCGGAACTCGGGCGTGAAGCCGTCGTTGTCGGCGGTCAAGTTGGTCGGGTTCGCCCGAATCAGGTTGACCACCGGCGCATTGGACGCCGGTGTCTCGGGTTGTTCCAACGCATCCAAGAATCGGTCGCGGGTCTCCGCAGCCTGGACCGCAGGGGGAGCCGTCGAATCAGTTCCCTGGAATCCCGGCCCCTTACGAAGGTAGTCCGGCGTCGTATTCAAATTGACCTTGCCCGGCGTTCGGTGCTTTCCGACGTAATTGAACGGCGGCTGCAATGTGGTGACGACACGATTGAACAACTGTGCCCGTTGCTGGTAATTGACGGTCTGGCCGGACAGCAACGCGTCGGTGCGGTGCACCACCTTGATCGGATCAAACCAACGTTGGCTGTCAAACCACACCGGCCCGATGTCGATGTAGTCAAAAATCTGCTCGAACCCGGCCCGGTCGCCGGTGAACTGAGCGGTGTTTCGCGGTGCCGTCGGGTTCAAAACATCCAATCCGAAGTTCGGATGAATCGTGTCCTCCGTGTTCCCCAGGGGCAATCGATCTTGCATCGCCCCCCCATTGTTTTGCTGGACGTCTTCGACCCGAAATCGAGCATAGCCGCTTTCAAATCCGAGCAAGTGCCCGAAATTGTTCGGCCGCTCGCGAGACTCCTGCGTCCCTCCGTCGAAATCGACCAGGGTGCCCGGCGAGAATGTCGCCAACAGCGAGGTCCTTGATGCGGCCGGAACGCTGGTCAATTCCAGCGGTGACTGGAATTCCCGGTTCAGCCACGCCAGCGACAACATCACGACGTCTTGCGGCATACCGATATTGCCGACAGGGTTGGCCGCCGAGACATTCGCCCGCGGTTGGTCCGATCGAATCGGAAAACCATACTCGCGATTCACAAAACCCAGGGTTTGGGTGAACGGGGTCAGCGGGTCGTCGAAGGTCAGGTTCGGACTAAAGCGAGTCTCCAATCCATCGTCATTGCCGGCCCCCGTGCCGTCGATGCTCAATTCATCCTGCGTCACCCAATTGGATCCGATCTGGTACTGCCAATAAGCATTGGTCGCAGCATTGGTCGTGCTGGGCCGCAAAATGCTAAACGTGGCGCTGAACGGAGAGCGATGCACAACGGTGACGCGGTCGTGCGTGGTCGCAAAACCGGTGCCCGCGTTTCCGTTGGGGGTCAGCGTGGTAAACGGCCGATCTTTCTGAACCGCAGGGATCTTGCGCCGCGAGTCCATTTTGACCGGCGGCGTGAAACGCGTGCCGTCATACTGCGATCGCCCGGAATCTGCCCAGTAGTTGTCGTTGGTAAAGTCTCCATCGCCGTTGCGGTCGACCTGTTCGCGAGGATCTTGCTCCCCATTGATGGTGGTCAAATCGATCGGAATGAAGTCTTCGGTCAGGTAGGGATTGTCGATCGCGTGATAGGGCTGGGTCGGATCCGCCAGCCGTTGCAACAGAATCGTTCGCACTTCCTGGTGCGTTCCGACCGAATTCCAATGCACTGGAATCGGGTTTCCCATCGCATCGTTCGCCATGTACGTATTGTCTTCCATCGGCGTGCCGGCGACATGATCAAACGGCACGTCGGGATGCAGTCCGTTGCCGTTGTCGTAGTCACGATACCCGTCGATTAACGGGTAACCGTTCGGAGCCGGGTTGACCGAGATACGATGGGTGGGGTTGGGGTAATAGTTCGCGCCCGACAGCGGAGCGCTGATGTTGAAGCCCATGTCGACCAATTCTTCTGCGGCGTACGCGCCGTTGTTGTAATACCCGGACCATCCCGCGCTGATCGGATCCACCGCCGCCGGATTGACTTCATGCGGACGCAACGATTCACAGACAAACGGCCGAATTCTCGGAATGTGATACGCGGCGTTGTTGTCCTCGAAATAACGCGGCGTCATCTCAGGATCACCCACCGCTCGTGCCCGCAGGTCAAAGTAGTTCAGCCGGAAATCGGGACCGCCGCCCTGAAGTGCGAACTCAATTCGTTGTTCCACCGGATGGTATTCGTACGACGGAGCGGTTGACAGCGTGGTCTGGCCGAGAATCGTCGAAGCCCGTGGACCCACAACCCCGTATTCGCCCGGGGCCAGAATCGCCGGCGCGGGTTCCAGGTTCATCCCGATTCGCACCTGTTGTCGATTGAAATAAACATTCGACGGATTCATTCCACTCAGCCGCGGATTGATGTAGTCCGGCAACTGCGGTGTGGATGTCACCGGTTCGACGATCGCCAGCGACGGATCGGGTTGTAGGTTGGCGAACCAGACAAACCGCTCCAGGAACAATTCATGCGGGCTGCCGTTTCTCGGTTCAAAATCCGGATCGGCCAGATAGACGCGTTCACGCGGATCTCGCGTGGGTGGGAAGGGAACGTGTTTGATGTCCGCGCTATGGCGCTCGCCGGCGTCCCATTGATCCACACGCGGATCGACTTGGGCCGGATCGGTCCAGTCGACCGCATTCTGGGTCAGGTAATCCAATTCCTCGGGTCGCATATCGTTGGACACCAAGTCACGGCCCAATCGGTTGGCATCAAACAGCCAACGCGTACTCTTGTTGAGGTCGTTCCCGGTGGGCACGCCGACGGCCAATCGCCAAACCGGCGAAAGCAGGTTCCCCGAGCCGACGACGCGGTCCAAACGAAGATTGCCTGCAGCGTCGTACAACTCTCGCGGAAACGACTCCTGACCGACCGTTGCCGAGCCGTTGTTCGGTGATCGCAGTGAGTGGATTTCGACAAAGGCGCTCGCTTGGGGAATCCGGAACTGATCCATGTCCTGGTCCGGTAACGTCCCCGTGGTCGGATCGCCGTCGCCGTCGGCATCGGCGTCCTCATCGCTCGCGATTTCTCCGGGTTGGGTGCCGGTTTCCATCAGGTTGCGTTTAAGCCGCTTGTCGTGGACCGCGATCGCTTCGGTCAATTCGACCTCCGGACGTTCCATGCCCCACACCGTATGCAGCGCAGCAATCTCGGGATTGAACCCGTCAAAAGGATTGGGGTCATATCGCAGACGCGTCCTCGCGACGTTGGTGTCGCGGAAATCAACGACGTTAACCGCCCATTGTGCGATCCGGCGGGCGACGTAGCGGTTTCGCGAGTCGACGTCGGTGAAATTGCCGGGACTGGGATACGGGAAATTGGGCACATACTCGACCGGTGCCGTCGATGTCGGATCATAGATCAACATAAACATCAACACGTACAAGTGACGTGCGAGCAACTCTTCCCCGGTCGGCGCCTTCAACATGGTCTGAACCGGCGGCGTCCCATTGTTGTTGTCGACGTCCAAACTGAATACCGTCCCGACGTCGTTGACGGAGTCCAGGATCCCGTCGTTGTTCATGTCATAGCCGTCGAAATCAGGGACGATCGGCGCCCCCGGTGCCGTGGTCAACGCGGCGGGGGTGTAGTGCGTCGTCGCATACTTCGCATTGGCAGTCGCTTGTTGCGGGTAGGAACCTGCGATCGCCGGGAAAGCACGTTCGGTGCTCCGCACGTTATTCGGCTGTGGTCCACCGCCCGAAACCACTCGGTTAACACTTTCCCGCGATTCATCAAACACGTCGTCGTTCGCGGGCCCGGTGTTGTACAACTGCGTCGTGTTGTTGTTCTCGCCATTGCCGAGCGCCCGGTTGACGTTCAGCTTGGAACCCTTGCGAAGTTCCACGGCCAGCATCCGATCCAAGTGGGCCTGCTGCTCGATATACGGTACCGATGCGATCCTCAGTTTTTCGGCGAGCATTCGTACCAGGCTGGGCATGCCGGGAACTTCAGGCGAATCGACGCTTCGGCTTTCAACCGTGATCAGATTGCGGAGCGCCTCATTGCGGCGGACGGCATCGCCGAGCAATTCCGTCAATCGCCCGCCGATGCGACCATTTTGAAGCAGGTCGATGTACTCGGTCGGCGTGAACGGAGTGTCATCACCCAGCGGTGACGTGACGCCCAACTCGTAAATGTGATTCGCCTTGTCATCGATGTCCTGCTCGGAAAACGGAATCACGCCGGCAGGAACAACGCCCATCGTGAATTCCTGGTTACCGCGACTGTCCTTGCGGGTCGTGGACACGCCCATCATGTCCATCGGGCGTCCCCAAATGCTGTTGGGCGTGTGGACCAGCGGCTGTGGCGGCAGCGGCGGGACCGGCGGTGTCGGCGTCGGGAACGGAATCTTGGCCAAAGCGCTGGACAGTCGCAGCGGATCCAACGCGTCACCGGCCGCCGGCAACTTGTGTTCGTTCAGCCCGGGATAGGGTGCCAGGTAATCGTAGACCTGACCGCCGTTGCGAACGTTCAACAGGTTTCCGTAACGCGAACGCAACAGACCGATGTTCGTTGCGTTGTTGCGGAACGACAATCGCGTTCCGACCTGGCTGGTCGGCAGCGGACCGATGAAACCGCCGGGAACCGAGTCCGAGCTAAATAGATGTGAAAAATCGATCTCAGCCGGACCGACTCCTCCACCGAATCCGAACGATCCGAGCGCCCGTTGGACGGTCAAGTATTCGCCTTCGTTGTAATAGCGACGATCGCCACCGGGACGCGTCACGCCATCGAAAAATCGGTTCTGGACGAGTTGCGACAAGTTGCCGGCGAAGTTCACATTCAGTCTGCCGTCCATGTCTTCGATCAAGGGTGCGACCAGCGGACGGATCAATGTCCCATCGGGCGCCTGGATGTCCGGCAGCCCCATGTCGGTCCAAACACTATCGGGCAAACCGTCGCCATCGTTGTCTACATCCCACGGCCCATTGACCAACCAGGTCGCAAGCGCTCGTAAATCTTGAGCCGTCTGGTTGAAATTGGCGGGAACTGATAGGTCGACGCTTAAATCGAGTGTCTGGCTCAGCACGGGGACAGGATTAGACCCGGAAAAACCGGGGGCGCCATCGTAGGGAACCCCATCTCCATCCAGGTCGCCCAATTGGTCTTGAACGCTACCCGTTTGGACGCGATGTGAAATGTTCAGCGGACGACTTGTAGCTCGTCGGATTCGCCTGATTAAAGCCGCGAGACGCAGTTCATCATTAAAATTGGGAGGGTTACCTATTGAAGGGCTCGCAACGATCGTTGCAAAGTTGCGTTGCAAAGCAGGATTCGCTCTGTTTACGCCAGCATCTCGCTCGATCCAGATCGGAGCGTTCATCAAGTAGTTGATGACCGAGGGACGATGGAACGAGGGGATCACATTCTGACCGAGCTGCCGATGCAATTCGGTTTCATTGAAGGTCCCCGGATAGACGGGCACGAAGGTCGGTGAAGTCGTGTCGACGCGACGATGGTCGCTCGGCTGAAAGGCCAAGAACCAGTTCTCCAGCCCCGCGGCATCCCACTGCTCGTCCGGTTCCGGGAACCTGCCCGTTCCGGAAGAATTGCCGGGACGAATTGCTCCGCCCATCAACGCCGCGTTCTGCTGCAATTCCATGTCCGCAAACGGGTCCACGACCACGCCGTCGCGTCCGATCCCCGTCAATCCGCTGGGGTTCATGCCGCGGCCATTGAACGGAACACCGTTCATCGTGAACCCGTAACCGACGTCATCACTGAATGGAGCACCAAACTCGCCGGCATCGTCGATCACGTTGTCGCCGTTGTCGTCGAACCCCGCCCGTCCGGGCTGGCCATCGGGACCGGGGCTGTAAAGCAAGGCGTTCGGGAAACGATCGGCGATGTCGTACAGCGGCTGCTGGGTGCCTTGAAACTCAATTTCCTCGCTCGGCATCTCCGACAGGTCGATCACAAAGCAACCGGCCAGCAAATACTCTTCGGCGACGTAGTTGTTCGCGTTGTTGTAGGGCGCGTTGGTGTTGTCCGTCGGATCGGGGCGGACCACATCGTCCAGCGTTCTTCCGGCCGGCAGCGGCGGCGCGGGCGGATTGTTCAAACGCGCCGTTTCCGGTTCGCCGTTTTGGCGACCGAACGATCGGATCACGCGGAACGTCACCCCGGCTAGCGGCCCTTCGTCAAACGTCACCAACCGACCGGCAAACACATCGTCCAAGTCGGGACGTTGTTCGATGTGATAACGATAGGTGTTGACCGGACTCATGCTGGCGTAGCCCGGGGAACGATCGATCGCGGGGTTGCTCAGTTCACCTTCGTCGTACCAGGAAACCAGATTGGTCGGGAATTTGAACAGCGTCGTCTCCGGCGTCCCGTTGATGTTCCCGCTGCCGTCGCGCGGCATGGGCAGCAGCAACGTGCCGCCGACTTTGTCTCGTAGCGCGGGCAACCCGTACAGCGGGATCGGCAAGTTATTGCGGTTGACGTTCCCCCGCAGGTGACCGACTCGCATCTGCACGCCGTCGGTCCCGTACATGTCCTCCAGCAAACTATGCCCAAACGCCGCTGATCGCGGATTGTTGGTGCCGACGACCAATTGCAACAGCGCCGACTCGATCGGTTCGTCGACCGGAATCGCGGTCCGTTGGCGTTCCTTGTTGGAATACGCGGTGCGTGCCATCTGGGAGCTGAACACGACAAAGCTGATCACAAGGACCGTGAACAGGGACAGCATCCCCAGCACGATCAAGAGAACAACACCGTGGCGATCTTGTTTGGAAACTTTTGGCATCATGTTTGGTCTTGCGATTCGGTGTTTCACAGAAAAGGCCAAATCGCTTGGCTCGATGAGAAACAGGGGGAGCGCTTCGCCTTGTCATAAGATGGCAGCGCGATCAATTCGCACCGTCGGCGTCTTTGCCGACGGTCTTCTTTAACACTAAAACTGGAACGGAAATTGTTTGACGCTGATCACGTCGGGCATCACGACCACGATGGTTCCCAGGTCCGGATGTCCGGTGGCCGCCGTGTAGCTGTATTCGGTTGTCGCTCCCGGCGGCACAACTTCTCCCGTGCGATACGGCGGACCGAAATGGCCGTTCCCGTTGATCGCCGGTTGAATCTGGCTGGGATGAAAGACCCAATCGGGTCCACGAACCGTCACTTGAGTGTCGTAGACCGGACGCGTGGGAACCGAATTGTCCAGTGTCGGTTCTGCGGTCACGGAGGTGATTTGGAACCAGGCAAAGTGCAACGGTCCCGTGGGCTCGTTGTCGAAGACCGCGGACCGTGCCGTCGGCGTCAATTTGTCCAAACGTGAACTAATTGTCGGCGGGACTACCGCCGGGGCACTTGAATGAGGAATGGAATACGGATCGCGGCGATACTCTTGCCGCATCAAGCAAATCCAACCGCCTTCCTTCACGTCCGGGTAGGTCGCGCCGGAAGTTCGAAAGATGAATTCGCCACCCCCGCCCCCGCGAATCACATTGGCTGCGTAAGTGACGTAGCCCATCACTTCACCGGGATACGTCAGCTGGTTGTCCGGCGGATTTGGCGATCCGGGCGCCGCCCAAGCATGGGGCACAAGTTGATGTTTCAGGTCGTCGCCGCTCGGCAGGATCTCGCCACCGGGCACGGTCACCAAGCGACGGTCTTTCATCGTGACCACCGCCGCATCGTACGAATTGCTTCCCCGGGCCGATTGGCTCATCATCACCATCGACGAGTAACGCCCGGTGACCGTCGACTTGGTCAACGATCGCATGTCATTGGTGCTGCGTTGGACAAACAACCCGGCACCGAGTGTTGAGTCCGACGCGGTGACGATCGACAGATCATCACCCGAGGTCGAGAAGAAACGCGACGCGGCCAGTGCCGGCGTGTCGTTCTGCGCGATCGCCGGCAGCGACAGTCTGACAAATCGTGGCGTGTTCCAGCGAACCGTACGGGCCGGAATGTTGGCACCAGCTCCCGGTTGAGATCGATTCGTGTACGCCGGCCAGGTCCAAGTCTCTGCGTGCGATTCGGCGATCGCATTGGTGGGGGAAATCGCCGGAACGTACTGCGGGTCATAACAAGGGAACAACGTGCGATCATATCCATTGGCATCGGTCGTCGCCCCGTTGAATCGCAAGGTATTCGCCGACGAAAGGAACCAGGGGTCGATACAAAAGGCTCGTGGCAATTGATCCAACGACACACTGGTGAACCGATCGAGCGTTCCTGGCAACATCGCGCCGTTGGCGTAAAAGCCTTTATCCTGCAGCACGACAGCCGGGTGCGGAGGCGAAGTCGTGTAGAAAAAGTTCCGCGTCGTGTGCGCGTTCACCGCCTGCGTCAAGAACGAAATGTTCTGCTTCAACTTGGCCAGATCGGTTGCGATCCGGTTGTTGACTTCCTCGACGGCGCGATCGTCCTGAAGCGCCATCGCGGCATTGTTCGTCGCGACCGGCAGGATGAACGCGACGCCCATCAATCCGATCGTCAACACGCCGATCGCGAACAGCACTTCCATGATCGACAGACCGCGGCGACGAGATGATCGGCGCAGTGACGATCGGCACAGTGACAATCGGGGCAGTGACGTCGTTGGTTCGGTGGGGACTGGAGTCGTTTTCGACATAATCATTGAGTGGTACCGGCTGTGGTGAGTCGGCGAGATTGGTGCAGGCGTTCTCGAATCACGTTCCGCGCCGACTGGCTCCCGTTGGCCGTGGAGAATCCATAGTACGAATAGAACTTCGCCTGCGGCGGTTGACCGGCAACGGTGTCCAATGAGATCGCACCGCTGAGCGGATGGATGCTGATCCACGCACAATCCGAATTGGCAAAGTTGGGGACCTTCTTTGGGGTCAACGCATTGGGCCACGGCGGCAAACTTTCCAGTGGCGGATCATCGGTATTGATCTGTGGATCCGTTCCCGGCACCGCGTACGGATAGCGAGCCCCGTCATCGATGTTGTCCAGAATCCCGTCGACAAATCCGACGTTGAAGGCGACCGTCGTGGACGGATCGAGTCGTTCGACGTAAAAGCCGGGGATCGTCTGGGGCGCGGAGATGGACGGATCGCGGCGGCTGGAAAATACACCGTCCAACCGACCATCCGGGGCGAACATCACCACCACGTCTTGCAACAACGAATCGGGATCCAACGCCGGGATCACGTTGGCCGGATCGGTGTCCAGAATGTTCTGTGCGTTGAACAACAGGGGTTCCGAACCGGTTCCGGAGATCGACAGGTCGACCACCGTCTTGCCGATCATCGTCACGGGTGCCAGCGGCGCTTTGATCGGGTTGGTCTGGAACTTAAAACTGTAGCCCTGGCCCAATTCCAAACGGGCCGGAAATTGTGACGTTGCGATCGCGTTGGTGTAGACCCCCGGATTCGAGCTGCGCTCCGGTGCGATCGATCGGTAGTTAAAGATGATCAACGAACCGGGTACGGCGGGCGTGATCCCCAAAGTCGATGCCTGGGCGGCGGTAATCGTCCGCGACCGCGTCAGATCGAGTTCGAAATTGTAGTCCGACCCGCCGATCGAAAACCGTGTGCCGTCACCGATCAATCGACGGGCGGGGGCCGAACCGTTCACCGCGGCGTACAGCACTCCGGCCGATTCCAGCGGAATAAAGAACTTTGCGATGACCGAGTTGGGAAGGGTTTGGTTGGCCGGCGGGGCCGGATTGGGAGCCCAAGCGGTACTCAAGTAGGGATACGCTTGGGCGTTTTGGGAGTCCCCGCGATATTCGATCGGCGATTGGACGTAGTAGATCCGCGTGGCATAGTTGGCCCCAAAGAAGTTCAGTCCGCTCGCGACACCCTCACCGATGCGACGTTGCCGCCGTTCGATCACCAATCCGAACGGACGTCCCGTACGGATGGCTTGGGCACGGGCGTTGATGAACGCGCCTTTGACCAGCGATGCACTCCGCGACAACGTATTTTGCCGCATGCTGTCTTTCAGCGTCGGCAATGCGATCGCGGTCAACGCCGAAGCGATCGTCAATGCGACGAGCAACTCGATCAGCGTGAACGCGTTCTGGCAATGCGTCTTGCGATGTCGAATCATCGAATTCATTTAGAAGCCTGCGTCCAGAGAAGAGATATTGTCGGCGGCAGCGTCACGGAAATCGCCATCCGGATCGGGCTGGATGACCGCTCCGTAACCACCGCCTTCTTTGGCCAACACCGTGCCGGCCGCGGACATGTAGTACGGGCCCGCGTTGGCGAAGGGCACGGAGGACACGTTGAAATAGGGATCGGGAAACCGGAACCCCGTCGTACCGGGGTACAGCGGACCGATGCTGCCGGGCGTCAAGCCGACGACCGATGAGCTGTAGTATGAATTGACGCCAAACTCCACCGTCCCGTCGTTGTCTTCGTCGGCATACGAACGCTGTAAACCAAAGGTCTTGTCACGCCCCGAACTGATCACAGCGGGCGGCAAGTAGATCGGGTGAAACGGAGACTCGGTCGTGTAGGGCGACGGGTTGGGGTGGGTTCGAGTGTCGAATCGAAAATCCACCAACAACAAGTCCAACGCATCGGGCTCGGACCGGTATTGCTCGATCTCGGTCGCGCCGGTCGGATCGTAATTCGCGATCGCCGGCGAACGAAACCCGACGGGATTGCGGACGAACGCATAGGGTTGATCCCAGGCGTCCAGGATCTCCGGCACGCCGTCACCGTCGGTGTCCCTGATGCGTGACGTCGGGATCTGGTCGATCGCCTTCTTCCCGAACAACTCCGTCGTCGCAAGAATCAAATACAAACACTCCGACGATTCATGCTGACGGGTCCACGCGATCGGTGAAGCAGACGCCGGACCGGTGTAGGGCACATTCACATTGTGCCGTAACAGATTTTCAAAATCGTTATTGTTCGCCGCCAGCGCGATCGCATCCACCTCTGGATCGGTCGCCGGACTGCCGGCCCAGTGAAAGTCGATGGTCTCGGCCGAGAACAACCCCAACAGCGTTCGCATTTGGTTCCACTGCGCCGGCGGTTTCAGTTGAGCCGCATTGGGGTACCAATTGGTCGTTCGCGCTGCCGCCGAGGTCGCCGCGACGGCCCGCGTTCGGTATTGCAAGGTCGCCGGCGGGTACAACAAATCCCGCTGACACTCCGGCATCACCATCCGCAACATGTCCCGGCGGGCCAGCAGGATCAAACGCGCTTGTTCGTCGGCCATGATCTTCTGGTACTCCGACACCGTCGGTTGCGGACTACCAGGATTCGTCAGTGCGGTTCCATCGAGTGCGGTTGTCCCCAAAACACCGGCACGAACCAATTGCGGGATCGTCCGCCCGTAAGCCAAATTCATTTTTGACAGCGAGACGTCGCTCATCCGCGTCTGCAACAACTGGCCGATCGTCAGCACGTCGGCTTGGGTGCGTTTGATTCGCGCATCGGTTTGGGCCGAGGCGAGGGCATAGGTCAGCATGCCTCCGAGCGAAACCATGACCGTCATTACGACCAGCAATTCGACGAGCGTGAACGCCCGTGTCGGCCGCCGTCGTGATGACGCGTTGGCTCGGTCGTAAGTCGTCGGGTGGTGCATAAACTTTTTCAGGAGAGGACGATGGCGAGAGTCGACTTTAAGGAAACTCATACGGGGCAGCGTTAGGGCGTGTGGGGAATTACTCCAACGCGTCGTAGAACGTGCCTTGGTCCAGGAAGTTGGCCAAGTTGTCACGGAATGGATTTTGCGAAGCTCTCAGTGAAGGAATCGGTAACCCTGTTACGTCAAATTTCTGAACCCGAATGTCCTCAAGACCCGTTCCTGAAGGCGGAAGCGGTCCTGTTGGCTGTTGGGCAGACGGTTCAAGAACAATCATTCTGCCATCGGTCAGAAAGTAAGCTGGGGCAGTGTCGTCGGGTCTGCCTCCGTCAAAGTCTCCACGGTCACTAAACAATCCGTCCAAACCCGGCGACAACACCTGATAGGTCTGTGGGTTGACGAACTGCCAACCCTGTGACGCTGCGAATCGAGAACCATACGGCGGGCTGGCCGGCGGATTGTTGGCCGTCGTCGAATACACCGGACGGATCGAATCCCATTCGCCTTCGACCAATCGGGCGTAACCGTTGAATTGATCCCCGGCACCGGTGGTGACAAACGAGTTGTAGGTACGGGCGTCGAAGTAGACCGTCGGTGCGCCGCCGTCACGCAGGACGTAGCTGGGAAACACGTCCGCGTTTCCGGTCGAATACATCGCTTCGTCGTTGCTCATGTTGCGATTGGTGTACGACCTGGCACCCAGCGAAGGATCGTAGTTTGCGATCGACAATCGATCCGGTGCAAAGTTGACTTCCGGCGCGTTCCGCGTCGGGTTGTACTCATAGTACTGGGGATCGTCCGGAGCCGGGTTGGCGGTGTTGGGAATCACAACCAGTGGACCGCCCGGGCCGGTGAAGGGGTACTGCGGATCGGCGCTGAAACCGCCCAGCGACCAGACCAATACTTCGGAGCGGTCCATCGCCGTCGGATCCCATGCAATCGATTGCGGATTGGGAGTCATCTGCGGCGGGCTGCTGGTGTTGTCGTTGTCGATTCGCACGTCACACAAGCGGTACAACAAATCCAACTCGCTTTGGGCGATGTCGGGGAAGATTTTCAGGTAGTGGCGTTTGACGATGTTCCAAGTGGAAAAGTCCGGCGGGTAGTCGCCGTATTTGGTGTAGTACGAGTCGATCCCGCCTTCGATGTTCGACATTTCCGCACGCATCGCCTTGGTCCGCACCGTCTTCATCACCACCCCGATCGCCGGGATCGTCAGGCCGGCGATGGCGGCGATGATGGTGATCACCACCAGCAGCTCGACCAGCGTGAATCCGCTTCGACGCGTGTCGCTATGTTGACTTCTCATTGGTTTGTTCATCGCAGGGTTTCGCTCGATGGATGACGCGGCACGTTTGCGGCCGCGAGGTCGTTGTCAGGTGAAAAGGTGACGCGCTCGCGGTTCGTGCGGCGGGTCGAATCGGCGACGGGCCGGAAGACCCGTCATACGGTGTTTGTGGCGACGGGCCGGAAGACCCGTCGTACGGTGTTTGTGGCGACGGGACGGGAGCCCCGTCGTACGGTGTTAACTGGACAGGCTGGTGATCAAACTGATCAACGGCATGAACAAACTGATCACGATGAAGCCGACCGTGACCCCCAGGAACACGATCATCAACGGTTCGATCAACGCCGTCAGACCGTCGGTCATCGTCCGCACTTCTTCGTCATATTGGTCGGCGACCTTGTACAACATCGTGTCCAGTTCACCGGTCTCTTCGCCGACGTCGACCATGTTGACGACCAGGTCGTTGACGACGCGGTTTTTGATTTTCAAGGCGTAAAACAGCCCCGCACCGACGGCACCGCCGCCGATCGCATAGGCCGCGATGAAGGTCAACGTCTGGACCATCACGCCGTCATCCAGCTTGGTGCCGCGGCTGGTGATCGCCACCGACAACAACAGCAATCCCGGAAAGGCGCCGAACAGCGCGAAGAAGAACACCGCCATCGGGTGAAACCCTAACCGGCTCTCTTCCCGCAACGGCTTGCTGAGCACTTCCCCCTCACGGACCGCCTCGTTGACTTTGCTGAACAGTTTTTCGAACACCGCGTTGCCGGCCGTCTCGCGGGTGATCGCCAGCGCCTCCAGAATCGGCACACCGCTGCTGACCAACGTCCCCAACGTCCGTGTCGTCCGGGCCAAGATGTTCTTTTCCAACAAGCCCCCGAACACCGGGACCTTGATGATGAACATGTCAAACCCGGTCCGCCCGTGACGGAACTTGCGCATCAGTTTGATGAACAACAGGAACATGATCGGCATCACGATCAATAGCCACCAGTAGCTGGCCAAGTAGTTGCTCATCGCGATCAACAACAACGTCGGCGCCGGCAGTTTCAATTCGAACTCTTCAAACATCTCCTCGAACGTCGGCACGATGAAGATCATGATCCCGGTCAGAATCAAAATCGCCACGATCGCCACGACGATCGGATAGATCAACGCACCCTTGACCTTGCGTTTCAGCGATTCGGCGCGTTCCAGGAAGTCGGCCAAACGTTGCAGAATCGTCTCCAGTGCACCGCCGGCCTCGCCCGCCTTGATCATGTTGACGTACAGCCGGCTGAAGATCTTGGGCGACTTGGACATCGCTTCGCTGAGCGTCGCCCCGCCTTCGATTTCATCACAGACGTCCATCAGGGCGAACTTCAACTTGCCCGGCTTCTGGTTGTTCTCCAGAATCTTCAGCGAACGCAGAATCGGCAGCCCGGCGTCCTGCAAAATCGACAGCTGGCGGGTGAACGCGCAGATGTGCTTGGTCTTTGCACCGCCGATCGCGAAGCCCCGCTTGCCCTTCTTCTTCGCAGCGGCCGCGGCGGCTTGTTTCTTGACGGAGATCTTCGTGACGAAGTACCCCATCTGGCGTATGGTGGTTTGCGCCTCTTCTTCGCTCGCGGCGTCGATCTCATCCCGGATCTCTTGTCCGGCCGCGTCCATCGCTTCGAATTGATAGGTAGGCATTCTTTGTCGCCCTCGGCGGTTCGCCGGCACGCCCCACGGTCGCATACTGCGCCGCGGCAATCGGTGCCGGCTGTCTTACAAAAAGGTGTTGTTTAAAACGTGTGTGATCTGCTTATTCGGAAACCGTCTCGCGGACGACCTCGTCCAGCGTCGTGATCCCGTCATAGGCCATTGCCATCCCGGCATCCCGCAGCGTGGTCATCCCGTCCTTGGCCGCCTCATCGCGCAATTCGTCGGTCGACGCGTTGCCCATGACCATTTCGCGAATCTTGTCGTTCAGGATCATCAATTCGAACAACGCGATCCGGCCCTTGTAGCCGGTGTTGTTGCACTGGTCGCATCCGGTGCCGCGGAAAAACTTCTTGCCTGCGACGTCTTCGGGTTTCATCCCCAACTGGAACAGCAGCTCGGTGTTGGTTTTGGTTTCCTCGCGGCACTTGGGGCAAATGCGACGGACCAGCCGCTGCGCCAAAATCGCCTCGACGGTCGCACAGGTCATGAACGCCGGGATCCCCATGTCTTTCAAACGCGTGACCGTCGCCGGGGCGCTGTTGGTGTGCAGCGTGCTGAACACCAGGTGCCCGGTCAGGGCGGCCTGGATGGCGATTTCGGCGGTTTCCAAATCGCGGATCTCGCCGACCAGAATGATGTCGGGGTCCTGCCGCAGGATCGCCCGCAAACAGCTGGCAAAGGTGACACCGGCGTCGTGATCGATCGGGATCTGGATGATGCCGTCGATGTCGTATTCGACCGGGTCTTCGGTCGTGATCAATTTGTCTTTGATGTCGTTCATTTCCGACAACGTCGAATACAACGTCGTCGTTTTGCCGCTGCCGGTCGGCCCGGTCACCAGGATGATGCCGTTGGGGCGATCGATCGCGTGGCGGAACTTTTTCATCATCGCTTCGTCCATGCCGACGTTGTCCAGCGATAGGTTCACCACCGATCGGTCCAGCACCCGCATGACGACGCTTTCGCCAAAAATCGTCGGCAAGACGCTGACGCGCAGGTCGACCGGGTGGCCGCCGACCATCAACTCGATCCGGCCGTCTTGTGGCAGCCGCCGCTCGGCGATGTCCAAGTTGGCCATCACCTTGATGCGGGTCGTGATCGCAAACGCCAAGTGGCGCGGCGGCGGGACCATTTCATACAACACGCCTTCGGCCTTGATCCGAATCCGAAACTCGTCTTCAAAGGGTTCCAAGTGGATGTCGCTGGCGTGGTCCTTGATCGCCAACAGCAAGACCATGTTCAAAAGTTTTCGCACCGGCGCCGAATCGGCCAACGCCTCGGCATCGGTGATGTTGAATTTCTCACTCTCCAGCGCCGACACTGCCGCCTTCAACTCTTCGTCCTCGGCCAGCTCGGCGACCAGCTTTTCCACGCTCTCGGCTTCGCTGTCATAGTAGCGGCCGATCGTGGTGTTGATGTCCCGCTCGGTCGCCACCAAGACTTCGATGTCATAGCCCAGGAACGTCCGCAGTTCGTCTTGGACGCTCAAGTTTTGCGGGTCACAGGTCGCCACGGTCAACTGGTTGCCTTCGAACCGGATCGGCACCACGCGGTACAGCTGAGCCATCGTCTCGGTCAGCTTTTCCACCAGCTCGGGCTGCAACTGGATATCCTCCAGCGAGATCGTCTGCATCGACATCTGTTCGGCCAAGCCCTGGATCAGCTGATCTTCGGTGATCAGCTGCATGTCCTCGGCGACTTTCCCGAACAATGCCCCGGGCTGCTGTTCCTGTTCCTCCAGCACGATGTCGCGTTGTTCGTCGGTCAGGAAACCGAGGTCGACCAGGATCTGTCCAATGCGACGTTGTGCCATCGGTGATTTGCTTCAACAGAAAAGGAGGAATCGTGTTTGGAAAGTCGATGCTACAGATCGAACTTCCACAACGAATGTTGGAAAGGGTTTGTTGTGATTCGGGCAGCGTCGAGCGAAAAGCCGAGCCGTTGCTCGTCGCTGCCGATGCTTCGTCTTTGTTTATTCTTCGTCACTGATCGGGACGGGCGAATCGTCCAACCCGCGACGGGCTTGGACGATGCGTTTGGCCAGGTCGTCCGGGCGGTGGGCCTTGGCCAACACGTCCTCGACTGTCACCAATTCGTTCTTCCAATGGTTAAACAGGGCGTCGTCCATCAGCTGCATCCCGAACTTGGCACCGGTCTGCATCGCACTACTGATTCGGAAGGTCTTGTTCTCGCGAATCAGGTTGGAAACCCCCGGCGTGACCACCAACACTTCGTACGCCGCACAGCGACCGCCGCCGATCTTGGGCAGCAGCGTCTGGGCGACGACGCCGATCAGCGTGCTGGCCAATTGGGTTCGGATCTGGTCCTGCAGGTTGCCGGGGAAGGCATCGATGATTCGGTTGACCGTGCCCTGGGCGCTGTTGGTATGCAGCGTGCCGAACACGACGTGTCCGGTTTCGGCCGCACTGATCGCCGCCTCGATCGTCTCCAGGTCACGCAGCTCGCCGACCAGAATCACGTCGGGGTCTTGCCGCAATGCACGCCGAATCGCTTCGGAGAAACTCGGCACATCGACCCCAACTTCCCGCTGGTTGATCGTGCTCATCTTGTGGTCGTGATAAAACTCGATCGGATCTTCGATCGTGATGATGTGGTGGTCGACCGTTTCGTTCAGCAGGTTGATCAAGCTGGCCAGCGTGGTCGACTTGCCCGATCCCGTCGGGCCGGTGACCAGGAACAACCCCCGCGGGCGATGGGTCAACTTGACCACCGACTCGGGCAGCCCGAGTTGCTCCGGGGTCAGTTTGTCGTTGGGGATCTGCCGCAGCACCATCGAGATGAAGCCGCGCTGTTTGAACACCGACACCCGAAAACGCGCCATTTCGCCGAACGCAAAACCGAAGTCGGTGCTGCCCGATTCCTGCAGCTCGCGTTGGCAGCGTTCCGGCGTGATCGACTTCATCAACGCGACAGCGTCTTCGCCCTCGAGCGTCTTGGTCTCCAACTTCCGCATCCGCCCGTGCAAACGAAACACCGGTGGCTGGCCGACCACGATGTGGATGTCGCTGACACCTTGTTTGATGGCGGCGTGGAGCAGTTTGTCGATCAGGACGGTTGCCATCGATGGTTTACCTCAATAGGAGAACAATCATTTTCTCGCGGGCGGTGGTTCCGCCCCCGCGGACGTCAACGCGGGGGGACCACATGCCGGTCGAGCCAGGGAAAGGGAATTCAGATGGCGAGAAGTAGAACAAGTTTTCCCCGGAATGCGGGCATTATGTCCGCCGGGACCCAAAACTTCAAAAAACTTCGCCATCGACGCGAAACTTTTTGCCAATGCCCCCCCGGAAGAACCGAATGGGCCGATCGACAACCACTGTCGGTTCGCAGTGGCAGGGTGCGGCGGTTTACGTCCCGCCCCAGCCGGTCGCCGGGGCAGCAGGGGCAGCCGACGCAGCACTCGATTGCAAGCAAAAAACCGCCCGGCGCTAGGGGGCGGCCCTTGCTCTGCATTGGCGCAATTTTGGGGGATTACAGCGAGTCCAGGTCGGCGACCAAGTGGCTCAGTGCCAGCGGTTCCTGCTCAGTCTTTTTGGCCACCCGATAGACCTCTTCGAAGGTCGTGATCCCGCGGATCACCTTCAGCATGCCATCGGCGTAAAGCGTTGACATGCCGCTATTTATGGCTTCGACCCGGAGCTCCTTGGTGTCCGCGCCGCGGAACATCATCTCGCGCAGCTTGCCGTTGATGACCATCAGTTCATAGATCCCGATCCGGCCCCGGTAGCCGGTCCGCCCACAGTAGGGACAGCCCTTACCCCGCGAGAACTCCCCTTGGGCGACCATTTCGGGCGGCAGCATGGAGTCGGCGATGACGGCGTCGGTGGGCTGATAGCGGACCTTGCAGCGCGGGCAAATCGTTCGCACCAGCCGCTGGGCGAGGATCGCGATGACCGAGCTTGCCACCATATAGCTGGGTACGCCGATGTCCACCATTCGGCTAATAGAACTGGGCGCATCGTTCGTGTGCAGAGTACTAAAAACCAGGTGTCCAGTAAGTGAAGCCTGGATTCCCATCGATGCGGTCTCATGGTCACGCATTTCCCCGACCAGGATGATGTTGGGTGCCTGACGCAGCATCGAGCGGATGATGCGGGCGAAGTCCAGCCCGATGGCGTGCCGGACTTCGACCTGGTTGATCCCCGGCAGGTAGTACTCCACCGGGTCCTCGGCCGTGATCACTTTGCGGTCCGGGCGGTTGAGCGCGTTCAGCGCGGCGTACAGCGTGGTGGTCTTACCCGACCCCGTCGGGCCGGTGACCAAGATGATCCCGTTGGGCCGCCGGATCAGCGTGTTGAAGTTACGATAATCACGTTGGTTCAGCCCCAACTGACGAACACCGACCTTGATGTTGTCCTTGTCCAACAGCCGCATCACACAGGACTGGCCGTGGTTGGTGGGAATGATGCTAACCCGCAAATCGAGCTGTTTGTCCCCCACCGTGATTTTGATTCGCCCGTCGGTCGGGCGTCGTTTTTCCGAGATGTCGATTTTGGACAGAATCTTGATCCGGGCGATCAACGCGGACAGCATCCGCCGCGGGGCACTCTCCCGTTCGACACAAACGCCGTCAATTCGATAACGGATCCGCACGCGTTCTTCGAAGGGTTCGACGTGGATGTCGCTGGCCCGCAACTGGACCGCTTCCTGGATCATCAAATTGACCAGCTTGATCACCGGCGCGCTGCTGTCGTCGGCGTCGTCGGCGGTCTCGGCACTGTCCCCGGATTCGGTTTCGGTGAAGTCGATCGCGGTGTCGGTGAACTCTTGCAGCATCGAGTCCGCCGATTCACCTTCGACCTGCCCGTAGTACTGGTTGATCGCCCCCTGAATCGCCTCCTTGGGTGCCAGTGCGGTTTCGATTTTGCGATTGAGGATGAAGCGAAGTTTTTCGATCGTTTCCAGATCGAAGGGGTCGGCGATCAGGATTCGCAGCGCGCCGTCTTCGACGCTGAAGGGCAACACCATGTTTTCCCGCGCGACCGATTCGGGCACCAATTCGATCACTTCGTCCGGGATCCGTTCTTCCCGCAGGTCGACGAAGGGGATCTTGTGGAATTTGGCCATCGCCCGAGCGACCTCTTCGGGCGTCGCATACTCCATTTGGATCAGGATGTCGCCCACGTCGGTGGAGGTATCGCGGGCGACCTGTTCCGCTTCGGAAAGCTGGTCCAAGCTGATGATGCCTTTGCGAAGCAGCAGATCGGTGAATTCTTGAATAGCCTGGCCCATGGTTTCGCCTTCGTTAGCGCTTTGGGGGATCGTTGTCGGTTCGAAAAGGGTGCTGAGGGATGAATCCACTTCATCCCTTTTTGCCTGCACATCAAACAGGATACCATCCCAAACCCGAAACCGGTCACCGGCAACCAAAAGAACTGCCGTCATTTCGCCCAAACGGTAGCGTTGGACGATGGCCTTGAGGGACCGTCCAGCTTAGGGCGATGCGTGTCACTGGGGTACGATGGCCCTTCCGGGCCGTCGGGGGCGGGGCTCGGCGTGACGCTGCTTCGCAGCGAGAAGCGACCGCCCGGAAGGGCCGTCGTACATAGCGCCACGAGTGGCGACCGCCGGCAAGGGCCGTCGTACATAGCGCCACGAGTGGCGACCGCCGGCAAGGGCCGTCGTACATAGCGCCGCGAGTGGCGACCGCCGGCAAGGGCCGTCGTACATAGCGCAGCGAGAAGCGACCGCCCGGCAAGGGCCGTCGTACATAGCGCAGCGAGAAGCGACCGCCCGGCAAGGGCCGTCGTACATAGCGCAGCGAAACACGACCGCCGGGAAGGGCCGTGGTACACCGAGCAGCGACACGGAGCAGCCGACGCGCTACACTGCTGGCGAACTGCCTTTCTTGATCGTGATCACGACACCCCTGTTTGACCTTGCTCTCTCAATCCCCCCCAAAACAGCCCCCCACGGACGCCAAACACATCTCGGTCCGCGGCTGCCGCGTCCACAACTTGCGCGATGTCGATTTGGATCTGCCCCGTGGCAAACTGATCGCCTTTTGCGGGCTTTCGGGCAGCGGCAAGAGTTCGCTTGCGCTCGACACGCTGCACGCCGAGGGCCAACGCTGTTACATCGAGAGCTTTTCGGCCTACACGCGTCAATTCCTTCAGCGGCTGGATAAACCCGATTGCGATTCGATCACCGGGATTCCCCCGGCGGTGGCGGTGACGCGCGCCGGCGGGTCGAAAACGAATCGCAGCACCGTGGGGACGGCGACCGAGATCGCCGACCACCTGCGTCTGCTGTTTGCCAAATGCGCCACGCTGTACTGCACCGGGTGCGGCCGCGAAGTCCGGGAGGACGATCCCACGACGATCGCGGAAGAACTGGCCGCGGCATCCGGGCGTGCGATGATCGGGTTCCAGGTCTGGTTGCCCAATCGCAAATCCGGCGGCGAGATCTTGCTGGGGTTGCAACGGGCCGGCTATCTGCGGCTGATCTTGGGCGGCCAATCCTTTCATCTGTCCGATTCCGACCGGTCCGCACTGGCCAAGCAGATCGGCCGCAAAGGCGCCGAATGCATCGTCGTGGTCGATCGTGTTTCCGGCCAGACCGATCTGTCGCGACTGACCGAATCGCTGGAAACGGCGATGGACGAAGGGCACGGACGCGCGGTGGTCCTGACCGACGCCCCGCCCAAGGGCCCGCCCAGCGGTGATTCACCGACCGATGAAATGACGGTGCCCGGCCGACTCACTCAAATTGATGGCCGCGACTGGATCTTACGGGTGATCAGCGATCAACGTCGCTGCGATCAGTGCGACCTGGACTACCCGGACCCGGTGCCCCGGTTGTTCAATTTCAACAACCCTTTGGGGGCCTGCGAGACCTGTGAGGGGTTCGGCGAACTGGTCGACGTGGACATGGACCTGGTCGTTCCCGACCCGACGCTCTCCATCGCCGAGGGTGCGATCGCGCCCTGGAACACGCCGTCGTACCGACATGAGTTGGAGGAATTGTTGGCGCTGGCCGGCGACTACGACCTGCCGACCGACGTGCCGTACAACAAGCTGAAGAAGAAGCACCTAAAGCTGATCCAACGCGGCGTCCCGGAGCGCGACTTCGGCGGGCTGGACGGTTTCTTCGCCTGGCTGGATCGTAAAAAGTACAAGATGCACATCCGCATCTTTGCCTCGCGCTACCGCAGTTATCGAACCTGCGACGGATGCGACGGCCGTCGATACAACGCGTCGGCGCTCGCCTACAAGATCGCCGATCGGACGATCGCGGACCTGTTGGAGATGCCGGCAACCGCGGCGGCCGATTTCTTTCGTGGCGCACCGCTGGAACCCCGGCAACGCGAGATCGCTGCCGAACCCTTGCGTCAAATCTCCGATCGAATCGGATACCTGGAATCGGTCGGGCTGGGTTATCTGCAACTGAATCGTCCCCTGCGAACGCTCTCCGGCGGTGAAACACAGCGGGTCGCGTTGACCGCCGCCTTGGGCGGAAATCTGGTCAACATGTTGTACGTGTTGGATGAACCGACCGCAGGGCTGCACCCAAAAGACGTCCGCCGATTGTCCGAATCGATCGGTTCGCTGCGTGATCGCGGCAACACGGTCATCGTCGTCGAACACAACGAAACGATGATCGAAACGGCGGACCGCGTCGTCGAGATCGGTCCCGGGGCCGGTCGCGACGGGGGTTGCGTGGTGTTCGAAGGGACGCCGAAGCAAATGCTGCGCAACCGCGATTCGCTGACCGGTCAGTTTCTTTCCGGGAAGCGCGGACACACGTTGCGGCATCACGATCCCCGCGCCGCCCGCGGACACATCACCTTGCGGGGAGCCCACGGGCACAACCTGCAAAATGTCACCGTCGATTTTCCGCTCGGCGTATTGTGCGTCGTCACCGGTGTCTCGGGCAGCGGCAAAAGTTCGCTGGTCCAAGACACACTGCTGGAAGCGATCCGACACGAAAAACTGCACCAAGCCGCCAAGCCGCTTCCCTACCAATCGGTCAGCGGACTGGGACAGATTCAAGATTGCGTGTCGGTCGATCAATCCCCCATCAGCCGTTCCCCACGCAGTTGTCCGGTGACCTACCTGAAAGCATTCGATCCGATTCGAAAGGTGTTCGCCGACAGTGTCGAAGCGCGGGCGCGAGGGCTGACCCCAAGCCACTTCACGTTCAACAGCGCCAAGGGACAGTGTCCGGAATGTGAAGGCACCGGGGTGCTGGAGATCGACATGCAGTTTTTGGCCGATGTTTCGATGCAATGTCCGGAGTGTCACGGGACGCGGTTCCGGGATGACATTTTGAAGGCACGTTACCGCGACCGATCGATCGCCGAGGTGTTGGCGATGAGCTCACGCGAGGCGTACGACTTCTTTCGCGGCGCGGCGAAGGTCCAGGCGCGGCTGAAGCGGATGATCGATGTCGGCCTGGGCTACCTGTCGCTGGGCCAACCCGCCACCACACTCTCCAGCGGCGAAGGCCAGCGGTTGAAACTGGCTGCGTTCTTGGCATCGGCCAAACGCAAACGCACGTTGTTTGTGATGGACGAACCGACAACCGGATTGCACTTCGAGGACCTGATCCGGCTGGTCGATTGTTTCGATGCCCTGATCGCCGACGGACACTCGCTGTTGGTCGTCGAGCACAATCCCCTACTGATGCTCTCGGCCGACCACATCATCGACCTCGGTCCCGGCGGCGGCGACGCCGGAGGCAGGGTCATCGCCGAAGGCACCCCAGCGGAAATCGCCAACTGCACCGAAAGCGAAACCGGAAAGGTCTTGGCAGAAGAGATCCGGCGCGGGGAATGACAGAAAAATGAAGGGCAGAAGACAAAAAATGGGTGACAGGAAAATGGTGCAGGGTGAGAGGAGATGACAGAAAAATAGGGGGCAGAAAAATGGGGGCGGGGCGTGAGTGATAAATAGGGTTAAGTCGCTTTGTGGAGCGTTCGGAAAGAGACCTTGTGTAGTCCGATGTTCAGCCAGTGAAGCCGATCCCTATCGAGGTGGTTCAGAAAGAGCTGAGAATGGCGTTCGAATTCTTCGAGACGTTGGGACAGTGTTGAGATCATGATCACATCACCCGTCCGATTAGCGCGGATCCTTTGTTGCCCACATTCCATGTTGCCAGATGTGACGGTAGCGATGGAATGTGATTGATCAGCACCGCCATGAAAGAAGTCTGAAAGTGATAGATAGAGACCTTGGTCAAGTCCCGTGCCGCAGTCTCGAAGGGCATCGATCATGCATTGCATCCAATCGCGATCCAAGCTTGCTGATGGCGAAAAGCTGTCGATCTCCAACGTAAAAGATTGTCGTTGCGCTCGGGTCAGAGCGACGTTGACGAACTCCTGCTCGATCTTTTCTGGACGCAGGTTAACGAGTTTGCCGGATCGCACTTCACAAAGCATCAGATAGTTTAGGAGCTGTGCGCGATGCACATCGCACAGTGTATCGACCGATTTCCATTCAAAGATTGCGGCCCCCAGGAATAACGAGTCCAAAGCGTATCGACGCGTAAATTGACCGTGGCTGACAACGATCGGAACCTCATATAACGTGTCAGCAAAGGATTCACGGATTTTGCGATGGTATACGGACTCATTAAAAACGCGTCCCATTTCCTTCCGGATCGCAAACACGCTGCCCATCACGTCATAACAGATCTGAGAAAACTCCCGTTTCCCAACAGCCCGGATCTTCGCCCCAATTTCAATCGGCATCACTTCCCCCCTCCCATTTTCCTGCCCCCTATTTTTCTGTCACCTCTCTCCCTTACCTGCCTCCCCAGCGGCTGCGGAGGGCGTCTAGCAGGACGGCGGCGATGATGACGGCGCCGGTGATCAGCTGCTTGATCGCGTCTTCCACCCCCAGCTGTGCTAAACCCGACTGCAGCACGGCGATGATCAGCACGCCGATGAACGATGCCACCACACTGCCGCGCCCGCCCATCAAACTGGTCCCCCCGATCACACAAGCAGCGATCGCCGACAGCTCCAACCCGATCGCCGCATTCGGGTCTGCACTGGACAGCCGACTGGTTTGCGACAGCGCCGCCAATCCGCACAACAACCCCAGAATCACAAACGTCGCGATCGTGTACGGTGCCGTGCGAATCCCGCTCATCCGAACCGCTTCTTCATTTGTCCCGATGGCGACGCAGTAACGCCCGAAAACGGTTCGCGTCAGCAAGAATTGTCCGGCGATCACGACGACCACAGCCACCAAAAACGCGGGCGAGAGTGGAATCCACGCCAGCGGTTCCCCAAACGATTCCACTCGGCTGCCGATGTACATCGTCTGGGAATCCGTGATCACCTTCGTTCCGCCACGGGCCATTTCCAACATGCCCAGCGTGACGATAAACGACGGGATCGAAAACCACACCGAGACAAACCCGTTGAACAAGCCGCACAGCGACGTGACCAGCAGGCACGCCGCAAACGCCGCCGGCAGTCCCCACTCGTGCCGCACCATCAGCACGCCGATCACCGCCGATCCGAGCGCCAGCACCGAACCGACCGACAAGTCGATTCCAGCCACGATCAACACCAACGTCATGCCGACCGAAACGAAGATCAAGTCCGGATTGGAATTGGCGATCGTGACCAGCGTCTGGGTCTGAAAAAAATTCTTCGAGCTGACCGAAAACACCGCGATCAACAACACCAACACTCCTACGAGCCCGGCGTACTGTAAAAACGACTGAGAGAGCTTATGTTTCATGTTCCCGATGCGTCTGCAAATTCATTCGTTCGATGCCCCGCAAAACTCGCTTGCAAAATGGCATCTTCGGACCACAACGACCGCGGCCGGGTTTCCACCAACCGGCCGGCCGACATCACCGCGATGCGGTCACAGGTGTCAAACAGTTCTTCCAAATCACTGCTGACGATCACGATGCCCTTGCCGGCCGAGGCCAGAGAATCGAACAGTTCATAGATTTTTCGTCGTGCGGCGACATCGATCCCGCGGGTCGGTTCGTCGAACAAAAACACGTCGGCGTCGCGGGTCAGCCATTTCGCGATCGCGACCTTTTGTTGATTTCCGCCGCTCAGCGACGCGACCACCTGTTCGATGTCGGTGCAGCGAGTTTCCATGGCGCGACACATCTGGTCGGCGACGGTCGCTTCGTGAGCGCCCTTGATGACGCCGAATCGGGAAAACCGTTTGACCATCGCACTGAGCGACGTGTTGCAGCGGATCGACTGCTCCAAAAGCAACCCGTTGTGCTTGCGATCTTCGGTGACCATCGCCAGTCCGGCCGCGACGGCTTGTGCCGGGTGCAAGAACTGCCTGGAGACCGCCCCGGCGATCGAGACGCTGCCCGATTCCGGTCGGTCGGCACCAAAGATCGCTCGCAGCAATTCTGTTCGCCCCGATCCGACCAACCCGGCGATGCCCAACGTTTCACCGGCGTGGACTGCGAACGACACGTCACGGACGAAACCGCGGCAAAGTCGGTCGACGACCAACACGGCCGGTTGATCGGCACCCGTCGCATCGTCGACTGTTTCGATCGACGCGGCCTGCCGCACGCGCATCGGTGTCGTCGCCACGTCGCCACTCATCCGTTCCACCATCTGGTCGGTCGAGACCGACGCGGCGTCTTCAGTGCCGACGTATTGGCCGTCCCGGAGCACGGTGACGCGATCGGCGATCCGTTTGACTTCGTCCAGTCGGTGAGAAATGTAGATCATGCCGACGCCGCGATCACGCAATTGATTCAGTTGGTCGAACAATCGTTCCGTTTCGCTGCCGCTGAGCGCCGCGGTGGGTTCATCCAAGATCAACAGCTTGCAATCACGCGAAAGCGCGGCCGCGATTTCCACCACTTGCTGCGTCCCGACACCCAGATCCGCGACCGGCGTGTGGGTATCCACGTGGTCCAACTGAAGCCGGTTCAACGCCTCGCGCGCTTGGCGATGCAAGGCACGGCGTTGCACGATGCCGGCGAACGAGGGGAGGCGATTGAGCAACAGGTTTTCGGCAACGCTAAGGGTCGCGATCAGATTTAATTCCTGTTGGATGATCTGAACACCGGCCGATTCGGCGGCCTGTTTGTGCGCCGGGGCATACTGCCGGCCCTCGATCCGCATGTTGCCGGCGGTGACGTCGGCCAGCCCGGCGATCATCTTGCACAGCGTCGACTTGCCGGCGCCGTTGGCACCAAGCAACGCGTGGATTTCACCGCCGCGGACGTCAAAGTCGACGTCGCGCAGCACGGTCACGCGACCGTAACGTTTGGTCATGCCGACCGCATCAAACAACACGCTCACAGCGTTTCCGCCGTGACCAGGTCGACCGGAGTTTCGACGTCGCTGGGATCGTCGGTTTCGCCGTTGATCAGTTGTAGCGCCGTTTCGATTCCGAAAACCGCCAACTGGCCGCCGTACTGGTCGGCCGTGGCCAGGATCTTACCGTCGCGAATGGCCTGCTGCACCGCCGAGATGTTGTCAAAGCCGACGACCAACACATCGCCCGCTTTGCCGGCGGATTTGACCGCGGCGATCGCACCCAAGGCCATCGAATCGTTGGCGGCCAAAATCGCTTTGATGTCCGGATGCTCGCTCAGAATCGATGCCGCGATCGAATTCGCCTTGGCCATCTCCCACTCGGCACTTTGGCTGGATACGATCTCGATGCCGGCCGCCTGCATCGCCGATTCAAAGCCTGCCAGTCGTTGCTGGGCGTTGAACGACGTCCGAATGCCTTCGAGAATCGCCACCTTGTCGCCGCTGGACAATTTGCCGGCCAGGTAGTCGCCGACTTTCTTTGCGCCCGCTTTGTTGTCGGGACCGACGAAAGGAATTGCGACCTCTTCGCTGGCCAACACGTCCGCGTCCAGTTGGTTGTCGATGTTGATCACCACGACGCCTTTGTTGATCGCCTTTCGCAGGGCAGGCACCAACGCTTTAGAATCGGCCGGTGCGATCACAATCGCGTCGGCTCCGGCGGCCACCATCTCGTCGACCAAAGCCACCTGACGGCTCAGATCGCGTTCGTCTTTGATGCCGTTGACGATCAATTCGTACTCATCGGCGTGTTCACCTTGGTGCGACTTGGCCCCTTCGGCCATCGTCGAAAAGAACTCGTTGGCCAACGATTTCATGATCAACGCGACCTTCGGACGCGCGTCGCCTTCGGACGCTTTCGGATCCGTCGTCGCGGTGTCGCTTTTCGAAGAACAGCCGGCGACGGCAAAGACGGCGGCAAACAGAGATGTCAGTAGAACGTGACGCATCGAAGACTCGTTGACGGGATGGGATTGGAATGAAATGGAAAACAGCGACAGGAAAGGGCGACCGGTAGCGGATCAATCGCACACCGCATCGATTTGTGTTCTCTGCGGTAAACTCGGTTGGGCGCCCCGCTTGGACGCCGCCAGGGCTCCGGCCCGATTGGCCCACGCTATCGCGTCGCGAAGTGAACCGGTTTCGGCCCATCGGACCGCCAGGGCGCCGGCAAAGGCGTCGCCGGCGGCCGTGGTGTCGACGGCATCGACCTCGATCGACTCGATCAGTTCGGCCCTCGCGCCGTCGTACAACATCGTGCCGCGCGGCCCCAAGGTGATCGCGACCGCGGCCGGTCCGCGGGCGTGCAACTGTTTGGCAATCGCCACGGCATCATCGATCGTCTCGATCCGGCCGCCGACGATCGCCGTGGCTTCGGATTCGTTGGGACAGATCAGATCGACGTCCAGCAATCCGTCGCCGAGTGTCGCCGCCGGCGCGGGATCCAAGATCACTTTGGCCCCCGAACGTTTGGCGGTTTGGATTCCCGCCAGCACCGTCGGCTGGGGCGTTTCCAGTTGCACCATCAAGACATCACAATCGTTGATGGCGTTTTCAAAGCGACGGACGTCTGCGGGGGTGATCCGCGCGTTCGCCCCCGGGATCACGATGATCGCGTTCTCCCCGCTGTTTTCGACGTTGACGATTGCGAGACCCGATTCACAGGATTCGGCTTTCAACACCGCGTCGCAATCGATCGACTCGGCAATCAGGTTGGCGAGTAGTTTTTGACCGAACCCGTCATCGCCGACGCAGCCGATCATGCGAACCGCGCCGCCGCATCGCGCTGCGGCGACCGCTTGGTTTGCCCCTTTGCCGCCGGGGACTTCCGTCATCGATTGCGCCGACACCGTCTCACCCGGTTTCGGCAAATGATCACAGCGAATCACAAGATCCATATTGATGGACCCTAACACAGCGATCGTCGGCTTTGACACGTTGTTCATTACGTTGAAGGACAGGGAAAGTTTAGCGACACGGTTCCGCGACGGAGGCCCGCTCAAGCAGCGTGGTGGGAACCTGCCAGCGGTCTGAATTCGATCTCGCGTTGACGGCTCGAACGCTCGACGATGACGCGGTCGCATCAACGCCGTGACCGCTCGGCTGAAGCCCCAAACGTCTCAGCAACACGTCCGTGGCCAGTCGGCCGAGACGTGAAATGTCCTGGACCGCGACGGTCAGCGGTGTTTTCATCAGGTCTGCCGAGGGATGATCATCAAACGCGACGACCGAACAGTCGTGGGGAACCGTGTAGCCACACTCGGTGAGCGCTCGGATGGCACCGATCGCGGCCGGATTGCACATCGCAAAGATCGCGGTCAGATCGGGGTGGCGATCCAACAGTTCCCGCGTCGCCTGATAGCCGGATTGTTCGGTGAACGCGTCGCCCGCCACGTACGACGGGTCGATCGCGAACCCGGCTTGCTCGGCAGCGTCCTTTAACCCTTGCAAACGCGTTTTCGCCGGCAAGCTTTCGCGGACGCCCGACAACACGCCGATCTTGCGATGACCGGCATGAATCAAGACCTCCGCCAACTCGCGCGCCGCCCGAAGATTGTCCGACGTCACGCAAGGCAACTCGATCTCTTCGAACACACGATCGACCACCACCACCGGCAACCCGGACCGATCGACGTCGATCAGATGGTCGCAGCGGACACCGACCGGACAAACCAGCAACGCTTCGACCTGCTTGGCACGCAGTTGCCGGGCCAACCGCTGCTCGATCGCAGTTTCTTCACGGCTATCGCCCAGCAAGACCGAGAATCCCGACGCTTCGACGCCCAAAGAGACTTGGCGGGCGATGGAGGCAAAAAACGGGTTCGAGACGTCGGGGACGATCACCCCGATCAGCCCGCTGCGTTTCAGCCGCAGCGAACGCGCGACCTGACTGGCTTGGAATCCCAGGTCGTCGGCGACTTTGCGAACCGCTTTTTCGGTCGTCGGGCTGATCCGATACTTGCGAGCTTGGCCGTTGAGTGCCCGTGAGGCCGTCGAAACGCTGACACCGGCGCGCTCGGCGACGTTCTTCAGTGTCACGGGTTTGGCGGGCACGGGACTCGGTGGCACAGGAAAACCGGGCGGCAACAGGCGTCAACGGAAGGGTGCACAATCGTTTGTGCTCTGTGCTGGTCAGTCTACCTGCCCATGCGGTATCGTTGCAACCGGCCGGGGACGACGACGACTCCGGCCGCGGAGCGATGTTTTTTTGCCTGTCCCGTCTGCCTTTCAACTCGGACCCCACCCCTATCATGGAAATCTGGCCTGCGATCGATCTGCGTCATGGAAAACCGGTCCGTTTGCGGCAAGGCGACTACGACCGCAAAACGGTCTTTGGAGACGACCCGGTGGAATTTGCCGTGCAGTGGCAACAGGCCGGCGCCAAGCGTCTGCACCTGGTGGATTTGGACGCGGCCCGGGGCGATGACCCGACGGCCAATCGTGACGCGGTCGCGCGGATCGTTGCGGCGACCGGCTTGCCATGCCAGATGGGGGGCGGGGTACGTGACCAGGCTGCGATCGAGGCCCTGCTGGACTTGGGGTTGGCTCGCTTGGTGGTCGGATCGGCGGCGCTGAAGCAACCCGAGTGGTTTGCGTCGATG
Organism: Stieleria maiorica; assembly: GCF_008035925.1. Classification (NCBI taxonomy): domain Bacteria; kingdom Pseudomonadati; phylum Planctomycetota; class Planctomycetia; order Pirellulales; family Pirellulaceae; genus Stieleria; species Stieleria maiorica. The sequence goes on from NZ_CP036264.1 coordinate 4,987,559, forward strand.
TGTGACGCGTTTCCTGGAAAGCTGGCCGCGGGCATCGACGCCCGCGACGGCATGGTGGCGACCGACGGCTGGTTGGAAACCAGTTCCACCCCCGCGATCGACCTGGCCCAAGACTTGCGCCGGCGAACCGCCAACATCGCCGCGATCATTTACACCGACATCGCACGCGACGGCATGATGAGCGGCCCGAACTTTGACGGGCTGCGGGACATGGCGGACGCGACCGACATCCCGCTGGTGGCCAGCGGCGGCGTGACGACGTACGAGGACGTGAAGAAGTTGGTCGAAATGAACATGCCGGCGGCAATCGTGGGGCGATCGATTTATGATGGGGTGATGCAACTGGAACAAGTCATTGCGATCGCCGGAGACAGCTGAGATGCGGGCCAACGCCTGGGCAAGAGAAAACGTTTCGTCGTGTCGTGCGACAATTGTTCGATCCAGATTCGTCGATGCGTCAACTTCCCGCAATGCGACATCGCATTCGGCTGAAGACCTGGGCGCTAGCGCGAACCGACTGATCTCAAACGAACATCAGCCGTTTGGCGCTAGCCTACGGGCCCCAGCTCACACGATGCTGCGCCGATCGAACTTGGTCGGCGTTTTGGCAATCCTTGTTGCGACTTTTGCCGGGAACCGGGCTTTCGCACAATCCACCACTCGACCTGCTTTCAAGCAATTGCCGCCCCCGGGAATCGAAATCGACACGCAACGACGCGCGGCACTGCAGCAGCGTGTCGATTCGATCGGCGAGCAACTCGGCAGCGCGGTCGCCGAGTCCGACGACGGATCATCGTGGCGAAGCGACGTTGACGTCTTGATCCGTGCGGTCGATCTAGCACTCCGGCAAAACCTGTTCTTCAAACCCAAGGAAGTGGATGCGGCGGACCGCTTGCTGGACGAAGCCGCGCGGCGCATCTCGGCGGCCCAGTCGGGAACGCGGGGCTTGGAACTGATCGGATTTAATCCCGACGAAAACGATCGACCACAGCCGCTGGTCGCCGGTTTCGTCTCCCGCATCGACGATTCGGTCCAGCCGTATGGCATCGTGGTTCCGGCGGGATTCACACTCGACCGGATCGACCAGCCCCATCGGATGGACGTCTGGCTGCACGGTCGCGGCGACACGAAGACGGAGGTGCCATTTTTGACCGAACGGATGTCAAAGGTCGGTCAATACGCTCCCGCGGACACGTTTGTTCTGCATCCCTTCGGCCGTCACTGCAATGCGTTCAAGTTTGCCGGCGAGACGGATGTTTATGAGGCGATCGATGACATCGACTCCCGCATTGCCGTCGATCCGGCACGCGTTTCGATCCGCGGTTTCTCGATGGGCGGCGCCGGTTGCTGGCACATGGCCGTTCACGATCCGACGCGTTGGTTGGCGGCCAATCCGGGAGCCGGATTTGTCGACACGATTCGCTATCAGGGTTGGACGCAATCGACGCCGTTTTCCATCACCCCGACGGCGGAAAAGTTGTTGCGTTGGTATGACGTTTTGCCATGGACGCAAAACCTGCGTGGGACGCGCACGATCGCGTACAGCGGTGAAGTAGACAAGCAGAAGATGGCAGCCGATCGCGTCGTCGCCCGTGCGAAAGAATTGGGGTTTGAGTTTCCCTATGTGATCGGTGCAGGGATGGGACACAAGATCGATCCGGAGTCGCAGCAACGGATCGATGCCCAAATCGACCATTGGGCCGGGGAAGCGAACGACGGCCCGGAGCCGGAGATCAATTTCGTCACCTACACGCTCCGCTACAGCCGGGCGGGATGGCTGCGCGTGACCGGGATGCGAGAACATTGGATTCCCGCGACGGTCAACGCCCGCATCGACAAGCAGTCCGAGAGCCTGCGGATAGTTACCGACGGAGTGACGCATCTGGAAATCGACTTCTCCGACTCCGGTTGGCCGGGCCGCCGCGGGGCGGTCGAGGTGGAGATCGATGGCCAGACGTATGAGGTCCAAGACACGGGAAACCTGCGTGGTTTTCAATGCGAGCTGCTCCGCGATGACGCCGGCGAGTGGACGCAAGCGACCGAGGACGACATGACGCTGCGCAAACGCCCGGGATTGCAGGGGCCGATCGACGATGCATTCTGCGACCGCTTTGTGATCGTCATGCCCAGCCGACCGGCTCGGCACGGCCAAGTCCAACGCTGGATCGATCGCGAAGTCGAGTATTTCCAAAAACGTTGGTCGCGGCTGATGCGAGGTGACGTGCACGTCGTCTTGGACCGCGATCTGACCGACGATCAGATCGAAACCTGCCACCTGATTTGCTTCGGCGACTTCAGCAGCAATCGCTTCCTGTACAACATCTCCGACCGGCTGCCGATTCAATGGACGCGTGAGACACTGCGCGTGGGGGACCAGGATTTTGACCCGGTCGATCATGCGCCGGTGTTCTGCTATCCCAATCCGATCAATCCGCGGCGCTACGTTGTCGTCAACAGCGGGCTGACATTCCGCGAGTTTTCCAACGTCAGCAATTCGCGTCAAATTGCGATGCTTCCCGACTGGGCGGTGCTGGACGTGACCGCCCCGGACGACTCGATCTACGCCGGCGAGATCAAATCACAAGGGTTCTTCGACGAATCCTGGAAACTGGACGAGGTCGCCGATCGTCATTGAACCGGCCGGTGACGTCTGTCGCAAAGTCGCAATAAGAATGCCGCCCCACGGGGTCGCCCAACCAGTTAAAATCCACGTGCTGGTGTCTAGCCATTAGGCGACTCCCCGGTCGCTGCTTCGCAGCGAAAAGAGGCGGCTAAAGCCTGAACACCAACACGCGCTGGTGTCTAGCCTTTAGGCGACTCCACCGGTCGCTGCTTTGCAGCGAAAAGAGGCGGCTAAAGCCTGAACACCAACACGCGCTGGTGTCTAGCCTTTAGGCGACTCCCCGGTCGCTGCTTTGCAGCGAAAAGAGGCGGCTAAAGCCTGAACACCAACACGCGCTGGTGTCTAGCCATTAGGCGACTCCCCGGTCGCTGCTTCGCAGCGAAAAGAGGCGGCTAAAGCCTGAACACCAACACGCGCTGGTGTCTAGCCTTTAGGCGACTCCCCGGTCGCTGCTTTGCAGCGAAAAGAGGCGGCTAAAGCCTGAACACCAACACGCGCTGGTGTCTAGCCTTTAGGCGACTCCCCGGTCGCTGCTTTGCAGCGAAAAGAGGCGGCTAAAGCCTGAACACCAACACGCGCTGGTGTCTAGCCTTTAGGCGACTCCACCGGTCGCTGCTTTGCAGCGAAAAGAGGCGTACCGTTCATCCCAGGCATCTTTTTCGTTCCCCATCGTCCATTGCCATGAAAACGTTTGTTTCGACCGTCTTGCTGCTCCTGTGCACCGGCGTCGCCGTCGCCGACGCCCCGCCCAACATCGTCTTCTTCTTTACCGACGATCAAACCACCAGCACGCTGGGATGCTACGGCAACGAAGTCGTCCAAACGCCCAACATCGATGCGTTGGCCGCCCGTGGGACGCGGTTCGAAAACATGTTCGTCAGCCACTCGATCTGCTGGGTCAGCCGGACGACGATCCTGAGCGGATTGACCGGCCGCAGCTACGGCTCACCCGACAACCCCGAACTGGCACGGGCCGAAGCGGTCGACACGCTGTACAGTGACATCTTGCGGAAGCGCGGCTATCGAACCGGATACTTCGGGAAATGGCATGCCAAGATGCCCAAGGGATACAAGCGTGAAGACCACTTTGACGAATTCGAAGCGATCGGACGCAATCCGTTTTACAAGAAACAACCCGATGGCAGTTTGCGACACGAAACGGAAGTGATCGTTGACCGCGGCATCGACTTCATCAAATCGCAGCCCAAGGACAAGCCGTTTGCGCTGAACCTGTGGTTCAATGCCTGCCATGCCGAAGACGGCGATCGACGCCCCGGGATCGGCCACTTCGCCTGGCCACGAGCAGTCGACGGGATGTACGAGGACATCGACATCGCCCCACCACGGTTGAATGCCCCGGAGATTTTCGAGGCCTTGCCGGACTTTCTGAAGACGACGATCAATCGCGAACGCTTTTTCTGGCGTTGGAACACCGACAAGAAGTACCAGACGAACATCCGCGCGTACTACCGCATGGTCAGCGGGATCGACAACGCGATCGGTCGCTTCATGAAGGAACTAGAAAACGCCGGGTTGGCGGACAACACCATCATCGTCTACTCGGCCGACAACGGCTATCACATGGGCAACCGTGGACTGGCCGGCAAGTGGTCGCATTACGAAGAATCACTCCGCGTGCCGCTGATCATCGCCGACCCCCGCGTCGCGCCGGATCAACGCGGCAAGGTGACCGATGCGATCGCGCTCAACCTGGACCTGCCGGCGACCTTCCTCGATTGGTCCGGGGGTGATGTTCCCGCGCACTACCAAGGGCACAGCTTGCGACCAGTCGTCTCCGGTGCCAAACCGGACGACTGGCGAACCGAATCGTTTCACGAACACTTCGCCGTCCGCACCCGGATCCCTGCGTTTGAGGGGATTCGCAACGAGCGTTACAAATACGTTCGCTACTTCGACCATGGCAACCACGAGTTTCTGCACGACCTGAAGAACGATCCCGATGAACTGGTGAACTTGGCTGCCGACCCGGCCCATGCCGAGACTTTGGCGGCGATGCGAGTCCGCACGGATCGGCGAGTGAAGGAACTGGGCGGACCGATCGACCCGCTCAAAGCCCCCTTCACCGCGTCGACGGTGCCGCACCCCGAAGCCTCCGCCGCCGTCTCCTTCCAAGTTGGAAAAGATGGCTTTGTGAACCTGTTCAACGGCAAGAACTTGAGCGGCTGGGCCGGCGATTCACAGTACTGGTCGGTCCGCGACGGGGCATTGACCGGAGTGACCGACGGTTCGCTGAAGATGAACCGATTCATCACCTGGAAAGGTTCGACGGTCCGCAACTTCGACTTGAGGGTCAAAGTCAAGGTCTCCCCCGGCGGCAACAGCGGGCTGCAGTATCGCGGCACGTCACGGCCCGATCTGGGGCTGGATGTCGTGACCGGTTACCAGTGTGACGTGGTGGCCGACAATCCGAATTACAACGGCATGCTGTACGAAGAAAAAGGACGGCGTATCCTCTCGCACACCGGCGAGAAAGTGGTCATCGACCCGCAAGGGCAACCGTGGATCGTCGGCAAGATGCCGGTCAAAGAATTCCCCGCCGACCGGTGGCATGAGTACCGCGTCTTGGTCCGGGGCAATCACCACCAACACTGGATCGACGACCAGATGACCGCCGACCTGATCGACCTGGACGAAAACGGCCGTTCACTCGAAGGCGTGCTCGCCGTCCAAGTCCACGTCGGCCCGGCGATGACGATTCAGTACAAGGATTTCAAGATCAAACACCTGCCGGATGATCTGCCGTTGACCAACGCATCGGACGTCGTGATTCCGACTGGATCGATCGGCGTGCGGCCCCAAGGCCGCCTGCCCAAAGACTGGAAACCGCCGGTGTACGGCAAGTAGCAATGCCGGCGTTCAGATCTGTTTCAGGAAATTCAACCCGAACCGACCGTAGTCTTGCCCATCGACGTCACCGTCGGCATCGGAGTCCAAAGACGCATCAAAACCTGACGTTCCGGCTTGTTTCAGAAACGTCAACCCGAACCGGCCATAATCCTGGCCATCGACATCGCGATCGCCGTCGCTGTCACCATAAAACCGAAAGAAATTGTCGATCGACGCTGCACCAAAGATGTGGTCGGCTGCCGTCCCATCCCCCTTTCCATCAAGGACCATCGCACCGACAGTGATTCGGTTCGCTTTAATGATCAGTCGATAATTGCCATCGAGCAAACCTCCTCCCAGTCCCACCGAAGGGCCGGGGGCAAATGTCAACTCGACAACTCTGGGATCGTTCAATTCATCGACGCGGGCCACGACTTGGACCGCATGCCCCGAATCTTGATTGATCAGTTCGAACGGACTTCCCTCTTCTTCGTCCAACCGGACCGCTTGGTCAAACGTGATTTCCAAGCGATCGACCAGTGAGCGCTGCTGATGGCCGTCATTGATCAGAATGCCTTCGACGATTGGCGGGGGCAGCGTCTCGAACGCTCCGAGATCCACGGTCGCGGTGCCGGAGCGGTTGCCATCCACGATCCTTGGGTACCCGGATGAACGTTGATCAAACACCAGAATTTCCGAACCAGCGTCGACGGCCTTGTCGTTGTCGCCGGCATCGATCGCGGGACTGCCGTTTAGCAAGGCGTGGGTCCAGGTCGGCCCCCCGTTATCGCCCAAAGGGGCCAGCATCGGAGACACTCCGATCAGGTTGCCGTTGACGCCATGAACCAAACCACCCGACGTCGCTGCATCACCGATCAGATTGTATGAACTGTTAGGGTCAACCGCTCCAATCTCGCTGGGGATTTGGTCGCCAAGGAGGTTGCCGGCGATGATGGAATTATGAATGATCGCATCCCCGTGGGCGATTCCACCACCGAACGATCCGCTCGTGTTGTCATCGAAATCCGCATGATTGGCGGTGATCGTCGAATTCACGACAGTCAATTTATTACCGCGATTGGAGAGACCGCCGCCGTTCCACAACGCTTTATTTCCGGAAACCGTCGAATTGTAAACCGACAATGTCCTTCCCGACCGCACGTGTATCGCTCCGCCTTCGTTTCCGGCAAAGTTGTCGTGGATCGTGGAGTGATGGATGACAGCACTCCCGTTGACGTAAATTGCACCGCCGTTGGTACTGGATTGATTCCGAGTCAACGTCGAAGCAAACACGGCCAAGTGTCCCGAGGTGTAAATCGCGCCACCATTTCCTGAGTGATTCTCAAGGAAGACGGCTTCGCGTACAGTCAAGGTTCCGTCGTTGACGACCGCGCTGTCGACCGCGTTGCGAATGGTCAACCCTGAAATCACGACGTTCGAACCTGAATCGACCGCCAGGATACTAGTTGCATCATTGCCGCTGATGCTGATTTGCGACGCACCAGGCCCTTCGATGGTCGTACTGCGAGCGAGGCTGGGTAGCGGCGTCCCCGCCAAGATGATCGTTCCGCCGTTCAATCCGGGGTCGAACGTAATGGTATCGTGAATCGGTCTCGCATTGGTCGCCTGAATGATCTCGCGAAGTGAGTTGCCAGCCCCCATCCCCAACGATCCATCATCTTCATCTAGTAACGTGGTGACGACATTGGTGACCGGATCATGTTCGTACGCTCCGATGTCATACGGAACATGTCGGTACGCCCCCAGGTAGTCGTCGTAAGGGGCATCGGCGTCAATGCCCGCATCGTTGACGGGAGATGCATCGGCCGGCCGATAGAGCGTTCCGTCGTCAAACAACGGCGCGACGCTGATGTTGAACTCGGCGTCCGAAGGTGTGCCGTTGGCGTTGGTCGTCGTGGCCGTTCCAAACGACGAAGGGTAGTTCAGCCAGTTTCCTTCGTCGTTGCCGTGGACGTCATTGAAACCGATGCCTCCGGCAACCGGTGTAAATTCCGCGTCGGCAACGATTCCAAAGCGGTTCTGGACAACCAAATTGTTTCGAATTTGTCCATTGAACGTATCGACGTGATGTGAGATTCCTGCGTCGCCGTTGTCGGCAATCGTATTGTTGTACAGTCGCGAATTCTGTCTACCGTCACCCGATTGAGACAGGTCAAATCCTGTCGACACATTACGGACGACAACGTTGTTCGCATAGTATCCCGACGTGGACGCACTGCCGAAACTTGGTGGATCATGGACGGTGGTTGTCACGCCCGTTTGGTTGTCATGAATGTAGTTGCGGACGACCGTCGGGCTCGCTCCTCCACCCGACGCGTACAACCCGCCCAAGCTGTAGGTTGCCGATACCAGGATTCCCGAATGTGTGTGCCCGGAAATCTCGTTGCCGCTCAGCATCGGACTTGCCGATGTCCCACAACCAAACGTTTGATTACATGCCCCGGCCGAAGCGCGGACCCAAATCCCGTTGTCGCCATTGTCGTGAATCCAGTTTCCATCAATGACGATATTCTGTGCACTGATCGAATCCCCTCGTCCTGCGTGCAATAGAACGCCCTGGGTGGCGCTGTGATGAACGTGAGAGTCCCGCAACTCCAACGTGGGAAGATTCTGGTTCGACACGTCCAATGCGGTTGCGGCGTACGCGATTTCGACTTGAGAAAAGACAGACCCCGTCTGGCCGGAAGCGTTAAAATCGATTCCGATCCAGTCACCTGGGGCGGGCACGGTCGCAGCACTGGTGAACAGAATCTGTTTTCCCGGTTGACCTTCGGCGAGTACCGTCCCGCCGACATTAAGTTTGGTACCTGGATCGAAAAACAGCCTCGCCCCCGGATCGATCGTCCAGATTTCGCCGGTCGGGACCTGAACGTCAAACGTCACCTGGTAGTCGTCCTCGGGCAGATTGCCGGAAAACACCCCACCGATTGTCCGATCGTCGTCGGTGTCATCATTTTCAACCCGCAGCGGCGCCGCGGCAGTCGCAAACGACGGTGCCGATGCGATGACGTCGGCGGTTTGCGTTCCATCGACCAGGTAGTCGTTGTGCGACGCGATGGGAAACGTCGCCGATGTTTCTCCGATCGGAATCGTCACGGAATCCGGCACGGACAGCGCGGACGTGTCGCTTGAGGAAAGGTCGACGATCAATTCACTGTCCAACCCGCGATTACGCCAAACCGTTGCGATGGCGGCGTTTGGGCCATCATTTTCATTGATCGACGCTCGGTCGATTTCCACCAGTAGTGTTTCCGGTTCATTGTCGCCGACGGTGAAATCGATCCGCCGTGGTCCTACCCCGTCGGCCCCGACCGTGATGCCGACGACTTGCGGTCCATCGATCTCCATGTCGTCCTCGATCGTCACCGGTACGTCGACGGACATCACGCTCGCTGGAATCGTCACCGTACTCGGCACCGTGGCCTCACTGACGTCATTGCTAGACAGCCAGACCACCAACTCGTTCCCCAAGTCCGCATCCGATTGGCGGCTGACCGTGACAAATACGTCGTCAGTGGTTCCCTCCACTGTCGCCGCATTCGTCGTGCTCAAAGAAAGTGTTTCGCGTTCAACGACAATGTTGTCAAACGCCCAACTGCCACCGGCCGTCCGATTGTCGTGCTGTTGGAACATCACCAGAAAGTTGTCAACGAGAGAGAGTCCGTGGGCGGCCGCAAAGGCCGCCAGATCGTAGGATTTGTGTCCTCCGACATTCAGCAGATCGAGAATCGTCCAAATGGCGCCGCCGTCATCGCTGACTGCGACCACATCGCCCCACGAACGTCCATCGCCCTGCGTCCCGATCGCCGGCGTCCCCGTGTTAGAACCATCGCTATCGAAGGCATCAAAGTTCAGCTTCGCTCGCGACTCGCCTCCCAGGTCCAGGTGCAAGATGGCCCGATTGCGACCATCGCTCGGGCTTTGATACGACGCTTCCAATGTCAATTTCCCGTCCTCGACGGAGATCTTCCCCGTTCCCTCGCTAATGAAGTTCCACGGCCCGTGTGGCAATTCCGTGGAAAAATCTTCGCGATACCCCAATCGAACCGGATCGTTGAAATCGACAACGGCAACGTACTGGTCGTCCGGGATCTGGCCTGCACCGTTAGTCCCGTTTTGATCTAGGGGGTTTCCGCCAAGGTCGAGCACTTCTGGCCCCACGATCAATTCATATCTGCCGAATCCGGCAGGCGAAAACGTGACCGTAAAATCTTGCCCAGACCCCGATAGCTCAACCAGACGCTCGCTGACATCCACCGATTCGTGCTTCAATTTCAAATCGGCAAGCGTGAAACTCGACACGTCGATCGCCTCGTTGAAGGAGATATCGAAGTGGTCCAGCGACGCCGGAGGACGCAACAACCCTGCCGGTGTCTGCGAGACAACCCTTGGAGGGTCGGTGTCGGTGGTCACACGAAAATCATCGTACTGGCGACCATTGGAAGGCCATGAACCTGAACCATACTGTTGTATCATGATCCAGAAATCATCGTTGTAGGTGAGGCCGACGTTGGCAATGACCGCGTCGAGATCAACGTCATGAAAATCCCAATTCGAATCACTGAACAACATGTTGAAACTGTGCCAGGTTTGGCCCTGGTCGTTGCTGATTCTCAGCGTATCGCCGGCGGTGGTAGAATCGTTTCTGCGATACTCGCTGAATGCCAGACGCACTCCTGATTTCCCAGCCAAATCGATCGACAGGATTGCCTGATTGACCGAAGCGCCGCCGGGATTATCCATCCTCAGCACGTGACGTCCTCCGTCATCAACCAATCGGATCCGCCCGCCCGGATCTGACCGAAAGAACCAGTTTCCATTCAGCTCTTCGGGTCCTGAGAAGCCTTGATAGTACGGGAACCTGATTGTCGGTTCCGCATCGATTTGGAAGGCCCCCAAAAACTGATCGTCCGAATCTGCGTTCGCATTGTCGGCGTCTTGATTCATCGGATTGCCCGCCAAATCGTAGACGTCCGAACTAATTAACACCTGATACAGCCCGTTTTGTTCGACCGTTTCATCCAAACCGATGGTGAATGTCAACGCGTCGCCGGAATCGACCGGATCGGAAGTCACGGGGATTTCGCCGAGGGGGCCCAAGACCGTCACGTCCGACGCGGTGAATGTCCCCGCTGCGATTGGTTCGTTGAAGGTGACTTGCAGTTGCGAAAGTGGTGCAGTCGCCGAGCCGTCGGGTGTCATCATCAAGACTCGCGGTCCGTCGGCATCACGGTTTGCGATCCGTACGTCATCCAACGTCATTTGATACGACGAAGAGAGCCCCTCGTGGGTAAACCGGAAATAGACGTCGTTGTCCAACGTGATCGACGCCGCAGCAAGCGTCGCATCCAGATCATAGAAGTAGTTGACATAGTTGCCGAACTCCGACGAGATCTTGGCCCCCAGTTGGGTCCAGGTCACTCCATCCCCGCTCGCCTCGACTGACATGGAATTTCGGTTGCTTGACTGCAGCAGCCGTTTGGCACGGAAATCGAACATCAAATCCGTCGCTCCCGATTGACCGGACAAATCAACAACCAACGTTGCCGTTTGTTCGCTGGTCCCAGTTTGGCTGAATCCCAGGTGCTTGGTGGGCGTGAAAGGTTCCCAGGAGTCGGTCAACCAGACCAACCCGGTGCTGTCAGCCGAAAATGTCCATCCCGAGAGATCCGCAAGAGTGTCAACTCCGAAGTCTTGGAAATAGGGGATCGATTGCGGTGTCGCAGGCCCCACAACGACTTCCGTACGAAATTGATCGTCCGACTTTTCGCCGTTGATTTGATCGCGATCCTGGTTCATTGCGTTGCCGTCGACATCCAGCACATCGGGGCCGATGGTCAAGCGATAGTTACTATTGACGCGCTGTGGTGTCGCCAGATTGAGCACGAACGTCATCTGATTACCACTGTCGACGGGATCGCTGGCAAGCGGCACTTCATTACCGCTGACGTCGAGAAGCTGAATGTCGTCGGCGGTGAAAGTCAGACCGTCGATCGGTTCATTGAACGTCACTTCGATTTGACCGAGCGGCCCCGAAGTCAGGGTCGCCGGCGAGAGGCCCGTGACGGAGGGGCCATCTCCATCGCGGCGTGCAATCCTCAAGTCGTCAAACAAGATGGCTTCGTTGTGAAAACTGTCTCGCAAGAACCTTAAATAGACATCGGAGTTGCGATCGATGTTCGCGATGTCAAGCTGGGCGTCGAGGTCGATGAAATAGTTTTGATATTGACCATAGGGTGGCAATTCAGGCGTAAAGAGATCGCTCCACGTCGTCCGGTCATTACTGGCGACGATCTGAACACCAGGAAAATGAACGCCTCGTCCGCCTCGCGCCGCCCAATAGTCCAACACCAGATCCGTCGCGGAGGCGACGTCCTGCAGATCGACATGGAGCTCGATCGCATTGTCGCCGCTGTACCCTCCGCCGGTCGTCCGCAATGCCGTCGCACCGGCGTGGACTAGTGAATTGTCAAGGTACGATGACGCGTCACCGATCGCGTGGAAGCTCCATCCGTCAAGCGATTGGAGCTCAGAGACTTCGAAGTCTTGAACATAGGGAACGGACTGAGCAACCGTTGGTCCGATTTCAAACGTCCCCCGGAAGTCGTCATCGCCATTGGTTTCACCGCTGACCTCATCACCGTCCTGATTCATCAAATTGCCGGCAACGTCGGCAACGTCCGATTGAATGTGAACCCGGTAGGTTCCGCTGAGCGTCTGTGAGACGTCAAAGTTTAACGTGAAGCTCGTTTGGTTTCCGCGATCAACGGGGTCACCGACCAGCGAAAGGGCCGCGCCGTCGGCGGTGGTCAAAAAAACGTCCCCGGTCGTGAACGACGCCCCATCAATCGGTTCGGAAAATGTCACGTCAACCGACGCGACCGGTCCGGGGGTCATTGCGGAGGGAGTGATTGATTCGACCCTCGGTCCGAAAAGATCGCCGAATTGCCCGACGCGCACCTCATCAATGATTGATTCGTGGGAGCTGAAATAAGCCGCTTGACGCCACCGCAAGAACACGTCGCTGTCCAGCGCTATTCCGGCATCAGCCAGTCGCAAATCCAGGTCATACACGTAGTGGATCCAAACGTTGCCGACCGGCTGCAGCGAAGGCGACAGCGTTGTCCAAGTGCTGCCATCTCCGCTGGCATCGATTTGCATGAAAAAACCCGCATGAGTGGATGAATTGAGTCGCTTCATCCAAAAATCGAACGTCAGATCGGACGCCGATGCGACACCAGAAAGATCGAGCTTGAGGACCGCTTCGGATGTGACGTTGGAAAAGTTCGTCGTCGCATCAAACCGCAACGAATTTGTTCCGCTGTGGGCCGCCGATGCGGTATCCAGGTCGACCGTCCCCCCTCCTGTTTGAGCGAATGTCCAATCCGCGAGCGCCGCCAAGTCGGTCACTTCAAAGCTTTCAAGCAGCGGCACGGTCGCCGCCAGCACCCGGCGGTCTTCCAAGGACTCCGCAATCATTCGCCGCCGTCCGCGACGATTCGTACTCCGCCGCCCGCACGATCCCCGTCGACTCTCCGAAGGTCGACTGCCCGAAGAATAGATCCACCGCCTGAACTCATTCATCGATCCCGCCTCGCCTAGAATCATTCATGTCGCAGCGGAGTCGTCTCGGTCAGTAGCAAGGTTGCTCCATCTGATCGATTTTTGCCCCCGCCGTCGTCCGATCATAGCGGAGGGAAATCCCTGCCGGATGGCACGCCCGTGCAAATCGTGCGGTATTTTTTGAATTTTCGAGTTTGAGCGTCGCTCGCTCAGACCGCCGACGTGGCGCCATCGCCCCTGCGGACTAGCAACGACGGAGACGTACGAGGTGATTCCGACGGTGTCGATTGATAAAGAGAACGTTTGTGGTTGCCGATTTTTTTGTCACCCCGGCCTGACAATGGCTGCCGGCGGCTCGCTATGATCGATGGTGGCTCTTTTGACACCTTTTCAAGCACCCTGCCATGCCGAATATCCTTGTTGTGGACGACAGCGCCACCCAGATCGCGATGATCTCTTCGGTCTTGCAACAGCAAGGGTTGACGGTGAGGACGGCGGCCAATGGTCGCGAGGCGCTGGCCTCGTTGCGGGAGGACACGCCGGATTTGGTGATCACGGACATGCAAATGCCCGAAATGAACGGTGTCGAACTGATCCGGGCAATGCGGACCGATTTTTCGCTCGTCCCGGCGGTCCTGGTGACGGCATTCGGCAACGAGGACCTGGCGGCCGAGGCGTTGGGCGTCGGAGCGGCCAATTACATCTCAAAAGACCACGTCGGAATCCTGCTGCCGGACATCGTCGCGCGTATGACGTCGTTCGCCCAGGCCAATGCCCAGTCGCTGTACCTGAAGGGGGCTCTGACGCGATCCTCCTTCGAATTTGTGCTGGACTGTTCGATCGAACGGATCACGCCCCTGGTCAGCTTGATCATTCGTCTATTGGCCTCCATGAACGTGTTGCATACCAGCCAGCGGATTCGGATGGCCGAGGCCCTCGACTACCTGATCTTTCATTCGATCATCCACGGGAACTTCGAAGTTCCCGTCCGTTCCACGCCGATGTCGATCGACGACGCGAGGGCACTCGTGACTGAAAAACTGGGCGACCCGTCGCTGCGAACGATTACCGAGCGGATCGTGACCATTCAACTGGATGTGACCAGCCAAGAGGCAAGATTCACGGTCGCCCATGAAGGCCCCGGACAGCCGATCTTGCACGCCCCGATGCCGGGAACTCCGCAAAGTTTTTCGGATGAACGCGGGCGTGGAATGTTGCTGATGACCAGCGTGATGGACGAGGTGTTCGTCGATGCGCACTCAAGCAAGGTGACCTTGGTCAAGTACATTTCGCGATAGTCCTCGCTGCCGCCGTCCGACGCGGCATCACCCGGCATCGCAGCTGAAAGATGCGGCGATCGAACGCAGCGGGGTTCACAATCGCGGCCGTCGGCGGGGCCTACGACCGAACGTTGGCCCGATGACGTTTGGCGACCGCCGAGGGCCCCGCCGCAGTCGGTTGCGGGGGAATCATCGCATGGTCGTAGGGCTCCACCGCATCGTCGACCTTGCCTGCAGACGTCGGACGCTCCGATGCCTGCTTGCCTTTGACGACATAGGTGTCTTGCGTCTTGGCTTCTTGTTGATAGCGACGACGATACTTGTCGCCGTATCCATAGCCGATCGACTGGTAGCTGCCGCTGGCACTGGTCTTGTACGACGCTCCGCCACTGACTTCATCGATCTCATTGACCACCACGCCCATCACTCGCGCCCCCGCGGCACGCAGCATCGAAATCGCTTCTTTTGCGTTCGGCTTGCATCGGCGTCGGATCCGCATCACCAACATGGAGGCATCGACGTACGTCGTGACGACCGCCGGATCGCTGACCATCAACAGCGGCGGCGTATCCACGATCACGAAATCATAGTGCTCACGAGCCCACTGGAACACTTCGGCCAATTCAGCCAGGGTCAATGCTTCGGCCGGGTTGGCCGGCAGCGGGCCGCAAGGCAAGATGTCCAGGTTTTCGATCGGCGACTGATGAACGGCTTCGGCCGGCCCCAGTTCTCCGTTCAGCACGTTTGTCAGCCCGGTCTGGGCTTCGAGGTTGAATCGCAGGGACAACCGCGGACTTCGCAGGTCCAAATCGATCAGTAAGGTGCGTTTACCCGACTGAGCGACCGAGCAACCGACGTTGGCCGCCAGCGTGCTCTTCCCGTCGCCCGGCAGCGGACTGGTGATCTGGAAGACCTTGCTGTCGAACTGACGCCGGTCAAACAGCATCGCGGTCCGCACCCCACGCACCGCTTCGGCGGCGGGGGAATAGGGGCGGTGAACGACCGACAATTTCGGATCCAAGTTGGAGATCGCCGAATCGACCATCCCTTTGCCCTGCTGGATCCGGCCTTCGTCCAACGGAATGTGTGTCAGCACCGGCAGGCGCAACTCCCGCTGCACCTCCTCGGCACTGCGGAACATCTTGGCGGTGCTCTCGAAAACCATCGCCAGCAATCCGCTCAATGCCAGCCCCAACATGCCGTACAGAATCAGATCCTTTCTCAAATCGGGGCCGGTCACGTAGGCCTGTCCGGTGTCCAACAACGGTTCCACCAGAATGCCACCTTTGACATCCGCCAGATTCAGAGCCGCCAACTGTTGCTCCAATTGCGTTTCCAAGCCTCGCATCGTTTCGATTCGGCGGTTGAAGGACGCGTCGCGTTCCTCCACGATTTTCAGCTTGTCCGCCTCGTCCTTTTGCTGTTCGATCTGCAGGTCGATGTCGGCCATGTCTTGAGCGAGTACGGTGAGCTGGGCTTCGATTCCGCGGATATAGGCGTCGACGGCGGTACGGGCACGCTCGTCGCGGGCCTTTCGTGCCTCTTTGTCGTAATCCACGGTTTGGGACTGAGCACGCAGCTCGGCGATCCGGCTGGTCATCTGCTGATTGATTTCGTTCAGCTTGTTCTGCGAGCTTTCGATCTGCATCGCAATGGATTTGACTTCCGGGTGCGATGAACCATAGGCCAGCTCCAACTGATCGCGTTTGATCTGCAACGGGATCAAGGTGCGTTCGACTTCCAGTTTTTTGAGGGTCAGGTCGTCGGTGGTTGCGCTTCCGGGACCGACGATCTGCTTCAGCGGTTCGAAGTCATCCACGACACTGCCCAGGTGGCCGATGATCTGTGCGACCAAGACCGGGTCGCTGTGCAACTTTCGCGTGTTGACGGCCAAGCGAAGGTCGCTGTTGAGCTCCCGTTTCTTTTGCTCCAATTCCGTCCGGTAGGTCTGTAACTGGAATTGTCGCTCCCGATACGGATTGATCGCCTGCCCTTCCACGTCCCATTCCAAATCGGCGTTGTTGCGAAACGTCAGGTATTCACTTTCCAGATCTTTTTGCTCTCGGATCAACTTGTCCATGGCGTTGCGGACCAGTTCGCCGACCTCGTTGATGGTCGATTGGCGTTCGCGTTCAAAGTGTTCGCTGATCGCTTGGCTGACGGCCTTGACCGCCGCGACACAAACCTGGGGATCACGACCGTCAAAGTTCAACGCGGCGATCATCCGATCCCGCGAGTCACTTTGATCGGTGAGTGTTTGGAAACGGATGCCTCCGCGGACCATCGACACGATCTGCTGATCCGTATTGGACTGCAACGACGGAATCGACTTCAACTCCGGGTTGGACGCGACACGATTGACGATCGCATCGGACGTGACCAACGACTGCATCAAATTTCCACTGGGAATTCCGCCGCGGACAATCCCGGTATTGGAGTCCAACGAAATCGGCGTGTCACTCTTGAACATCAACTGAGTGGTCGCACGGTAGGTCGTCGGTTTTTGCTTGTACATCCAGTAACCGACCGAGGTACCGACGGCGACAAAGGCGGTCAACAACCACTTGAACCGCCACAACACCGTCAAGATCGTCTCGCCGTGGTGGTGCTCCTGGGACGGACCAAGCGAAACACTTGCCTCGTAGTTGCCCGGCTGCGTTGTAGTCTGATCCAGCATCGACGAATGGACGGTTTGAAGGATGGAGGTGCGATTTTGATAAGTGCCGAGCGTAGTTCACTTTCTTGAACCGTTCAGCCTTTTTGACGCATCTTTGCGCGAGGGTGTTCCCTCAGAAACCTACAGGCACCGGGTCGTCCAGGCCCGACGTTGTGCATCCAACCGGAGCTGAAAATCTGACACCCGCTCGCGCGATCGTCCCATTGCATGCGTTCTGCAAAACCGGCACGCCGGGCAATCGGAACCGTCAGAAAAAACGCACTCGCCGAAGAAAACTTCAAGCGGTCTGATCGAAGCATCGTTTGCCATTGGGCAAACGATCACGCGCCTCGAACGCTCCATCCTTTCCCAGATCCGGCGTGGATTCAAGCCCCTCTTGAGCAGGCCGCCGCCCGAGTCAGGGGTTTGACTGCTCGGCGGAGTAGCGTTGGGCGAGGCGCCGGTGCTGCGACGCGAGGTCTTCTTCGCCGATTTTTTCGTACGCGATCGCCAGCGCCGGATGGGCCAACGGACGCATCGCCGGTTCCTTGAGCGCGGCTTCCAAGTCCACGATCGCGTCGGAATAGCGTTCCAATTTCAACAGGATCTGTCCGCGGGTTTCCAGCAAGTAGGGATGTCCGGGCAACTGATCCAGTGCTGCGTCAGAAAGCCTGAGCGCCTGGGGCAATTGGCGACTGTCTCCATTTTGCGACAGCGTGACGGCCAAATTGTTGAGCAGACCGGCCATGTTCTTCCATTCGTTGGCGGCGAGCGAGAGATGGCGTTGCGCGCTCTCGCTGTCGCCCGACAGGAGCGCCACGGTGCCTTCGATAAAGTGCATCGCTGGCGGATCGACCCCACTGAGCAACTTTTTGCGAACGCTGCGCAGGTCGTGATCGTCCGCTTCACTGCATTCGATGGAAAACTGAACGACGGCCTCAAGCACGACAGGGCTTTTGGGCGCCAATTCCAACGCCTCGTAAAGGATCGGGCCCCGTTCGGCCAGAGTTTCGCGGACACCGACAGCACGTTTGAGCCGTTCGGCGGTAAAGATTCTCGCTTCCCCGGCTGCCGCCAGCAACAACGCGTCACGGGTCAATTGATAGCCCTCGGTCAACACCTCAAACGCTTTTTCGTCTTGCTCATCGAGCACCAGCGCCTGCGCCAGATTGAGACGCTTCTCGATCGACGTCGGATCGGCCAATAACTCGGGGCGAATGAAGCGGATCGCATCTTTGGCAAACTCCTGCACCGTCAAGTAATCCCCGTTCTGTTGCGCCAGCCGATGAGCGAGTTGGGCGGCGACCAGGTTGACGGCGGGGTCGACATCGGCGATGGATTCGTACAACGCCAGCGCGTCACGTGATGCACCGATCTCGGCCAAAAACCGGGCGTAGATTTTTTTGGCGAAAATGGCGCGCTGGGATGGCAAGTTGGTCATTGCCACGGTGGCACAGCGGTGACAGATCTTTTTCTCGTCCTCGCTCCACTGTGCTCGCAGAATCAATTCGATTTCTTGAGCGTTGTTTTCGCCCCCCGCCGACGGCACGTCCTGATAGATCAGTGCTTTGAGCATCCACAGTGCCGCCGGTCCATGCTCCTCTTGGATGGCCAGACGATAGATCGCCATCCGAGCCGATTCCTTCTTGCCCAACTCGTCATCGAGCATCGCCAATTGATATTGGTGCTCCAAGTTGTCCGGGTCGATCGCCAACAGACGCTGCACGGCGACGGAGGCAACCGCCGTGTTCCCCTCCGCCAGTGAAGTGCGCAGGGTGTCCAAATAAATCGTTTGAGTCGTCGCTTGATCGCGCCGCACAATGATCACGACGACGGCGAACAGGACCACGGCGACGACGATCGCCGGCAGCGAAGGGGCGAGCGTCCGATAGGGTCGACTGACAATCCAGCTGACAAAGAAACGGCCCCCCCAGGCGATCCAGTACAAAGGATTGACCGCTTGCGTCCAGGAGATCGGCGATTCATCGTCGGCCAAATCCCGACGTAAGCGTTTTGCCCATTCATGCTGGGGAAACGAAAATGCATCGATCGTGACGTCGACCACATTGAGCGTCCGTGGCAGCCGCACCACAAACCGCAGCGCTGAAACCAACGATCGCCACCAATGGCGGAGAATCCTGAACGCGTTCATGGACCGGTCTCCCCATCGATCCACATCGTCAGATTCGTTCCGTTTGCATCGGCTGGTGAGATCGAGTTTGGTCCGTCGAGTTCATCCAGAACCGTCTGACGAAAGGAATCAAATAGCGATTGAAGCTTTTCCAACTGGTCGGGGATAAGTGGTTTTTGCGTTTGCGTCCACAGCTGGAGCATCATGATCTTGGACTGCAGTGATCGACGGTCTTTCATCCGATCGTCGAATAGGGAATACAGACCGCTCATCGGCGCTGCAACAAGTTCTCCGTCACGCGTCAATCCGCAAAACAGCAAGGTACCGAACTCGCCGGTGTCGCGTACCATTTCTGCGTAGGAAACCTGCCATCGATCGAGCTGGGAGATGGTTGAATCCTGCGACTCGCCGATCGGCTCAAGCGTCGGATCCCAATCGTTCACCTGCCAACCGTCTCCGCTGTAGCACAGTCGCATGTCATGCCATTCCGGGTACGGCTGGCTGACAGCGATCCGTACCGCCATTCCGTCCAAGTACATCGTCCAGACGTCGGCATGATGCCCCAGTTGTTTGCTGTTCGCATCTCGCAGCGCTTCATGATCGGTGATTGCCGAGGCGTAGGCGGTGCGATTCATCAGTGTTGCGTCGGGATCCCAAAGCAAGGGGCGTTCGGCGTTGGCAACTTGCTGTTCATATCGCGTCGCCACAATTCGATAGTTCAATCCCAAACTGGGCAGGCAAAACAACGCCGCGCCGGCCAACATCACGATTCCATAGGAGGATGCTGCGAGACCGCCTTCTTCAGGCGACGTGGTATCGACGACTGTTGCGGGATGGTCCGGTTGGTGCCGCTGTTCCGATCCCTCTGTTCTGTCCCCTTCTGTTCTGTCCCCCTCCGTTCCGTACGTCGAGCAACGGTTCCACAACCAAGTGACGGGATTGCTGAACTGCCCCGATTCGTCAGCGGGGACAGGAAAGAACAGGACGCGCAGAAGACGATCGGTCGACAGGACCATCAATGCGGCGATGACCAGACAAATCCAGCCCAAGATCTCGTGCGGCGTCCCGCTCGACAAATCAGTGTCGTACCATTCCTGGGCCAAGGCGACCGAGTTGATTCGCACCACATTCATCACCATCGCCCAAAGGATTCCGATGGCCAGATACGCCGGCGCAGCCATGATCGGACGTCGACGATACACCATCCACAAGCACACCAAAAACAGGATGGTGAACAACGACTGCACGCCGCTGCAAGCTTCTTCGACAAACAGCGTCCCGCCGGGAAGCTCGATCACATTGCCACGTAAATAGTGTGTGACACCGAGAAAATCCAGCAAATAGCTGCTGACCTGTGAGGTCATGCGCTGCAGCGACGTCGTTAACTTCAAGTCCAGGTTCAGCGGAAGCCGTATCGTCATCAACAACAATAAGCTCAGGTACGTCAACCGCTCTGTCCCGCCTGCGGACGAACGGTGGGTACCCAACCATGCCGTGATCGCCATCGCAAATGAGATCGATGACAACCACGGTGAAACGCGGTAGGCGGCGACAAGGTTGAGCAACACAGAAACAGCGACGACCGCGATCGCGGTGGGGCTGGACGGCAAGTGAGACCGATAGTCCCAACGGAATAGCACCAGGGCAGCCAGAGACACATAGAGAGGAATAATGTATCCGTACTGGTCTAATTCGCTCAGCCATCCCAGATAAATCGCGACCCCGGGAAGTGGAGAAATCAATACCAGCGTCCAAAAGACGGCTGCGAGATAGTGAGGTCGGGGCGAGTCTTGCATCGAAGTGACGGCAGGCATTCGGCGGGATGGAAGCCGAGACGCTAATAATTTACGGTCGGTGCTTCGGGGGGGAACAGTCACATAGCCCCTGATCCTCTCACAATGTTCAGCGCTAAATCCAGGTAGAACCCGCAGGAGTCCATGAAAAAAGGCAAGAACCTCTTGATGAGATCCTCGCCCAATGGCTACTCGCGTTTATTCGGATTGTAGGTCCGCCGCTATTTTTCCGCTTCGGTCGTGGCCTTCGCCTTGCTTCTCTGCCGCCGACGGTACCCGATTCCGCAGCCGCCGATCACCAACCCGCTCAATGCAATCATGGTGTTCGGTTCAGGGGCACCGCGAATCACCCCCATGGCTCGAAGCGGTCCGGATTTGAAGTTCATCGACGTCGGACCGGCGATCATCTTGGACAGCGTCAACGGGTTCAGATCATCCGAGCCGACCGTGTTTGTCGGCTTCACGAATGCAAACGTGTAACGAGTGATCGTCGGACCGAGTAGCCCGGCGGCGATCGTGCCGTCGACGCTGAAAATATCCTCACCGGAGGTTCCGGCGTTATTTGCCAGGGCAAATTCACCGGAAGTTGCAACCGTCACTTGCGGATCCGAGCTGTTTGCCAAAAACGTAAAATCCCCAGTGACTGTCGAAAGGCCGGTCGCACTGGGGGTGTACGTGTAGCTCACCACGAAATCCCGAGGCAGCGAGTTCAAGACCGGCCCGGCGACTTGCAGCCCGCCTGCTGGGATTGTCCCCATAAACGATACAACCGCGGCATGAGTCGTAGAAACGCAAAGTGCGAACGAGAGTGCAGCGGCGGGGAGAATTCGCTTCAATAGCATGTTCGGTTGTCCAGTGAAACTGTATTCAGCATGAGGAGCCGGTCAGGACGCACAGGTTAGTACGTGCAACAGCAAATGCAACCGAATCTTATTCGAAAACCCTCCCCTTGAAGACATTCCCTGGGACAGACCGACCAATCGTCTCAGACCGTGCCCGCCGCGCGCGCGCCATTTCGGTGCCACCCACCAATCTATCCTAGCTGGTGCCACCCATCTATTGACTGACGGGACTGGCTTTTGGTGCCACCGGCCTTTGGTGCCACCCACCGATTGACTGGCTGTGGGAAGGTGGTAGAATCGGCACGCTCGAACTGGGGAGGGTGCTATGGGACGTGCATTGCGGTCGGAGCAGTTTGATCCGGCGGAGATTTCGATGATGCACTGCGTGCAGCGGTGCGTGCGAAGGGCCTATCTGGCCGGCGTGGATCCGCAGACCGGAAAGGATTACGGCTTTCGCCGTGAATGGATCCGGCGGCGGATGGAGGCCCTCGCTTCGGTTTTTGGCGTCGATGTGCTGACCTACGCCATCCTCTCCAATCACATGCACCTGATCCTTCGCAACCGCCCCGACGTCGTTCAAGCCTGGTCGGATCAGGAGGTCGCGATTCGCTGGCTAAGAGTCTTTCCCGGGCGGCGACTGGAAGAACACCTCGCCGAACCGACCGAAAACGATGTCGCCACTTTGGCACGTGACAAGGAAAGGCTGGCAGAGATTCGACATCGACTGTCGGATCTGTCCTGGTTCATGCGTGCACTGAGTGAACCGATCGCCCGCATGGCCAACAAACAGGATGAATGCACGGGACGGTTCTGGGAGGGCCGTTTCAAGGCGCAGGCGATTGCCGATGAAGCGGGCTTGCTGGCCTGTGCGATGTACGTGGACCTGAATCCCGTTCGGGCGGCGATGGCGGAAACGCCGGATCAGGCCCCTCACACCTCGGCCTACGACCGCATCAAAGCAGATCAAGGTGACCAGATCGACTCAGCGGCGTTTGACTTGGTTCCCGTTGACACGGCGGAGGCAGGGAAAACGATTCGCGAAACGCCGGTCGAAGCGTTGAAGGAGCGACGCAAGAAGAAACGCGTCAATCCGACCGGCAAGCGGATTCGGCGTGACGGCTGGCTGGCGCCGTTTCGGCTGGGGAAGAAGCCGGCGAGTGACCCAGAGCTCAGCGAAGGCGGCGTGCGCGCCAGTGACAAGGGGTTTCTGGATCTGGACTGGGGCGACTATTTGAAGCTGCTGCGGTGGACGGCCAAGCAAAGTGACGAAGGGTCGGGGCGCGAAGTTCCCGAGGGCATGCAGTCGGTGCTGACCCGATTGGGAATCGATCTGTCGATGTGGCGTGACTTGGTATGGAACTTCAAGCGGTACTTTGGCCAGAGTTGTTGCGCGGGATCACCGAGCGCGATGGGCAAGTTCGCTGAATCGACCG
The DNA here is from genome assembly GCF_008035925.1 of Stieleria maiorica. NCBI lineage: Bacteria > Pseudomonadati > Planctomycetota > Planctomycetia > Pirellulales > Pirellulaceae > Stieleria > Stieleria maiorica. The sequence continues at coordinate 5,010,748 of NZ_CP036264.1, forward strand.
GCCGTCACTGGTCCAAGGGGCAGCGGAGCGTCGCCCAATGCTTCGCCGCGTGAACGCGATGGGATTGGTATGCGGGTGACGCGAACCAAACGTGAAGGCTGATAACCACCGGCGTCCTTGCCGAGCAAGCCATCGTGTCTTTGTCAAACAGCGGTCATACGACTGTTCGCGGTCTCCCAATGGCTGTATTCACGGCAAATCCGCTTACTCTCACCCAGCAGATTGTCTGACGGCCTTCGACAGAGCCGGTCAAGTTGATTGGCAATCTTCTCTCGCACGGTGAATGATAAGCGCGTGGCACTGCACCATCGTTCTGTTGGTAAATCGCGACTGGCTGACGAACGTCAACGTTTTGGTGGGTGGCACCAAATTGAGGAGCGTGGTGGGTGGCACCAGGCGGGGGAGAAGGGGACTAGCGGAGGCGGGATGCAGCGCTCGCGACGGAACGTTGTGGAAGGGAGGTTCCCAGCCCGAGTGTGCCGATGAAAACGCCCGCAAAGAGTAGCACCCATAACGCATTGGGTGGATCTCCGCTGAAGTGCTGGTGCGACGCCACGAACGAGGCAAAGTTGGCCATCACCAGCGCAAAGAACATCGCCTGCAATTCGATCAACGGCAGGTAGGTTTGCTGACGAATCAACCGACGGCAATTTGAAAGCAACAGGGCGACCGAAATCGAAATGAGAACGATGCCGGGAATCCCGAGTTCCTTGAACAGACGCGTGATTCCATCCTCTTGCCACGCATCGTGGCGTTCTTCAACCGCAAAGTGTTGTGCCCCTTGCGTCGCGACCCCCAACCCTGATCCCATCAAGCCCGACTGACGCAACGTCTCGACGATGCCCATCCCCACGTTGTCCCTCAACCGAGGCGCGACGTCGCTGATCGTGGTTGCATAATACGCTTGGTGATCGGCAATCCCTTCTTGATCACGATAGATCAGCAGTGGTACCGCGCCGATCGCAACGATCAATAGTAGATAGCTTCCGACCTGAACGAGATTTCGCCGAGCCGCCAACTGGATGTACAGAAGGTAGGCGACGACAAAGATCACAGGCATGATCAACATCTTTCGCCGACCACACAACAACAACGGTACAAAACTCCAAACCGCCGTTGTCAACCACAACGGATTGATCCTGCGACGCAAACCAGGCTTATCCCCGCGATTGAGCAGCAGGATGGCGGAAACCATCAGCGCATTGGCCGCATGAAACCCAGCGATGTCGGGGCTGCGAAAGAACCCAGAGATCAGTCGCACAATCACTCCGGGCATGTGCCGGATCCACTCAAACCCCGCAAGCCCTCCCAGGGCCGGCCAGTCCCATTGAAGCCATTCCGCCACCGCCCCGACGAAAGCGACGCAATTGACAATCAAGTAGACCTGAAGAAGTCGTCTCAAGTGCCCCAAATGAAACGCCAATGCGATCCCAAGTCCGACCCCAAGCAACGGTGCCGCGTAAGAGATAAACCCCAGCGCCGCAAGCAGAATACCGTTCTGATAAAGCGCAAGCGAAATCATCGCGCCGGGCAAAAGTCCGAGCACATACCACGTGATGACCTTCTCTACCCATGGAAACCGACTTCGTATCTGCCGCAGTCCGGTACCGGCCCCGAAAAACAGATTCACAAAAGCCGCCGCCCAAACCACGCTCACGCAATAGGTGACCAAAGTCGGCTCGCCATCAGCTAGTTTACGAACCGGATCGCGGACACAATCCAACACGATCGCGATCGGCAATCCGAGTCGCCAATCGGTGGCGGCGAGCAGCGCACCGATTCCGACCGTGATGTAAAAGATGAACTCCACGTCAACCTGCCCCTGACGCGCCGTCGGACACAGCGGGTTCTGGTTCGGATTTGCGAATCGAGATCATTGTCTCGTAACAAGCCATCATTCGGCAAAACCTTAATCCAGCAGCACCGTCCATGAATCCGCGCCGCAGGACGTATTGATAAAGGAAACGCAGCAGACCGCGAGCGGGCATCTTTCGAGCCAACGACCTCAGCGCCCGCCTGCGACGACTCGAGTCGAAACGGAGTATATCCGATACACCACCTGAGCCCGTTTCGCCCCGTTCCCTCGCCGCTTCACGCCCCGCATAGCGGACGTGCCTGATCCACCAATCATCCATCCCCCGACTAAACGCTTCGTGGACAAACGGCGTTGGGATCGTCCCCATTTCACCCTCCACCACCGGCACCGGGACTTCACCATGCCCGCTGTCTTCGAATCGCGCACGGCCGCGACGGACCAGACGCATGATCCAGACCGGGAAACCGTCGGAATATCGCAACCAGACTCCATCCAACATCGTTTTGCGGCACGTGCGGAAGGCGACGACCTGTGGCCGCGCTGATGAGATCGCCTTGCCAATTCCTTCGGCGAACTCCCTCGTCGAGATCTCGTCGGCGTCCAGCATCAACACCCACTCGTTCCGCAATCCGGCATGATCGAGCGCCCAGTTTCGCTGGCAAGCAAACGTCTCAAACACATGCTGGACGACGCGAGCCCCTGATCGCTCGGCCAATCCGACGGTCGCGTCGGTCGAACCGTCATCGACCACCACGACTTCGTCCGCCCACGCCAGAGAATCCACACATCGCACGATGTTGGATTCTTCGTTTTTAGCCAGCACGACGGCCGAAACCGGCAGCCGCATCGGTCGCTCCGGATTGTCCGATCGATCTGGCGTCACGATTGAATCTCTCGCTTGCGAATCTCACGGGCCGGATTGCCGGCAACGATCATCCATTCCGGGACGTCTTTGGTGACCACACCGCAGGCACCCACCACGGCTCCCTGATGGACTGTCACGCCTGGACCGACAAAGGCTTTGGCACAGACCCACGCCGCGTCACCGATGCGAATCGGTGAGGTCACCAGACGCATCGTCGGGTCGGCCAAATCATGTGACGCGGCACACAGATAACTGTACTGTGAGACGGTCGCATGATCGCCGATCGTGATCGTCGCGACATTATAAACGTCCACATGATGCCCGATCGAGCTGTCACGCCCGACCACCAGATTCCACGGCGCCCAAATTCTCACCGTCGGGTCAATTCGCGAGCGAGCGGTCACCGTCGCCCCAAAACACCGCAACACCAAGACGCGCCAGCGGAACATGATCCGCGGCGAAGGGCGAAACAACAGCCACCAACACACGCACCACAAGACGCGTCCGATCTTGTTGGCCATCGAATGCGATGACGGACAGGCGGCGCGGGACGTGTCGAGCTGGGTTTCAGGTTTCACGTGTCAGGTTTCAAGTTTGAGATGTTGTCGCATCTTTGACCCGCGTTCTTCCCTCGCGCCGATCCACGACGTCGCGATAAACCGATATCATCCGTTCGGCCAATCGCTGTCGGCTGAACCTTTTCACCTGCTGGTGTCCTGCATGAATCAGGTCGGCACGAAACACTGGATCGACCAATAGCCTTTCGCACCCTCTGGCCATCGCGTCGTAATCCCCTGAATCCGCCAAGACCCCCGCCTGCCCCACGACTTCTGGAAGCGATCCCGCACTGCTGGAAACCACCGGGCACCCCGCGGCCATCGCCTCCAACGGTGGCCATCCGAATCCTTCGTAAAGGCTTGGGAACACCAGCGCCGCCGCCGCGCGGTAGTAGTTGGCGAGTGTTGATTCGTCGGGATCGCAAACGAAGGCGATCCGATCTGAGAGTCCACTTTCACGGCAGAACTCGCGCAGCGGTTGATCCGGCGGTGGACCAGCCAAAACCAATCCGACGGCAATGTCATCTCGGATTCGTTTCAAGATCTCGATCGCGCCGCGACGGTTCTTGTAAAACCCGTTGTTGCCCAAATGAAACAGATATGGCCTGGTTTGCCCCACCTCGGTGAATTGCGACGGCGGGCCGTCGAACAATTCCGTTTCGACCGCCAGCGGGACGATTTGAATTCCGCCGTCAACGGAACAACCATAGTGCTGCAAGTCATCTACGGTGCTTTGGCTGTCGGCGCAAACCACGCGTGCCCCCCCAACCCCTTGCAAAGCCCGGTTGATCAGCCACTTTGCGCCGCGTCCGACCGGCGGTGCTCCCGCAAACACCCCGTCCATTTGCAATCGAGGGATCACATCGTGCACCGTCACGACGACGCGATCGGTCGGCAACGAGTCGGCGACGTAGCCGAAGCTGCCGTCAAGTAGATGGAGCACGTCGTAATCGGAAACATCCAGCTGACGGGCAGAACGCCAGATGTGGTGGTGCCGACGCCACATTTGCAACCGCTTCGGTGCGCGGGCGAGCGTCGCGCGGTCGCATCCGAGAAACTCGGTCGACACGTCCACGTCATCAGGAAACGATGTTTTCAGCGCAGCGACCAACTGTTCACGAAATCGCCCCATGCTGCCCGGTTCCCCGGGAACCGTCGTATCGAGTAAGGCGACGCGAATCATCTCAGCCCCTGTCCCGGGTCGCATACCCTGTCCCCGGTCGCATACCGCGCGGCCCGCAAGATTCCGTCGGCCGCATCACGCGGACTGTAGTGTCGAATCAGTGCTTTCGCATTGTGACCCATTTGCGTCAGACGACTACGGTCGCCGGCTGCCCGCCTCATCTGATCGGCAAGCGTTTGCCAATCGCCGAACGGGTGCACCCACCCGGTTTCACCTTCGTGAATCAAATCCGGATGACACCCCACCTGATCACTGACCAGAGCCGGCAATCCGGCCGCAAACGCTTCGTTGACCACCAACCCCCATGTTTCACCGTTGTCCGAGGGCAAGACCAACGCATCAGCGGCGCTATAGGCTTGCCCGATTTCGGATTGATTGAGAAAGCCGGGGAACCGGACCGGAAGGTTTTCCTCTCGCGCCAATCGCTCACATTGATCACGCTGTGCCCCGTCGCCCACGACCAGGACTTGAAATTGAGCCCCCTGTTGATTGGCCAATGCGATCGCCTTTAACAAACCGACGGGCTGCTTCTTTTCGATCAGCTTGCCACAAAACAGGAAACAGCATTGATCTGGATGGATTTCGAATCGCCGGCGGGCTGCTGCGATGGAATCGCCGTCTCGTGGGCTGGTCGCTGCGATCCGATCGTTCTCGATGCAGTAGGGAGCCAAGAACATCCGCTCGTCGGGAACCCCCAATTGTCGATAAAACGCCGCGCTCGCTTTGCCGATGGGACAATACGCATCGTAAAAACGCATCAGCCGCCTGTGAATCAAGCGTTTCCACCACGCTCGGGGCCGCAAGTGATTTGCTTCGCCGCGAACAATGCAGGAGATGCCGAGCCGTTTACATGCGCGGGCGGCTTGCAAACAGCTTTTCACCACCCAACCATTGATCACAACCGCATCGAATCCCTGATCAAAAAAGTACTTCGTAACCCCTGGCGTGTCACAACCATTAAAGTGCATCAATCCCGGCGATTTGGAAACGTTCTCCAGGACGTGATAGCGATAGCCTTCGAGCAGCGGGATGTCCCATTGGAAATCGACCCCAAATTCGGCCCCCTGCTGCGCCGCCGTCGGGATGGTGCAAAAGACCGCCGTGAACTGGACGCCATCTTCGGCGGCCAAATGCCGGAACACCGGCACTTGGTACTGGATCGGATGGGTGGTCAGAAAAGCGAGCTTCATCTCAACCCAACTTTACGCAACGTCTTGCCGACTGATTCTTTCAACGCCCAATACCCGGAACGGTTCCGCAACCAGGGAACGACCCCGGGCGGCAGTTGGTATTTTGGAATCAATGACTCTACGAACTCTTTCGACATGTCGTAACCGAGCCGTTGAGCAAACTCGATGATTTCAGGATGCTCTTGATAGCGGATCCACTCCTGTCCAATGGGACGGCGCTCGAGCAAAAAGATCTCGCGACGATTTCGTTCGCGACTCTTATCAACAGGGCGGTTGTAACAATCGAATCCGGTGAATTCGACAATACTCTGTAAAACGTCTTCTGATCGAAACAGGTCGCTGCTTTTCACTTCCAAGACGTTCAGCTCCGGATAGACCTGTTTCAACTCTTGTGCCGCGGCGTTGACTTCTAACCAATAGTAGAGACATTTCTCGAAGGGTGTCATCGAATCCCAACGAGCGGCAAACTGCGGATACAGGGCGTTCGGATGCCGGGGAATGATCGCCCAATCCTCGGAGTTGTAGATGCTGTAGTTCCCGATCAATTTGAATGACGCGGCGACTTCGATCGGATGACGATGCACATACAGCACTCGCAGTTGATTCGCCAGTTGTTCATAGAAATAGGGCACCAACGATCGCATGGTCCAGCCAAAATCGACGACCGGCCCTGATTTCGCAACCGATTTCCAATGGGTCAACAGAGACCTGATTTCAGCATTGACCATGTCCGATCGCGACGTCGGGTCATAGCATCGGTGATACTTGCCGACGCGCGTGATCTGCTGTTTTAGATGTTCGTGAGTGACCCAATTATCGCGGTTCGCGAAACTGTTTCGAAATGACTTTTCCAGAAACGTTGTTCCGCAGCGACCGGTGGAGACTGTCAAGACGATGGGATGCATGTCAGCTCTCCGATGGAAGTCGAGGAAGTTCGGTGGTATTTGCCGACTCGTTGGCGTCGGCAGAAATCATCGCGCGCCGGCTGCGTACCAGACGTCGTGCCGCAAGGTAAGCCCGAACTTCACCGAGCAGTTTCACAGGAATCCACCAGGGATGAGACAAGTGGAATTTCGTCCGAACTTCCCGCAGCGCACGGCGTAAGCAATACACGTGCGCTTCGGCGGACGATTTCGCGTGCAGCATGGCAAAATAGTGGTCTCCGACGCCGTGGCGGGCGGACGCACTGGTCAAGTGGTTGCCATTGATCCGTGTACCGCCTTTCTCAGCTCTCAGGTGGTCGATTCCTGCATTGCCGAGAAACCGAATCGAACCTCCGGCGGTTTCGACTCGGCGCGCGAATTCCGTTTCGAATCGGTAGGCCGCCCCTTGGAAATTCTCGTCAAAACCGCCGATCGACAGGGCCCGCTGGCGGTTGACGCAAAGATTTCCGGCCATCACGTTATGAACGTCCATGACCAACGTCGAATGAAACGGAAAGTCTTCATCTAGCCGCAACCCCTGCAGTCGCCGCGGGGCAGTGACCTCCTGTGGTTGTTGCCAAGGTTGGATGACTTGGCCGACACTTGCCCACAACTCGGGGCACTCTTGGTGTGCCACGTCATGCACGCGAACCAATTCGGAGCGTGGCCGGATGTCGTCATCGAGGAACAGCACCCGTGGCGAATGGGCTTGCATAAGCCCGTGGTTCATTGCCCGCGTGATCGAAGGTTTCGACAGGCGGATCCACCGAATCGTTCCGTCGGCGTTCCACGACGTCAGCCGCTCCCGGGTCGTCTGATCGTGTTCAGCCGTCTGATCCACGATCAGAATCTCCGCAGCCCTTGTGGACAGCCCCAACAATGATTTGATCGTCGCCACCAAGACGGCGTCGCGACCGAGAGTCGGGATCACGATGGAAACATCGGCAGGCATGAGATGGATTTGTATTGCCCCCGATCGCCTACGCCGGCGTTGAGCGGCGGTTGTGCCGGATCGGCAAATACGAAAAAACAGCCTTGATCCAAGGCCGAAACCAAAAGGGGCGGTGACGAATCGCACGCATCAGATACGGGCGACAACGTCTGTCGCCGAGAGCATAGAGTTGACTGCCGATAAAAAACTCGGCTCTGGCAAGTGCTCCACGAGGCGATGACCGGTTGTCCGGCACGTCGTCGTCCCAACTGAGCGTTTCGGCACGCCGGAGGATCTCTTCATCGTTTCCACCCTCACGTACGCGTCGATCGGACTCACGGGCCAACATCGCCAGACGGCTTTGCCGATCGTGATTCGTCGAACTGATCCCGTCCAGATCGATCCCCCATTCGAACAACACCTCGGGCAGTTCGGCGAGTAGTCCTTGACGAGACATGCGATACCAAAGATCCGTGTCCTGGGCGAATCGGAATTCCTTTCGATACCCCCCCGCACTCCGATAGGCGTCGGCACGATACGTCGCCACCATATGAGAAATGCCTCTGCCTTCCTCCATCAGCCCCCGTGTGATCTGTGCCGGGCTTTCGTCTCGGATGGTTTCCCCAAGGAACTCGCCTTCCGGGCCGATTCTGCGACATCCTGCCCCCACGGCAACGACATCGGGATGTTGGTCCAGAAATTCGAGTTGTTTTTCCAAACGCTGGGGCAGTGAGCGGTCACCGACGTCTTGTCGGGCGATGAATTCGCCGCGCGCGTGCTCACATCCAACAATTAGGGCACGAGTGAGACCCGCATTGGGCTGACGTAATAGAACGATTCGTGGGTCGCGCACGGCATAGCGTTGCAAGCATTCGCCCGATCGGTCGCTCGATCCGTCGTCGACGATCACGAATTCAAAGTCGTCGAAGGTCTGACCGAGGATACTGTCGATCGTCGCACCCAATTGAGCTTCGCCGTTGTAGACACTCATCACGACCGAAACGCGTGGAACAGCTTGGTTGTCCATCCTCAACCTACTCCTTGCTTGTCGAGAACATCTGGGCGCACCGAGTCAAACATTTTCAACAAGGGACGGCTGCACTCGGACCAGCGGAAACGTTGCGCGTTTTCGATGGCTGACCGGCTCAATTGCTCCCAAAGACCGTGATTGGTAAGCACTTTGACCAAATTTGCGGCTGCAGTTTCCACATCATCGACGGGGCTGTACAGCCCGCCCGCGCCGCCGACTTCTGGAATCGCACATGTATCGGTCCCAATCGCCGGGGTACCGAAACTCTGGGCTTCAACGGCCGGAATCCCGAATGATTCGCACCGGCTGAGCAAACTGAACACGTGGGCCCGTGAGTAGAGTCGGTGAAGATCGTCATCACTGATCCAGCCGGAAAACGTCACAGCATCACCGAGCCCCAATTCGTCCACCAAACCTTCGATTTGAGTCCGATGTGACGTGTCGGGCCAACCGCCGGCAAACGTAAGCGTCACATCGGGGACTTTGTTGCGCACTAAGCGGACCGCCCTTACAAGAACGTCGGCGCCTTTGTGCGGCGCCATCGCGGAGACGCTAACGATGTGATTTTTTTCCAGCAAGCTCTTTCTCAGCCGACCGGCGGCGTCCCACGTTGTCTCGGCGATTGCCTGGTAGACGACCATCGCACGTCGTGCATCACTGCCGGCGTTTTTGACGTAAGCATCGTACATGTATTGCGAGTTAAAAACCATCAGCGAGGCGTCTCGCATCGTCCGCCGGTACCCGCGTCGTTGCATCCAGGCCTTGAACTTGTCTTTCCACTCGTGGTGTAATTCGGGAACCAGACACCACGGGTTCTGGCAAAAGACGACCTGCGGCGCCTTAATCCCCGGTACCGACACACCGGCCGGTGTGAAGATAAGATCGCTATCGGTTTGTTCCACGATGCGATTCAGGTTTTGAAATTCCCAGATCGCCCGCGGGCTCCACTGGGCCGTCTTCGCCGGGCATTCGATCCATCGGTATCCCGGTTTGTCGACAACGATGTCCCGATTCGAATCATGATACAGGATGACGTATTCGTGGCTCCCTTCGGTCCAGCCGCGCAACTGGTTCAGATGCCCCATCAAAACGTGCCGACCACTTTGATTGTTGACCGACAATGCGTTGACCAAGACCCTCATCGGCTCACCGATTCATGTTGGAGCAACTGGTCAAGCGCTTCAGCCACTTGTTCGCGATGGCGCTGGAGCAACGATGATGGTTCGGTCTGGGCTTGCATCCAGCGGAAGATTCGATCGCAGTCCATTGCCCTATTCGGATCGCAGGCCAGAGCGTCTGCCTTCATCTCTTCCGGCAGTCGCTGGTAAAGACGTGGATGCACGATCACCGACGCCCCATTGGCGACGGCGTCACCCAAGGTGGTTTTGAACCCGTAGCCGAGCCCTGAAAGCATCGCGACCGCTCGAGTCTTGCCAAGGAAGTCCGCCAAATCCTCGATCATGCCCGAATAACGTACCGCGGTCGATGGCGGCAGTCCCCAGGATGCGACATCACCGGTCACGACGAAGTCGAGCTCATCGAAACCGCTGGATGTCATTTGTTCGGCAAACGCGATGAATTGACAAACCAAATCCCAGCTCTTTCGATTCTTCTGCGACGTCGGCATACAAGCGACGATCTTTCTGGATCGAACCGCGATCGCATGTTTAGACACCAAGTGTTCGGGACAATGATACGGCAGCCAGCGAACCTCGGCGTGCCCCGGTAACCGATTCCAGTAAACACGATTTTCCCAATCGCTGATCGACCAGATCGCAGACGCATTTTTTTTCGCGATCAAATCGTTGCGGAACAGGCGTGTCATCCCATAGAGCATCCAAAGCGGTCCCCGCGATGGAAACCAACCGAGATTGTCCAAATGCTGCAACGGTTCCAAATTATGTGATCGTACAGCGATGTAGGCGGCCGGAAAACGCTCACGCAGAGCTTTCAGGACGCGCGGATACCGAGAATACTCGATCAAAATGTTTGCCGCGTCGATTTCCGAAACCGCGCCAAGGGCAGCATCCGGGTCATCCGCATCGATGACCACCTGATGGTAGTCACAGCCGGACGACTCCAGGAAGCGGATACGTGAGATGGTGTCTTTGTAGCTGCCGTGGTACGTGTTGGCGAAAATCGCTCGGGGGCAGACGTGAATCACGCGACTCATCGACCATTCCCCAACAATTGACGAGCATGCCGCGCGACGCGTCCCAGCTGACCATGACTTCGTGAATCGCCGGCGGGCATGACGCTGCTGAGCGTCGCCGCTATCCGTCGATACATGCCCGCCGTGTCCGCCACGTCAAGCGCGATCGCCTTTTTCAGATTATCCACCACGAAGGGCAGCATCATTTGGTATCGATCGGCGTTCAACGTCGGAAGGACACGTTTCAGGTCGCTCAGATTCTCAAAGATCACCATTCCCCGAAGATCGAACACCGATGTGATTGACGGATCACCCCAGTAGACCGGGACGGTGCCGCAATGGAAACAATCGATCAACTTCTCAGTAAAGTAGCCCGGCGATCGGATGTTTTCCATCGCAATACTAAAGCGATACGGGACCAGCCCGTCGGTTTTGCTACTCAGCGATTTTAGTCCATGCCCGAAACATTCGACGCCTTCGCCACCGAGCCACTCGGCGACCTGCCGTCTGAGCATGTAACCGTGCACGTCATCGTGTTGGATGCTGCCAAGAAAACTCAGGTCCTTCGTTTTGCCGTGACCCTCGGCGACCTTTGCCGGATCCCCGACGGGAACCCAGTTGGTCCCGTAGGCGAGTTCCACAAATGGTTGTCCGAGGTCGAGCAGATCGGTGCGATGCGTCATCACACAACCGAACTCATTCCCCAAATCAGGGAAGTGGCCAAAGAAGTTCTCGTTGGGCGTCTCAACGAGCACTGCCGCGCGACGTTGCTTGGGCACTCGAAGCAGGTGACTGCCCGGAATCGCGGACCGATCAAAAAACACACCGGCAACAAACGGAACATTCAAACGTTGCCGGGGATCATAATGAAACTTCCATCTTGCCCCGCCGTAAGCGACCTCGACGCGACGATAAAACGACCGTCCGTAGCAATCCACGTGTACGACCGGTGCCGAAGCTTCTAAGTCGCAATCGATCAGGTGCTCGCTGCCCACCTCGAAATGCGGAGTCCGAGTGATGCGAGAGGCGAGATTCTGCAACTTCCGCATCATCGACCGCAGGAATCCCATTTAAGGCCGGATTTCTCGACCAGCAATCGAACTCGCTGCTGTGGCGGTTGAGACAGTTTCCTGTCCTGCAGTTGTTGGTTGCGATCGCCGTTCTGCTTTTTGGGCGATGGGGGATGCCACAGGTGGATCAAGGGTTCCGAGCCGAATTCGTCGATCGACGTTGTTCTCAATCTGGAGAGAAACTCCAGGTCTTCGCCCCCCCATCCTTCGAAGTCTTCGTCGTGCCCACCGAGCGAGAAATAGGTCTCTCGACGAACAGCCATCGGATTCGGCGTGTTCTGGACGACTCTCTCGATACTCAATTCGTTCGGCCGGATCCCTGCGTCGTGGAGCGTTTGCGGTTTTGCGCTGGAACCGACCGCCGACACCAACCGGTCGGTCGATGAGTCGTTCAAGTAAAAAATCAATCGCCCCGGACGTGCCGCTTCCGCCTGGCGACAACGTTGCAGGCATGTCGTCAGGTAGCTCGGAGACACCAGCAAATCCGCATCGTGAATCACCAAGATCTCCCCGCGTGCTTTGCGTGCTGCGACGTTCAGCATCAGGCTTTTATTGAACGCCGGTTGAGGCGGGACAGAGCACTCAACGACCTCAGGAAATATCTGCTCGATCGCCGATTCACGGTGTTCGCCTTCTCGAACCAAAATGATTTCCACCCCCGCGCGAACCTCTTCGGCAGCCGCAAACAGCGATGCCAAACAGGGGACCAACAATCGCTGACGATCTTCTCCACCGATTGCCACAAGCACCGAGACGGCGGGGCCGTGCTCGGGCTGGGGCGAACTCCACCGAAACGAGAGCGTCGGAAAACAGGCCCCCAGCAGATGTCGCCCCATCCAGGGGAACACCCTGGTGACGGTTAGTTCGGACGAATGCTCCCAGCAACATCGACACCCATCGACGCCCGATGGACCCAAGCGAACTTCCAACGACTCATGACGATTATGGAGCATTCGCCAACGCCCTGGTCCACGCTTCAAGGCGAGGTAGCTGGACGGCAATTCGTGCAAGACACAGCCGATCTGTTCCTTGATTGATCCGCTCACGATGATTCAATACGCTCTATGATCGACCGGCAGAAGAATAGCCCGTAGCGGTGTGCTGTCTTTCGAACACCAAATTACAACCGATCCGTCGCAGCAATCCGTAACCCTTGGATTGCATGTACTGGGGAACGGTCGCATTCAGCCCGCCAGAGTTGTCTTCGATCAGTACAAAGCGAGGTTGCCAACGATCAATATTGAAGCCCTGCAAACAATCCATTTCCGCCCCCTCGATGTCAATGCTGACAAAATCGATCGTCTCGATTGGATGCTTCGTCAAGACTGCATCGAGCGTCACGGCGGGAACCGAGACCTTCTGGATCTCGCCACCTTCGTTGCGGATTCGCTGCACGTGGGATGGATCTTCACGTGTGAATCCCAGCAGGCTGACTCCGGGCGCACCTTGTGGAATCATGAACTCGATTTCTTGCACCACGGGATCGGAGACGACCGCTGCGTGCACGACGGTCGCCTGGGGTCGTGTTTGACGGCAGCTTTCCGCCAAGGCAGGATTCGCTTCAATCACGATCCCGTCCCACCCGATGCATTCAAAGAAATATGAATTGCTGAACGTCCTGCCGTCGTGTCCGCCTACTTCGACGTACCGACCTTCGGGTTTGAAGTCGAATTGTTCCCACAGCCATGCGTCCTCACCGTGCTGGCTGGTACAGACCGCCGTTGTTGATTCGGGCAGACGCAGCGCTTTGTCGAGACAGAACCGTTTATTCGCCTGAATCAGGTCGGATTCAAGCTGTCTGAATCGGCCCACCAATTGATCGTGATGTTCACGCAGCAGATTGCAGCGCCGATAAGCACGATATCCCAGCCCGCATCCTGCGATTCCCGTAAGCATCGCCAGTGCGATCAGAAAATAGGTCACTGATGTTTCCTAGGTCGAGTTTGAACGTAGCCGGCTGAACAGCTTGTAACACGGGATGAATCCCGGAATCGCCTGTCGCCAGTTGGCAATCAGTTTGGGCAGATTGCTGGGCACATAGACGCTTTGCATCAGCATGTGATAGCTGACCATCCAGTCGTTTCCAGCACCGTATTCCAACGCGTTGCGATGACAACCGGCCCAAGCAGCGCGACGGGTCGCGAACGATGCGGCCCGGATCGAACGCGACTCGGTGACCATCCGGTTCCAGTCTCGGACGATCTTCGCCGCTTGACGGTCACGTTGTTCTTCATGCATTCGAATTGTCGCGATCACCCCTTCCAACTTTTCGACTTCGAATTCGAACCAGATTCGAATCCAATAATCAATATCCGGCGTGTAGGGCAAATCGGGATTCCAGTATCCGATCCGATCGATTACCGATGCTTTGAAAAACGCGCTGGCCTGCGGGATCCACATCCGCTTGGCCAACAAATCATCCAAGTTGCCGTGACGAATCTGCGAAGATGCATAGACCACACGATCGTGCTGGTCCACTTTCTTGATGTCCCCGTAGACAAGACCGACGTCATCGTTGGCTTGAAGGGCTGAAACCGCCGTCGAAATCGCACCGGGAAGGTAGGCATCGTCGCTGCTTTGAATCGCCAATATGCTCCCACCGGCGCGTTTCAATCCCTTGTTTACCGCATCGGCTGGCCCGCGATCAGGTTCGGAGATCCAATGAATCTCGTTGCAATAGTCGAATTGGCTTAGCACCGTCAGCGTGTCGTCGGTCGATCCCCCATCGACGACCCAAATCTCCAACGGACGATGGTCCTGCGTGAGGATCGATTCGATGCATTGACCGATGTAGGCCCCCTGGTTGAACGACGGGATCACAATGGTGACGAGTGGAGATTGAGACATGGCGTGCCAGAACTCTGTTGGTTAAGCCAGCGTTTTCAAATCGGCCAGCCAAGCATCGACTAGCTGCATTTCATTTTCGGGAAAGATCTGCTCGTCCACCAAGGTCGCGTAACACCGCCGCAAATTGCCACCGACCGATTCGACTCCCGGATCCAGTTCGATTCGCGCCAGCGCTTCAGCGATTTGATGGTTCTGTTGATAGCCCGGAACTTCATCCTTGAAATCAGACATCAGGTTGTGCGGGTTGCGTTCCTGGACGACTTCGGACGGGTGGAACACAACCCCGGTCCCCAATTCCCACAAACACCGCTGGGCGACAAAACTTTTCCAGATATCACACATCCGAAACGGACAGTAGCTCGGCACGTAGAGCAAGGGGTACACCGCCGGCCACCACCACGTGGTCTGAGTATTGAAGGGGCACCACTGCCCGGGCGCCAGCATCACGCTCGGGGCGTCATCAAAATCGAAGTCGCGATCCAGCACCAACCGCCAGATCGCATCGACATCCGGTGCCCCATTTGCCAGTCCCTGTTGGATCGGAGCCCAATGCTTCGCCGAGTCACCGCTCGATTTCGCGAGCGTGGACGGACAAACCGACGTCGCGACTGATGACTCGCGAATCTGGTCCAGCGGCAACCCACGCGGCCAGATCAGTTCGTTCGAAAAGTACTTGTAAACGTTGATCCACGTCGCGGCGTTGGAAAGCCCGTCCTCACGCCGCCCCTCGGCGAAACGAAGCGCATCGATCCATTCCTCCCGTGCCGTCCAGTGATCCAAAGGGGCATTGTCGTCGTCGGTTTCGTAGATGCACGTCGCCCCCAATCGCATCGCGTGTAAGTACCCGATGTTCTTGCGACAGTAGTGCTTTGTAGGGAGTAGATCCGCCAACGCGAAGCCAGAGGCGAGCTGGCCGTCGATCGACAAGAACGACAGCTGGTCGGATTCGAATCCGTCCACCGACGACAGGTCGAATGAGTCTGGCCCTTTGGTATCGCCGGCAATCACGAGCCCCGCTCCCGATCCGGCCATTGACTCGGCCAATCGAATCACGCTGTCGGTGGGACGCTGGATGGTGGTAATCACAGATTGAAGCATGCTAGATTGCACTCGTTCGTGTTTGGATTGTCATTCTTTCGACTCCGCGGGAGACGGACGTCGGATCAATTCGCTGACCGACTCGGTCAGCCGCTCGCGCCCGAATTGATTCAAATGCACCGCGTCCCGCCAATCGTCTGGACCAAATGACGGTCGCATCCCCTCGGTCCGGTATTCAAATCCAATGGTTTCGGCCATCTGCCCGAGACGGCGGCGAGTTTCCGAGCGAAACTCTGGCGGGTAAGCGGCCATCGCATCGGGATGCGATTCGCCTTCGAGCACGATCAGCCGCCCACCGGACTGCACGACCAACGCCGAGAATTTGGCAAACGCATCGAAATTTGAATCGACCAAAGGAGTCCGTCGAATATTGCGGCGGATATTTCGCAGTCCTTGCTCTTGATCAACCAGCTGCCCGCCGACCGTTGCTTCGTCCTCAGAAATCGTGTGCCCCTCGGCATCCCAATCCCACCAAAACCGAAACGCGACCATTTGAAACAAACTGCGTTGTTGCCAGAGCGTCGACAGGCTGGCCAGGGCAAGGTCGGCCAACTGGGCACGCTGAACAAATTGATGTCGCAATGAAAGCGTCGATGCGATCCGCAGCAAACTCGTTCGATCCATCAACCATCGCAATCGCACCGTCGGCACGGTCGTCTCACGAAAGAAGTCGAATTCGCTGACCCAGCAGATCACCACCGATGGCCGCTGCCTGACCAACGGATCGGCCACCGCCAGGTATTGCAAGGGGACCATCCCCGGCATGCAGACACCGACAACCTCATCAGCGGACGTCTTCGCACGCAGCTGCGCTGCATCGATGCCGAGATTGATTTGACTGGATCCGACCAGGAAGATTCGCTGTCGATCGGCCACATTCGCGGGCAGCGGAGCCCGCAACGTCTGTTGTTTGAACGCGATGTTGCGTACGAAATCCAAATGGGGAGCACGCGACTTGACCGCCTCTTCAAGTACAAAACGGGCTCTTGAAACATCCGCCAACCGATCGGTCACGCAGACGACTGCGACCACCGCGACCGCCACAGCGAACCACTGCCCGCGACGGCTGCCGATGTGGGAGATTCTCAGCGATAGCCACCACGCCAGAACGGCACACGCGGCGATCACGCCACCTGCCCAAGCAGCCGGCCGACTGAACATCGTGGACCACTCCACAGGCGGTTGCAGAAACAGCAGCGTCCGCCAATATCGGCCCGCAATCACAAATGCGATGGGGACGATGATCGGCAAAGCGAACAAGGCCCAACGGACCAATCGCGTTTCCAACTCCTTCACCGCCTGACGAGCGTTTGTGACCGATCGTTCGTCTGGAATGCTCAAAACTGAAAGTAGATAAATTCTTGTTTACCGAAGGAACCCAGGGTCAGGATCGCAACGACACACCCGGCACAGATTGCCAACCTCGGAACCGGCGAAAGGTTGGGGACAAAGTTCAGGCACTTGGTGTATTCCTTGGCAGCTTGAAGAACCAACAGCGGTCCGGCCAGCAAAACCAACTTCCACGCCGCTTGGCAGTCTTCCAGCGATACCGGTCGATAATGAAACAGCCCCGCGAACAGCGTTTGAAGTTCTATCGTGGACTCCGCTCGAAAGATCAGCCAGCCGACGCATGTCAAATGAAACATCACCATCAAACGGATCGGATAGATTCGGTTTAACCAGGCGTCCGAGACACGGACCGTGCGTGACAGTCGTTCGTAGAGGATCAAGAGCACGCCGTGATAAAATCCCCAAATGACAAAATTCCATGCCGCACCGTGCCAGAGTCCGCCCAGCAACATGGTGACCAACAGATTGCGATAGGTTCGTAGCGTTCCTGCGCGATTTCCGCCCAACGGGATGTACAGGTAGTCGCGTAAGAAAGACGACAAACTGACGTGCCAGCGTTTCCAAAACTCGCTCGGATTAGTCGCAAAATAGGGCAACCGAAAATTAAGCGACAACGCGTATCCCATCATCCGTGCGACGCCGCGTGCAATGTCGGTGTAGCCCGAGAAATCACCATAGATCTGAAACGCAAACGCATAGACCCCGATCAAGACTTGCAGGCTGTGCGGCGATTCGCTGCCGAATGAGTCTGCCACGATCGGCGCCAAGTTGTCGGCGATCACCGCCTTTTTGAACAATCCTTTGGTAACCATCCAAACGCCCGACCGAACTCCCTGCCACGACGTTCGCGGCCCGGATTCGATTTGCGGTGAAAGGTGTTTTCCGCGTTCGATCGGTCCGGCGACCAATTGTGGGAAAAAAGCGACGTAGAGCGCAAAATCGGAGAAACGTTTTAGCGGTCGCATCTCTCCGCGATAAACATCCCAGGTGTAGCTCATCGTCTGGAAGGTATAGAAACTGATCCCGACCGGTAAAATGATGTTCCAGGTGCGTGTCGACAGTTCGATGCCTTGGCTTGCGGCAAGCGCGATCCAGGAATCGACGAAGAAGCCCGCATACTTGAAGAACCCAAGGATCGACAGGTTGGCGATCAGGCTGATCGACAGGAACCGACGTTTCCACGCGGTTGTTTCGCTTCGGTGGATTTTGTGGCTGCAGACGTAGTCGATAACGGTCGACGCGGCCATCAGCCCCACGAATCGCCAGTCCCAGCACGCGTAAAAGAAGTAGCTGGTGGCCAGCAAGAATAAATTTCGTGCGCGATGCGGCAGGACCAACTGCACCAGGAAGACAACGACGAAAAACCCGAAGAAGTCGAAACTGTTGAAAAGCATCGATCAATTCAGGCGGGTGTTGCATGCTGTTGGATCGCATGTTGGTATAACGTCAAACAACTCCGCGTATGCCGACACAGCGAAAACAGGTCAACCGAACGTTCGCGCCCGGCATCGGATTTCAACATGTACTGCCGTCCGTCGGACAACAGTTCATCGACCGCCCGAGCCATCGCTGATCGATCGCGATCGGAAATCAAGATCCCCCCGATGTCATCACCGATCACGTCGGCCAGCCCGCCGACATCAAATGCGACCACCGGTGTCCCACAGGCCATCGCTTCGGCGGCGACCAATCCGAACGTTTCACCACGTGACGGCATCAACAGGACCTTTGCAGATCGGTAATAGTCTGCGAGACGCTGTTTGGAATCGGTGAACGGCAAAATCACGCACGGATGGTTGATCTTCCCGGCGACCGATTCGGCGGCCCGGCCGACCAACATGACTTTGACGTTGGCCGACTTGATCAGGTTCAAAACTGCGATCCCGTCTCGGACACCTTTAAAGGGATTGTCCAGATGCTGAGCAACCATCAGGACGGTTTGATCCGTCGCTGTGATCCCGAATTCGCGCCGCAGATCCTGGCACGCATCGGGGTCCGCATCTGGGGTAAACGTGTCCACGTCGACAGGATTGGGAACGACATCGACGGGAAGGTGTTTTAAGATCGGACTCTGGCGGACTTGGGCCTTCAACCAGTTGGACGGGACGATCAAGCGGGCGGGCAGCGAGCGAAACAGGCGGCGTTTGCGCCAAAAGTTCAGACGTGTCGTGTCGTGCGAAACGGCGGGATAGAGCGTCAGGTCCGGGCACTTGCCGCAGCCCGTCTTCCACCTGGGACAGTCCAGTGGATGGCCGCAGTGGCCCGTCATCAGCCAGAGGTCGTGCAAGGAAATCAGGGTCGGGAACTTTCGGCACAACCGCCGCAGCACCGATAGTTCGGCAAAGCTTTCCACGCCGTGCAGCGAGTGCAAATGGAGCACGTCGGGGGAAAAGGCGAACGAATCTTCGATGGCGCGAAAACCGGGCGAATAGAGGTTTTGAAGCCCCGTGTTCCGCTCCAGCCAGCGTGCCGTCCGCAACACACCTTTCGGACCACGGCGGAACGGAATCTCTGTCGTCGCGGCATCATCGGTCAGCTTTCGGCCGACCAACAACTGCACGCGGTGGCCTTGACGCTGAAGTTCGTGGTGATGCTCGCGCACCACGACTTCTGCCCCGCCGCCGACGTCACTGCCGGTGACCTGGATGACGTTCAATGACACTGACTCGGCGACGCTGTGCCGACCGTCTCCGGATCGAGTATCGATCTGGCGTTCAATCGGGCCACGTCGTTGCGAAAGTATCTGTTTGCACACGTTTGGGCACGCTCGCAACCGCGTCGATAAAACGCAGCGTCGGCCGAAATCCGCTGAATCAAATCCGCCAACACGGATGGATTTGCCGATCCACAATAGAACCCCAACGATGATTCCCCGGACGACGAGGGTTCGTTCAACTGCTGGAACCTTGCCAATGACGCGTGGGGTGGCGCCAGGACCAACACGGGCTGGCCTGAAGAAAGATAAGTGCTCAATTTGGTCGGAAACGAATACTCGGCGACCAGTCGACTAGAGTCGGCAAATGGTTGTGGCAGGAAACACACGTCGCAATCCGCAAGCTGACCGATGACATCGTCCTGCGTCGGCAAGAAACCTTGATACTGCACGTTCCGTCGGACTTCCGCGGCCAGCGAGAACCGTTTCCCGAACAGACGCAACTGCAGTCGTCGTCCACCGGAGTTCCACTCCACTTGGTCCAAGGCCTGCTGCAACAGTTCCAATTCCTGCGGCGCCGTCACGCTTCCGGCGAAACCGATGACGAACAGATCTTGCCCGCCGTCGGACGGTTTGCGTGACACCGGACCAACGGCGTGAACGGGACTGCGGAACAATCGGATCGGCAGAGCTGGGTGCAACCGCAAAAGCAAGTCCTGTAGTTTTTCCGCCACCGTCAAACCGGACGCGGCATTGGAAACGACCTTGGAAAAGGCGCGGATCAGGCGTTTCTTGCGCGAACCGACATGCCCGAAAGCAGCCGAGACATGTTCCGGGTGGTCCCAGACAAGGATTTGTAACCTCTCCGCTTGCGCTCGGCACAATGATTCACCGATCAACATCAACAGAGGTGATTCAAGGACCAACAGCACGGCGTCGAAGCCATCGCGTACGGTCATCGCGGCGATCTGGCGCGCGAGTCGCTGTGCATGACGAACGGTCATCAGTTTGAATGCGAGCGTCGCGGTCCAGTGAGAGATCGCTCCCCCGAGGACACCGCGCGGGTACTCATAACGTCGGTCAAGTATCGTGTAGTCGGCGACACAACCCCGATCCTCGGCCCGCCATTCGTCCTGCGTTTTCAACAGTGCAAAGACGTGGACGTGGTGATCATCGAAGGTTTTGACCAAATCACGCAAGTAGTTCTGCCCGACACCATTCTCGCCGGGCGGCGAGGCGGTGATGATCGCAATTCGTTTGGGCTGTGCCGGCGCGTTCACGATGGCCCGGGCGAATCGTTTTCAAACAGCGCATCGAATTGCAGAATGCGGCCGTCCTGAGGGCTGCGCATCTGGTCAATCACGCCGCGGAAAACGAATCCGATGGATTGCAGTTGCTGTTGCACCCGTTCGAACGTGGATTGCGACTCGTACAGCGGATAAGACGTCAACTCGATGACGACGGCCCGGGCCCGCGTGAAGGTGTCAAGCCCGCCCCGAATGACCGGCTCTTCAAACCCTTGCACATCGACCTTGATCACCAGTGGATCCGCCCATTGCTGCGTTTCGGCGATATCGTCAAGGCGTTTGACATCGACCTGTTCGGGACGCGACCGGGTCGTTTTGGGAAACTCAGTCTTGTGCAACGTATTCATCGGCAAGAGCGATGAGCTGGGAGTAAACTCGTTGCGATGAATCGTCGTCTGGCGGTTGGATTCGCCCAATGCACAGTGAAACGCGGTGCCAGGCCCGTGCGATTCAAGGAAATGGGCGACCTGCTGGTGACAATCCGCAAGAGGTTCAAAACTGTAGATCGCAACGCCCGGAAACAGTTGACGAAAGAGAGCCGCACTTTGGCCCTCATTTGCACCGATATCCAGAATCGTCTGCGGCTGATATCGATGCAACAACGCCCATTGCCGAAGCACTTCCTCGCGTTTTTCTTTTTCGCGGACCGCTGTAACGTTGCGTTTCAAACGGATCTCGACACCGACCGAATCGAAAAGCTTTTTGATCAGACGTTTCATGGCGTCGACGATTCCAGACGTCGGAAAACGACAAGTTGATGGTCTTGTAGCGTGTTGGCAAAAACAACGCCTTGTTTATGAGCCATATGCCCCATTCCGGGCAACGATTGGATCAATCGCGACAGATAATACTTTCCGTTCTGTGTCGCCCAGGCATGCACAACCTCCAGGCTGTGTTTAAGCCGCGCGGTGGATCCTGCGATCTGGTGAGCGTGACTGAAATGCGATTCCACTTTCATGCCGTGCTGTTGGCCCCACGAGCGAAAGAAGGCCGGGTTTGCAAAACAGACGTGTTGGACGGAATGCAGGTACCAATGCTGCCCCCGCATCATCCGCCACGACCAATGCCGTGCATTGCAGGTCGAAACCATTAGACGCCCGGCGGGTTTCACCAAGTCAGCCAACACCCGCAGTGTCTCGGCGGGATCGGGCAGGTGTTCGAACACGTCAAAAAGCGTGACGACGTCAAACCCGTCGGGTTCTGAATCCAGGACAACATCTTCAGCCGAGTCGGCGATCCACCGAATCTTTGATTTGCGCAGTTCTTCTTGCCCCAATGGCGATGGTTCGACGGCATACTTTCGCCATGTGTCTGGCAGGCACTTCAGAAACCCACCATCGAAAGCACCGACGTCCAGGACGGAAACCGGTTGGGAGCCCGGATGCTGAGACAACAGGTGCTTTTTGGCGGTCATCCAGGATCCCATCGACGACGAATCGTATCGCCAAATAGTCGCCGGCAAATTGCGATACAGACGACGGAGATCGTCGCGCGACGGTTGAGGGCAGCGAAACAGCAATCCGCATCGGTCGCACTGTGCCAATTTGCTATCCCGCGACGCTTCGGCAATTTCACGGATCACTTCGGGCGTATCCGGAGACCCAAGTTCGGCAAGCTCGCAACAGTTTCCCAGGTCGGTCCAGTCCGACGTTCTGCAATAGGGGCAGACTGTCTGCCGAATCGCTGGGTCGCCGGGATCGGCAGTCACCGATTGATTCTTATCGGTACACAAGAGTTTCACGACACAACCGTCTTGAGGTCTTCCAGTCGATAGTAGCCCCAGGCGGCACTCCACTGGCCGGTCAATCGATCCTGGTCCATGGAGCCCGCGGAGATCTCGAAGGGGATCACGTCGGCAAGGGAATCGTGCAGTTCCCGTCCTGCCGAACGCAAACTGCTCATCGAAATCCCACAATGGTAGCTGCCCGGAGCAAGCGGAAAACGCGCGCAAAGCTCATAGGTGCGGCACCGACCGTGTTCAGGCGCGGTCAGCGGTTCGGAGAAACAACTTCCGATTGCAGTTTTATCCTGAGAATAGACCGTCATCCCGATCACAAACTCGTCGCAAGCACTGTTCGCCTGGACCTTGACCGAGATTCGAAACGTGCCGTCGTCGGGAAGCGTGCGTTGGCCGTCGCCACCGTGGAGTTTCAAATCGACAAAACGAAGTTTCTGGTCCAACCCGGAAAGTGTCCGTTTCGCATCGGCGATCGACTCCGAACTCGTGTCCACGATCATGTTTTCAGCGACGTACCGTGTCACGCCTTCGGCGGTGGGGCCGTCGTAAACCATCCGTCCCGCCGACAAGACGATCGCGCGGGTCGTCAAGGTCCTGATCGACGCGAGGTTGTGGCTAACGAACAACACGGTTTTTCCCGATTCGGCCACACTCTTCATTTTGCCGATACAGCGATTTTGAAACTCGATATCTCCGACTGCTAAAACCTCATCGACAATCAGAATTTCCGGATCCAAATGTGCCGCCACGGCGAATCCCAGACGAACGGTCATGCCGCTACTGTACCGCTTGACCGGCGTATCCAAGAATTTCCCGACCCCTGCGAACTCCACGATTGGATCTAGTTGACGCTCAATCTCTCGCCGGGTCATTCCCAAAATCGTGCCGTTTAAGAAGACGTTTTCGCGGCCGGTGAGTTCTGGATGAAAACCGGTGCCAACTTCCAGCAAACTGGCGACACGCCCGACCAGCTCGACGCGGCCCTCGGTCGGCAGTGTGATCCGGCTGAGCAATTTCAGCAGGGTGCTTTTTCCAGCCCCGTTCTTGCCGATGATTCCGACGACTTCCCCTTCATTGACCGTGAACCCGATGTCACGCAGGGCCCAAAAATGACCGTCTTCGACACGCTCCGGGTCCACGTGTTGCGACTCTGCGTGAATCTCCGTCCGGCCGACCATCCGGCGGGCAACGCGATTGGCCAAATCGCGGATGCTACCGGCGTGGGTCAGCCCAAGGTGATAGCGTTTGGCCAGATTTTCAATCTTGATGCAGTGCGTCACGAAACGACTCGACGATTCGACAATGGCGTCTAAATGATGTCCGCAAACGTCGTTTCGACCTTGCGAAAGTAGGCGATTCCGGTGACAAACACGCCCGCCATGGCCACCAACGACACCGCCACCATCGTCCAATTCGGTGGCGTCGAACCGAGCAGTGCCCAACGAAACCCTTCGATCACTCCAACCATCGGGTTGATCGCATAGATGGCTCGATATTGCTCCGGCACCGCACTGATCGGATACACGATCGGACACAGATACATCCAGATCTGAATCAAGAACGGAACAGCCATCGAGACGTCGCGATACTTCACATTCAACGCCGTCAACCAGATTCCGAATGCCAATGCCGTCAACACGGTGACCATCACGAACAGTGGCATCAAGAGGATCTGCCACCCCGGGGGGTAGCTGTAACAGAACATCAGTGCGAACAGGACCAAGAACTGGATCGCGAGCTCGACCAGCCCAACACCGATCTTTGCCAACGGCAGCACAAGCCGAGGAAAGTAGACCTTGGTCAGCAACGCGCTACCGCCGACGATGCTGGTCGTCACGCCGGTCAGTGCGTTGGAAAAGTACAGCCAAGGCATCAAACCGGCAAAGGCAAAGATCGGGTAGGGGACATCCGTCTGCACCTTCACAAACACACTGAAGACAAGCGTGAAGATCGCTGCGGTCGCCAATGGTCGCAGGACCGCCCAACCGTAGCCGATAACGCTTTGACGAAAACGCGTTGAAATGTCGCGTAGCGCCAACAAGTACAACAGATCGCGATAGCGCCAGACCTCTCCCAAGTTAAGCGAGATCCAGCCCGAGGGAGGTTCGATAATGGTGACCTGTTTCGGTGCCGCTGCCATAACCGTTTTTGCAGTGAAAAGAATTGAGGAGGGGACTAGCGGATGCCAAACCGTTGCGCATCGCGCCCATCCGTTCCCACCTTACGAACCTGATTGAACAAGCTTCGCAGCGATCCGCTCGGCGGCTTTGCCGTCCCAGAGTTTTGGGCAATTCCGCTTCGGGGGATTGGTTTGGACCTCGTTCCACGCCGCGAGCAGGGTGTCTTTGCCCGGCTGAACCAGTCGGTTCGTCCCCTCGCTGATCGTGATCGGACGCTCGGTGTTGGGCCGCACCGTCAAGCAGGTCACGCCAAGGTAAGTCGTTTCCTCTTGGACGCCGCCGGAGTCGGTCATGACGACCTTGGCCGATCGCATCAACCCCATAAAGTCAAAGTAGCCCAACGGATCGACCATTCGAATTCCATCGGCCAACTCGATGCCTTCACTTTGCAATCGCGATCGGGTTCTCGGGTGCACGGGAAAGACGACCGGAAGGGTCGTGGCAACTTCGTTGAGCGCCGCGATCAACTGGCCCAACATCTGGGGATCATCAACGTTGCTCGGTCGGTGCAATGTCGCCAAGACGAACCCGCCGGCCGTCAGAGAGAGCGTCGACAAAATCTCACTCTGTTCGATCTTGGGCAGGGCACGGATCAGCGAATCGATCATCACATTGCCGACACAGTGGATTCGATCCGCCGAGACTCCCTCGGCGATCAAATTCGCGTCGCCGTCGGGCGAGGGTGTCAGTAGCAGATCCGAGATCGCGTCGGTCACCTTGCGGTTGATCTCTTCCGGCATCGTGTTGTCGCGCGACCGCAACCCCGCTTCGACGTGAGCGATCGGTACGCCAATTTTTGACGCCACCAGCGAACAAGCCACGGTCGAATTGACATCGCCGACGACGACCAACCAGTCCGGCTGATGCTTGAGGATTACCGGTTCAAATTCCAACATGATCCGCGCCGTTTGGACGGCGTGCGAACCACCCGAGACACCCAAATGTTCGTCGGGTTTGGGCAATTCGAGCTCGCGGAAGAACACGTCCGACATCTTTTCATCGAAGTGTTGGCCGGTGTGAACGAGCGTCTGTTGGACGTCGCTGCCGTATGCATCCAGGGCACGCATGATCGGCGCGATCTTCATGAAGTTGGGTCGGGCACCGACCACGGAGAGGATCTTTTTCATCTACTTTGTGCTTGCTTCCAGGGGAATCGCATTTCAATTCAGGTATTGATCCGCTCTCGCTTTTCGATCGGCGATGTCGGGGATCACGTCCCGGACCGGAAAATCGGGAAAGCGCCGGGCCCGGCCGAGGACGCGGGTGACCATGCCCGGGTCCAGCGTCGCGGCACGTTTCCACGCCTTTGTCGCGGTAACATAATCACCATGGTTGGCCGCCAACGCCCCGAATCGAAGTTGCAGCTCGGGCGTGTTGCGGAACAATTCGGCAGACTGCTCAATGGCGGTTTTGGTGCGTGGCGGCGTCTGGTGAACGAACTCCAGGAAAACCTGGTCGATCCGCGGGGGCATCGCCAACGGTCGCTGCCGCAGTGATTCCTCTGACGACCGCAAGGCACTCGCATAGGGCGACTCCGGGCGACGAAACGATGGCAACAGTGGCAGCGCGGGAACCGAACGTCCGGCATCGGTCACGTTATTGGAAAGCGTCGGTTCCGACGCCCGCCAACTGAGTCTTCGCCGTCCGCGTGACGTCAGTGCGTACGCCGCCGTTTGATGATCCTCCGGCAGCCGCGTCACATTCATGGCATCAAGCTCCAACAGTCGACCACGTTCAAATTCGAGTCGGGTGCGCAGGTCCAGCAGGTCCGGGTGCGGATGTCGTTCGGCCAAGGTGCGGCATTCGGCCGCCATTGAATCGAGCCAGGGTTGGTCCGTGCGGTGTGCCCGCAACTCGATTTCCGCAGTTCGCAACGTGTAGTCGACCGCACTGTCGCGTCGAAGTCGAGCAATGGCGACGGCCGCAACGATCAGTAGCCCGACCGCACAACCGGTTTGGACCACCCGCTGTCGCACCGGAGTCGGCGAGCGCCACCAGGGGCCCGATGTTACCAACTGTAGTTTGGGTTTGGCGCCCTTTCCGGCCTCGTCGCTCTGTTTGGCCGCCACAATCACCAGTGATGACCGCGCGAGGACCACCGGCAAAATTGTCGCGACCGCGATCAGATTGGCGGGCAAAACCAGACCGAAGTCGAACGTCTGACTGACGGCGATCACGATGCTGAGAAAACAACCGCAAACCCACAGGCCCTGGTCGATCGGATCGGACGATCGATGCAGACGTTTCAGGCCGCTGACGATCAGCAATGTGGCAAGGGCCGCCAAAACCAGTCCTGCCAGCCCGAGTTCGGCCAACATCTCCAGCCAGAGATTGTCGGCGTGTAAACAATGCCGCCAGGGACTGGTCTCCTGCCAAGGCAAGTACGCGTAGCCGTAGGACGCCAGTCCGCTGCCACCGGGGAAATGTTCCCATGCGGCGCGAAACCCGTCGGGCCAATGGGCCAACCGCGTGTCGCCGGACAACCGATTGCCGTCGGCTGAAACCGTTGCTCCGATTTGCCCGATCGTGTCCTCGCGCAACGTCTGCGGTCCGATGGATCCGGTCCGCAAGAGCACGACAGCGATCAGCGCGACCACCGCGATCACTGTGACAGGAACGCCCAGTCGTACCATCTGCTGACGCGCAAAAAACGTCGTTGCCGCCGCCGCGACCAACATCGCCAGCAACCCACCGCGAGACCCACAGCCCAGCACGCCGATCAGGCAGACGCACAACGACACGAGCGAGCCCAGCAACAACGGATCGCGCAGCCAGAGACCATTCAGACTGGCACGCCCGCCGCCTGATTCCGGCATCGACGCAGCGCCTCGCTGGTGCATCAAGGCGGTTGTGCGGTAGACGAGCAATCCCAGTGCCGCGGCGACGCCGACGTTGATTGCCAAGGCCGCGTTGTTGCGATTCAAAAACGTGCCGAACGGTGCCCCCTCGCCGCCGCTGCGAAAGCTCCACAAATGAAAGTCGGGAAAAAGTTTTCGCCCCAACCCGATCACCGCCACCGAGCACGCACCGATTGCAATCGCCGACAACAGGAATGCCATGCGGCCGCGATGCTGGAAAACCAGGACCGAGAAGAATGAGATCAGGACGGCAATCGACAAGCACGCGATCGCATGGCGCGAATCGAACGGTGCCAACGAAATCGGGATCGATTGCGAAGGATCGATGTCGATGATTTCGCCGGCCCAGGTCACGTACGCCGAATAGCTCGCCGGGCTCAACCATGCGATCACACCGGCCGGCAACGGCACAGTTTGCAAACCGGCGTAGATCGAACATGCCAACAACAATCCGGTCGCCGCAAAGGCTCGCCCCGGCAACCGAATCTCGCCCGGACATCCGATCGAAACCAATCGGGCAATCAGGGCGATGGAGCAAGCTGATGCGATTGCGAGCGCGGAAGTGTACTTGGTCCATGGCAGAATGCCGCCGAAATCGCTGGCGACAATTCCGGGAGTGATCGCCAGCGCAATTGCGGCGATCCAGTAAAACAATTCTGAAAGACGTTGCCGCGAATACAATCGGATCAGGATTCAGAACGTTGCGGCGCCGTTGCCAGCGCATCGAGATCGGCACGGACCATGATTTCGGCAAGCTTGGGCAGCTGGGTTTCCGCCGTCCACTGAAGTGTCCGAGATGCCTTGGCTGGGTCGCCGACAAGATGCGTCCCTTCACTCGGACGCATGTAACGCGGGTCTTGTGTCACGTGATCTTGCCAATTCAAACCGACCGCATCGAAGGCGGCGGCCAGAAAGTCCTTCACACTGTACGCGGTTCCGGTCGCGACGACAAAGTCATCCGCAACGGGTTGCTGCAACATCCGCCACATGGCATCGACATATTCGGGGGCGTATCCCCAGTCACGACGACCATCCAAGGAACCGAGCGAAACTGTTTTTTGCAACCCCATCGAAATTGCGGCCGCCGCCCGTGTGATTTTGCGCGTGACAAATGATTCACCACGACGGGGCGATTCGTGGTTGTAACAGATCGCGTTGCAGGCGAACATTCCGAACGATTCGCGGTACAGCGTGACCATCTGCGTCGCAAACGCCTTGGCAATTCCGTACGGCGTAACCGGGCGCATGGGCGTTGCTTCGTTTTGGGGGGCCTGCGCAGGCCGGCCGAAGATCTCGCTGCTGCTGATGTGCAGGAACCGGGGTTGCTTTTCCAAGTCACGCAGGATCTCCAACAAGCGGAGGGTTCCCATGGCGGTGAATTCACACGTCGTCTCGGGGATCTCAAAGCTCGCGCCGACGTGGCTTTGACCGGCCAAATGATACAGTTCGTCGGGAGCCGCCTTGAGCAGGATCCGGCGAATCGTCGTCACATCGCTCAAATCGGCATAGTGTAAAAACAGCCGCTTGTTGTAGATCCTCTCTTGATGAAACAGTTGATCCAACCGACCGCGGGCGGTGATGCTGCTGCGTCGCACGATCCCGTGGACGGTGTAGCCTTTCTCGATCAGCAACTCGGTCAGATAAGATCCGTCTTGGCCGGTGATTCCGGTGATGAGCGCCGTTGACATGAAGGGTTCGCTGATTTCAGTGGGTCCGCAATCGAGCAATCAAAGGGCCAGCAATCAAAGTGACAGCGCGATCCCGGAATCCGAGGCGCTGTAATTCTGTGAGAGCGCAGCTCCGTGCAGGTCATGATCGCCCAGGTCGATGGCATGATCCGACAGGATGCTGGACAGGATCTGTGCGAACCGTTTGACGATCACGGGTCGATCAAAGTCGCGGATGGCGGCGTGCCGAGCCCGGCGCTGGCGGTTGACAAAATCGCTGCTGGACGCACGACGCGATTCGGCCTCCGCTTCGGCCACGGCGTCGGCGATGGCACTGGCCGACCCCGGCCGGACACACCAACCGAGATCGCGTTCCCGGATGGTTTGACACAGATCCGTTTGCGGATCGGCGATCGCAAGTACACCGCGGCCGGCGGCCATGATGCCGTACAACTTGCTCGGGCACAAGCAACCGGTCACTTTCTCGTGCATGGAGACGACATGCAGATCGGCCGCAGACAGACTTTCCGCCAGTTGGGTTCGCGGCTGATAATAAACGAATTCGACGCGTCCGCTCGGCAGATTCAAACGAGCCGAGTGTTCGAGCAACTTGTCGCGTGACGCGCCGTTGCCGACCAACACCAGTTTTGCTCGCTCGGGCCAATTCGGTTGGGCGGCGGCGGTGATCAACATTTCCAAGCGTTGCGTCAGCCCCATGTTGCCCGAATGCATCACCACGAATGCATCGGAGAGACCGTGACGGATGCGAAATTCGTTCTCGCGGTGATCGATCGGTGCGATTTCTTGACAATCCGACCAATTGGGAACGATTTCGATGCGGTCGCGGTGGATGCCCCAGGGAGCATTGGTCAATCGTTTTCGCATGCATCGACCCAGCACGATGATCCGTGATGCGTCTTTGTAGGTCGCTCGCAATTTTCGCCTCAGCAACGGTGCGATCCCCGGCACCCGCACCTTTCCGACCGCTTCGGCGACGTCGGGGTAGATGTCTTGCAGGTAAACGCAATGCTCGGCTCCGACCCGTTTGGCAAACTCCGCTCCCGCGATCGGCATCAGGAATGGATCGGTCTCGCTGACCACCACATCGGCCCCCCACTCGACGCGGCGGAGAAAGCGGCGTGCGGACCAATAGAACGAGAGCAGATTGAGGATCCGTCCGAACGGGTTCTTCTTGGCAAACTGGTAGTGTGTCAGTCGATGGATCGTGACGCCGTCGCGTGATTCAGCGCCGGCCTGCAAGTAGGAACTGTCCGCTTCGGGGCTATTGGGTTGGCCGCAAACCACATGCACATCGAAACGCTCGGCCAGCCCCCGGCACAGATCGGTCAGCAACTGACCGGTCGCCTCGATATCCGGCCAATAAGACCGATTCAAGAAAACGATGCGGCGACGTGGCTTTGGCACGGGAATTCGATATGGTGGCGGATCTGATTCTGAAGGGCGGTGGAAAAAATCAGGGCAGCACGATTTCTTTCGACCACGGTTTATTAGTTTGGTACCAGCGAACGGATTCGTCCAATCCTTGTTCCAACGAAACCTGAGGTTTCCACCCCAGCAGGTCGCCGGCTTTGGTGATATCGGCGCTTGTGGTCATCATATCCGCCTGATGGAAGGGGAGGTATTCGATCACCGCCTTTTTGCCGAGTCGATCTTCGAGCATCCCGATCAAAGTATTAAGCGAAACCGGCGTCCCACCCCCGCCCAAATTGATGATTTCGTATCCCAACGGCTTGGCCGCCAGGATGGTCCCCCTGGCAATGTCATCGACGTAGGTGAAGTCACGTGACTGTTCACCGTCACCGAATAGTTGGATCGGCACGCCAGCGTCGATCCAGCGAATGAAACGGAAAATCGACATGTCCGGCCGCCCGGCCGGCCCATAGACGGTGAAGTAGCGGCAGATCGAGACATCGATTTGATACAGGTGATGATGGCTGTACGCCATCACTTCGGCACCCTTCTTGCTCGCCGCGTAGGGGGAAATCGGCGTGTTGACCGGCAACGACTCGTTGAACGGCATCGGTTGGCCGGCATACAGCGAGGAGGTCGATGCGAGCACGTACTTCTTGACCCCCGTCCGCCGCATCTGGTGCAACAGATTCAGACTGCCCAGCGAGTTGGTGGTCAAGTAGATGTGTGGGTTCTCCATGCTGTACCGCACGCCGGCCCGAGCGGCCAGGTTGAAGACCGCGTCGAATTGATCAGCGTCAAATAACTTGGCCAGCGCGTCTTGATCTTCGATGTCGACTCGATGGAAGGTGAATCGATCCGATTGCAGCTTTTCCAGGCGATGCTCTTTAAGAGACGTGTCGTAGTAGTCGTTGACGTTGTCCACACCAACGACTTTGTGCCCGGCGTCGAGTAGCAAGCCGGCGACGCGGTTGGCAATGAACCCGGCACAGCCGGTGACGAAATAAGTTGCGGGAGATTCAGCGGGGGCATTCATTTTGACGGTTCGGTCCGGAAAGGTCGTTCAAACGGAGAGAACAGAAACAGCAGGCGCTGCACGGTGAAGCGGTGCATGGTGAAACAGCCCGTGCAGGATAGCGACCAGGATGGAATCGCGGGGCGTTCGGGCTCCAAACGCGCGGACTTCGTCCACGTGGGTGACACGTCGTGCTTTGACGTGCCACCGCCGGTGGGATCGGAGGCCGGGCAATGCCTGATCGGCGGCGGCAGTTCTTGCGCCGACGACCTGGCACGCAGGGCTTGATTTGTCATCGCCAACTTTCGCCCCGCACCACCAACCTTGTCGGACGTTCCGGGGAGCATACCTGGGTAAGGGTGACGGTTGCAGTGACGCTAGCTGTTGGGGGCTTGTTTCGGATTGCGAGAGCGATTTTGCGCTTCCGTCGGCAATCGGCGCATCAAAGCCGCGCCGGCAAAGGTATATTGTCTGCGTTGCCCGGGTGTGCGGAAAACCCGCCACCGGAAACCGTCCTGGGCAGCCCTCGATCGCCCCGCTGCAGCCAGCCCCGATTTTCCAAACTGCGAGAAACTAGAAATGAGCAATGTGAATCCATATTCCGTGACCGACGTCGCCGTGCCGGCGGCATTCGCTGACGAATCGGCTCGTGCGGGATTCATTCGACGGACCTACACCCACCTGTTCGGCGCCATTCTGGCGTTGATCGGAATCGAGGCGGTGATCTTTACCGTCGTGCCTCAGGCCAGAATGATGCAGCTGGTCCAAGGCGTGTCGCCGTGGACGTGGCTGATCGCATTGGGGATCTTTATGGTCGTCGGCTGGTTGGCGCGTTCGTGGGCCAGCAACGGAGCCTCACCGGCCATGCAATACGCGGGGCTGGGTTTGTACGTGTTGGCCGAGGCAGCTCTGTTGTTCCCGCTATTGTATGTCGCGATTGCCTTCGTCGATCCACGCACGCCGCTGATGGCCGCGGCGGTCACGTTGGTCGTTTTCGGCGGGCTGACCGCGTTTGTGTTCATCACCGGTGC
The DNA here is from genome assembly GCF_008035925.1 of Stieleria maiorica. NCBI lineage: Bacteria > Pseudomonadati > Planctomycetota > Planctomycetia > Pirellulales > Pirellulaceae > Stieleria > Stieleria maiorica. The sequence goes on from NZ_CP036264.1 coordinate 5,043,640, forward strand.
CGATTTCAGCGGCTGGGGCAAATTCCTTGCCCTGGCCGGATTCGCCGGGATGGGCGCGATCTTTGCCGGTGCCTTGATGGGATTTTCGTTGGGATTGTGGTTTAGCGTCGCGATGGTCGCACTTGCCTCGGGCTATATCCTCTATGACACTTCCAATGTGCTGCACCATTACCGCACCGACCAGCATGTCGCTGCGTCGCTGGCGCTGTTTGCCTCCGTGGTGCTGTTGTTCTGGTACGTGCTGAGAATCTTGATGGCGTTCGCCGAAGAGTGAAACGATGGGTGACTTGGAAGACCTGACTCGTCTACCAGACGACTTCGACGGCCACGTGCGTTTGTTTCCGTTGCCGTCGCTGGTCCTGTTCCCGCATGCGATGCAACCGCTGCACATCTTTGAACCTCGGTACTGCGAAATGCTTGCCGAGGCGCTCGAGAGTGACGAATTGATCGCGATGGCGACACTTTCCGACGGACCTCCGAATCCACAGGACGATCCGCCCATCGACCGGACGATTTGCATCGGCAAGATCGTTTCCCATGTCCAGCGCGACGACGACCGACACAACATTCTGTTGGTCGGCATCAAGCGCGCCCAGGTGACCACCGAGGTGGACGCGGGGCGTTGTTTCCGCATCGCCAAGATCAACGTGCTGGATGATCTGTATCCGCCAACGGGGATGCACGGTCGCAGCCAGCTACGCGCCGACCTGTTGGCCGCATTCGGCGAAGTCATCCCGGCCAGCCAAAGTGTCCAGCAGGGTTTGAGCGAGTTGTTGGCCGGTTCGATGGGGTTGGGCCCGATCACCGACATCATCTCACACACGCTGCCGCTACCGGTGCCGATGAAACTGCGTTTGCTGGCCCAACAGGATGTCGATCGCCGCGCCGGGTTACTGATCGATTTTTTGGCCAGCGGTGCGGTCCAGTTGCCGTCTGCGGAACAGCAGAGCGGCGGCTCCGGGGCGCACGCGCCGTTGCCCTTCCCGCCTCCGTTCAGCTCCAATTAAGCACCCACACCAGCAAACCACCGCCGTGGATTGATCGACTCCGGTGATCGTCGGCCTATGCTAGACTGGCGGTTTGAAGTCTGTCTTATCCCCCGAGAGCGTGATGACACCGATCCCCGAACAACCGGCCCCTGATTACTCCGCCGTCCGCGCTGAACTGGAGGCCAAGCTTGAAAAGCTGGTCACGCGGGTCAAAGGCATCGACACCGACCTCAGCGAAGCAGTCAACGAGGACTGGGAGGAGCGGGCGACTGAGCAAGAGGAAGACGAAGTGTTGGCGGAAATGGGCAACGTGACGATGCGCGAGATCAATCAGATCAAAGAGGCATTGCACGCGATCGAGCACGGCACTTACGGCATCTGCACCCGCTGCGGTGCTCACATCGATCCGGGCCGGCTGGAAATCCTGCCCTTTGCGACCACCTGCATCAAGTGCGCCTGATCCAAAAAGACTCTTGAGCGATCCCCCAAAGCCTTGCCGGGGTGCTCTGGGACCCCCAAGATCGCGTCCGTAGCGCACTTTCCATTTTAAACGCGACGTTTTCATTGAACGTTGCGGGGACATTTGGGGGCGCGATTCGGAACAACAACGGAGGCAGCATCACCCTGGTGACCTCGTTGTTTGACGGCAATCACAGTCTGGGGTCTGACAACGGCACTGCGATCAATAGTTTCGGCGGCACGTTGACGATTGACGAGCTGACGACGTTCATCAATCACGATGGAATCGCCGTGTTCCCGGCTTGAGGCGAGAGTCGACTCCCAAGGGAATTGTCCGACGGCGGGATGAATTCGACCGCCACCGGAAACGCCAAAGGGCAGCGGCACGTTTCCGTGTCGCTGCCCAAATTGACTTGATGACGGTGGGGAGAAAAACCGGCCTATGCCAGGTTGCTTTGATCGTCAGCCAGCAGTGCGAGCAGGTCGTCGTCGTCATCATCGGCATCGCCCAGGGATGCCGATTTCGCTTGGCCGGCCACCTTGCCGGACGACGAATCGTCGCTGGAATCGACGCTCACCAGTTTGCTTTGCACGCTCAGATCGGCAAGTGCCTCGTCGTGCACGTCACCGTCGGCGGCCGGGGCGGCCGAGGCAAGTTGGTCACTGACGACCGATTCACCTTCACCGCCTTGGATGGCGGCCAGGACCGCCAAGTGGTTGATCACCCGCAAGGCGTCCAACGCGGTCGTCTTCATGTCACCATTAACGTCGGTGTACATGCCGGCAGGGGCACCTTCGCCTTCACCTTCTCGGGCCAGCGTGTTGATGACGGTTAGGGCATCCGAAGGAGTCACGAACCCGTCGTTGTTGACATCCTCGGGCAAGGCCTGGTTTTGCAACGCACTGGCGGCACGGATAGTGATGGGCAGCGAGTGGTAGCGGATTTGCGACACTTCCACCGGCTCATCGCGGTCGAACAGCAAGGTGTCTTGGAAGGGCGATGAATCGGCCGGGCTTCCGATCACCCGAGTCACAGTGTCCTGCGAAACGACTCCGGCGGTGAAGAAGACCGTTGCCATCAGGTTGGGCTCGGCGACGCCGCCGCCCTCGGCCACGGTTTGCCGCAGCAACGTTCCGAATTCATCGATGATCCCGCGACGAGCCGCGGTTCCGACGCCCGCACTGGCGTCAAAGTCTCCGTCAAATTCGACGCTGAAGTCGTATCGACCGCCGCCGGCGACGGAGACCGGATTGATCAGCCCGGTGTCGTACAGCATGTCCAGGTAGGCGGCGAAGACAAACGTGTTGCCTTGGAATTGAGTCCTCAAGTCTTCCACGCTGACTTGGACTCCGAAGGTTTGGCCCGAAGCGACCGAGGTGATCGCGTTGCCGAACTGATCGACCAGACCGAACGAGATGTCGACGATGTCGTCGGCGGCGGCGTTTCCGATCGCCATCGTGACTTCGGCGATACTTCGCACACCGTCACCGGAGACGATCACGTAGGTGAAACTGTCGAACCCGTTGGCGTTGACATCGGCGAAGTAGTCGATCGTATCATCACTGAGATCGCTGGGGGTCCCGTTGTTGTTGATCTGGATGGTTCCACGCGAGGGCGCGGTCACGATCCCGAATTCCTGGATCGTGCCGGTGGGACCAAAGATGTCATTGTCCAGGACATCCAGGGTGTTGGGGAGCACACCGGCTTGGATACGATTTCCGGCCGAGTCAAAGCCATCGACGAAGGCGTCGTCGATCGCACTGGCAAAGTTATTGCTAGCCGGGAAGATCGTCAGTTCCGTTCGGCCGAGTCGTTGTTGGGCGGGCGTCAACGCGACGTCTTCGCCGACCAAGATCGTTTCGGCGACCGGTGCGTCGGCGGGGTCGGCGGCGAACAGTGCGACGCCCGGGGAGACGCCGGTCATCGTCAGCGTGAACAGTTCAGCCGGATCGGAGTGCTGGATCAGGTTCCCGTCACCGGGGATCGGCTGGACGGCACCGACATCGTTGATCAATCCAGGCGTGGTGGCATCACCGAGCTTGAAGCCGCCGCCTTGGAAATTCTCGCCAAAGGTGATGTCAAATCCGAATGAATCGGTGTCAATGGTGTCCAACGTGGAAACCAATTCGTCGGTGTACAGCAGATCCAAGAACGCTGACGCGACGCCTTCGGGACTGAAGTTCGGGTTGTTCAGTTCTTCGACGAACACGCGAACGTAGAACGGCTGACCGACCTGAACGCTGGAAATCGGTTTGTTGTTGACGACGTCGAAGATTCCGATGGTGAAATCGACCAAGTCGTCGGCGAGTGCACCGGGTTGCGAGTTCACCGTAACCTGTGCCGTGCTGATCGATCCGTTGGCGTCTTCGATGCTGTAGGTGAACTGCTCGGTTCCGGCAAAACCGGGCTGAGGCGTGTAGCGAATGGTTTGGCCGCCGCCCTCGAGCGAGACCTGGCCACCCTGGTCAGCGGCAGACACGCTGGTGATCCTGATTCCGCCGAAGATACTCGGGACGTCGTTGTCCAAGACGTTGAGCGCCCGATTGGCGGAACCCTGTGGGATGTCGAACGTGTCATCCACCGCGATCGGCACGTTGGATTGGAAGTTAACGTTCACGGCCACGCTGGCGGTGTATTGCGTGTTGGTTTGATCAACGACCACGTACTGGAACACGTCGCGCCCGGTGAACCCGTTCGGCGGCGTGTAGGAGATCGCACGACCGTTTTCGATGATCGAAAGGGTTCCTCGCGTACCGGTCCGGTTGACCGAGATGATTCGCAGCTGGGTGATGCTGGTTTCGAAATCGTTGGCCAAAACGTCCAATCGATTCGAGAGCGAGTTTCGCGAAACGGTGAAGGTGTCATCGTTGGCGACGGCTGCTTGCTGCAGGATGTCGAATTGATAATCTTCCACTTCACCCGAATCGGCTTCCCCGCCCACGCCCAATCCCGCGGTCAGGCTGTAACGGAAGCGGGCGAAGGTCGATCCGACCACGGCATTGGAGGGAACGTTGACGGCCAGCGTCGAAGTGCCGGCACCGAGTTGGACGTCTTTGAAGACCTGCTCCGAGGCGTCAAACACGCCATTGGCGTTGAAGTCGATCCAGCCTTGCAAAAAGGCCGGGCTACCGGTGCTGTTGCGGGTCGCCACCGACAGATTCGCCGTGCCGCCCGGCCCCAATGGCGTCAACAATTCGACACCGTCTTCATCGTCGATGTTGTTCAGGTCATCGCCCAATGCGTTGGCGGTGGGGATCCCATTGTTGTCACGATCGATGGACGCACCGAGTCCCAACCCGGTGGTGATACCGTGGCTGGGACCACCGGCAGCAATGGTCGTTCGATACGTATCGGGGGCGTCACCGTAATCGCGCGAGGGCAGATTTCCGAAGTTGTAATTGTCCGTCAATGCGACCCCGTTGTAATTGACGACGTGCTCGCCGCCGGCGGGGAAGGTTTGGACGAAACCGGGTTCAATCACTTCCCGAATCGTGTAAGTGCCTGGGCCGGGGAAGTTGATCGAATAACGGCCATTGACGTCGGTGTAGGCGGACGGCTCACCGATATCCGGACGGTCATCACCGTCAAGGTCCAAGTAGATGTAGACCCCTTCGATGCCCCGCTCGGTAGGATCAAAGACTCCATTGCCGTTGGTGTCGGCAAACTTGGTTCCGGTGATGTCTGGAATGACTTGGGTGAATCCGAAATCGATCCCGCTGGCCCCGCCGGCTGCCGGTCGCTGCGTCGGCAGGCTGGCGGCGAATTGGGGCGGAGTCATCGCGACGATGCTGTAGGTTCTGCCCGAGGCAACATTCAACGTGTACGTGCCGTTGGCAGCGGTAACCGCCACAGGCTCGGTCGGATCGAGCACGCCGTTTTGGATCGTGTCGGCAAAGACCGTGACGCCGGGCAATCCGGGATCGTTGGCTCCGCGGCCATCACGGTTGATGTCGTTAAACACACGTCCGGTGATGTTGGATCCGGCCGTTCCGGTGACGAGCGAATGGGCTAAACTGTTCGGTGCATCTTGATAGCCAAAGTACGGTGTAGTGGACGAAAATCGGTCAAGCGCGAAGCCGATCTCCGTATCGTCCAGAGTCCCATAAATCTGGTCAAATCCGACGCCCAATCTCAGCTCGTCACGCCGTGCCTCTGCCCCGTCCATCACCGCCGCAATGGCGTTGGAACCGTCTTGGTGCCACAGGCCAAAAGAGTGTCCAGCCTCGTGCGAGGCTACTACACCAAAGTATCGTGCTGCTGCATCAAGGACACTGCTCGTATTTGCGATCGCGAAAGCATTGACTTGAGCAACGATCGCGTCCGGTTCGACGATCGCAAACTCGTTCATATCGAAGTTGCCGATATCCAGCGATGGCGAAACGCCATTTGGAGCAACACCACTGTCCGCTTCAATTCCGCCGATCAACACACGCGTTACCAACGGATCATCCCACGCAGGCTCGGCGTACAGTCCCCGATCTCGTGCGTCACGACTATTTAGAATCCTGACACCGTATTCTCCAGGATTCCCCGATGCGTTGTAATCTCCGTTTTCCCCTTCCGTTATGACTGATGCGTAGTTTTGACGGACCTGATCGACAAGCTTATCAACCAACTCGTTGTAAGAAGCCTCGTCGCCGAGCTGAATCCCCAAGAGCGGCATGTTCTCCCGCAGACTGGAGAACCGGATGATCCCTAAGCCGAAATTAGCACTGCTTGGAAATTGGGTTGCAGAATACAACCCTCCCTCGAAATCCAGATAAATGGTTTGCTGAGCCCCGATCGGAAGGCTCTCCGCAACCGGACGATATGCGCGCAACCCGACCGTATAGTTGACGGACGTCGACGAAGGAGCGACCGTCAGGTAGTACGTGCCGGTGTGCGGTACAACTTGCGCTGCAACCGCATTGCCCTGTGTCATCAGCGGTGACACGTCCGGGTAAATTCCTGGTGTGGCAGCCGTGTTCGTGTCAGTTGCGAACCAAATAGAACCGACACGGGAATTTGGATGCGCAACGACACCTGTAGCAGGAGCACCGTATTGGACCGTCAGGTTTGCCCCTGCTCCGATCACTGCCACATCCAGAATGTCGCCCTCACGAAGATTTAGTGCATAAGTATCAATGTCCGCAAAAACATTTCCCTGACTACTGGTAGACACCGGCATACTGCCATTGATGTCGATGGTATCTTCTTGGCCAGCCCCTGTGCCCAAGGGAATTGGTTGTGCGGTGAAGCGAGAATCATTCAGGCCCGTTTGGCTCGCCGACTCAGCCTCGTTGACGATGAACGCTGGCACGGTTCCGATGTTCCGCGGATTGGTCGGCAGGAACAGATCGGTGTCCACCAATGCGTTGTCGCTGCCGGCACTCGGGACCGCGGCGAGCAATTGTCGGCTTTCCAGGCCCTCCATCAACAAGCGACGACGCTGTTGACGCTGGCCCCGACGGCTTCGTCTCGCCTTTTTCTGTTTCCGCGAGGAATCGACGTTCATGTCGCTCGTCTCGTTGTTAGAAGCGTGGGGATTAAGGAATTCCGATTCAGTTCGTTGGATCATCGAGGGTCTCTACCAAACGTGCCGGCCATGGGGCCTTGACGAAAAGCGGCGGTGTCGCGGGGCGGTCGTACGTGTTGCGGGCTCCGCAGAGTGTAATTCTGAGTCGCCCACCTATCCATTGATTTCCATTTTCTCATCGGCCACGGCCCGTCAATTTCGCAATGGTTGCCGCTGGTCCGAGGAAACGCTCGTTCGTTTGCTTCGGACGAACTCCAACCCAGTCACAGTGAATGAAGGAGGGCTCGCCCAATCAGAAAGATGGGAAAATTGCGAAGTATGAGTCGATTGGATAAGGAATGGCTGCGATTCTAGTTGGGCCAATAACAGTGTCAACGAATCGTGGCCTTTCTGACGCGGCTTGTTGGGCAAGAGTTCCGGTCAAATCGATTAATCTCCCCCAAATCCGACCCGCCCCCCGATTCGGCGAAGGGACACCCACCGCCCAAAAGGCCTATTTGGGGCCATGAAACGGCCGAAAAGGCGTGCCCTCCCCCCGTTCGCTCGTTCATCCCCTCGTTCCAAGGCTCCGCCTTGGAACGCACTGCCACTGTGGTTCCTGCCACACACATCGCGTGCAACGCGAGGCGGAGCCTTGGCTGCGCAAAACCGTTCGATTCGTTGGCGTTTTCAATTTCGCAAAATCCGCTCGAGATCAGCCATTTGGCGCCAGCCGACGGGCTTCCTTAGACGCTGGGCCCGAGATTCTGAGGCCTCCGTACATGCCGGAGCCCGCACGCCTGCGCGAATCGGCTGATGTCACTCGTGTTTCATCAACCGATGGCATCGTGAGTCTTTCATCCGTCCCTGAATGATTTCGCCTGAATTCTGAACCATCACAGAATCCAGATGTTGCACGGCCCGGGGCAGAGCCAGGGAACGAGGCAATCGTCCTACCGCCGACGACGGCCCGGAAGGGCTATCGAACTGAACTTTCCCGCTTTGGATCAGGCGGTGTGTGCGACTGCAGTGGCGGGGGCCGAACGCTTAACGCCAGAGAGTTCGTAGGCGCCGAACATCACGGCAACAAAACACAGGTCACCGGCGACCGTGTACCCATAAAACGGGATCGCGTTGGTGAAGCAGGCGATCAGGCCCTCGGTCGTGGCCGGATACCATGGGCCCAACCAAACGCCGAAGTTGCTGACGACAAAGAAGATCGTCGACGCGACCAGCGCGCCGGCGGGAAGGCGTCGCCAATGGACGCTCATGGCAGCTTGACTGCGAACCAGCCGGCCCAACGGAACGGCCAGCGTAACGCCCAGGTACGTCGCTGCCATCACCATCGGGTTGTAGAAGCCCATGCCAGGCGTTCCCAACAAGTGCGACACGGCATCGCTGATCAACAGGGCCGCCGCCGGAACCAGATACGCCTTGCGGCCGGCAAAGTAACAACCGGCGAACAGTCCCAGTGCGCCCAGGCAGGCGAAGTTGGGAGGGTGCGGCATAAAACGGGTCGCGGCGATGGCCAGGGTCAGCAAGTAGATCATTTTGCACCGATCGATGGGAGAGGCAAATCTCCCACCGTTTTAACGACTTGACGGTCCTTTCGAAAGTCCCATGGGAGCAGGCGTGCCTCGTCCGCCGCGAATTTCTGTGTCGATGCGTTCGGCACTCGGCCTGTTGATTGAATCAGCCGTTTGCCGCGAGCCCAATGGCACCTACTTCGATCACAAACTGAGCCGTAGGCGCTAGCCTCGGGCCTTATAAGTCTCGAAGCAATCCGAGGCCCGCGGCTAGCGCCGTCGGCTCATAGAGTAGGTGACATTGCGCTCGCGCGTGACGGCTGATCCCACGTGGGATCGGATCAAATCAACAGGCCGCCGCGCGTCGCGTCAATCCTCGTCGCAGCTATTGCAAAATGGCGGTCGCAACGCCGACCGCAGTCACCTGTGATGCGACGGCTTTGCGCTGGTACGGCGGTCGCTGCTTGAGCGCCGGGGCACATGATCCGGCTCGGTAATACCCGAGGCTGTATTGGCACTCCGACGGCGGGCTGATCGCGGTCAGGTAGGGCAATGAAACCGCTTGAGCCAAGAACCGTCCGCCGCTGACCAGGGGCTGGAAACAGGAAAACCGCTGGTGGCCATGACGTTCCAACATCCGGTCCTCGAAGTACAGCGGATGGGAAAAGGTGTTGGCGGCGGCCCAGTGCCGAGCGGTCCAATGCCACGGCAGTCCGCGATCAAGGCCGGATTCGGGAAGCTGCACCAGCGGCGATGCTTCTCCTTGCCGAAAGCCGAGCGGAAGTTCCCCGTTACCGATTTCCGAAGTCCCGGTTGTCAGCGCCTCAATCGGCGGCAGCACCAGTTTGCCGTCGGCCAATTCCGTCTGGCGATCGGCGAACAGGGACCGCCGGTTCACCTGATCTGCCGTCACTTCGGGGATCACGGTGCGGTCGGTAGAGACGTCTTCAGGAAGCGCGTCGACGGGATCGTTCAACACGTCGACTTGTGCGGGAGCGGCGGTCGTGGTGTCGGCGGCCTCGGCCGTCGGCGGTGTCTGCCCGTCACCTTGAACCAAAGCCGCGATCGTCAGCGGCGTGTTGTTGACGTAAGAGGGCAGCTCGCTCGATTCGGGGTCTGCGGCAACAACCGACGGTGCCGACGTGACCGTTGCGATCGCAAGACAAACGGCCGCCTTGGCTGCAACGGCCCGGCGTCGTTTGGCGGTCAGCGCACACTTTGCCGATCGCGGCGTTTGCTGTGACTTATTCGTTCGATTCCAAAACATCGTGTTTCTCGCATGCTCCGTTTTGACGGACAACCAGATTCAATCCCATTATCTGGTTCGACCGATCGGATTCGAAACGAGACTAAACACGCCAGAACACCGACAACAGGAGCAAACGGCAACACAGGTTCGACCGCGACGATGGGAACGACAGGGGCAATCGCTGCAATCGTCAGGGTTTGCCACGATCCGATGCGGTTGGACGGATTCCGGGATATGGGGTGTGGCGACTTGGGGGGCGACACCGCCTCACTCCCGGGCTCCGTTTCGGGAACGGAAATTTCTAGAGGCTCCGCCGCGGGGCTGGATGTCCGTGTGTGGCAGGAGCCACACCTGCAGTGCGTTCCAAGGCGGAGCCTTGGAACGAGGAGATGGCATCTACTTAATGAGCCGACGGCGCTAGCCGCGGGCCTCGGATAGCAATTCGAGCCCCGTAAGGCCCGAGGCTAGCGCCTACGGCTCAGTTTGTGATCGAAAGGCTTATTCTTTCGCGGCGGACGCTTTCGTTTTGGAATTCGATTTCGGCTTTTCCGACTGCTCTTCGAATCGCAACGCGGCGCTGTTCAGACAATAGCGTTTGCCCGTCTTGTCTTTGGGTCCGTCGCCGAACACATGTCCCAAGTGGGCTTTGCAGCGGCTGCAGTGAACCTCCTGGCGCGGATAAATCAATTTGAAATCAAGCTTCATGCCGATGCGGTCGGCGCTGATCGGGTCATAAAAACTCGGCCACCCGGTTCCCGACTTGAATTTCGTTTCGCTTGAGAACAGGGATTGGCCGCAGACGATGCACCGATACAGACCTTCCTTCTTGTTGTCCCAATACTTGTTCCGAAACGCCGGCTCGGTCTCTTCGTTCTGCGTCACTTTGAACTGGATCGCCGACAGCGATTTCTGCAATTCGGAGACGGATTTCGGCGTGTACGGCGGGTCCTCGATTTCATCCTCGGAATCTTCGTGCGTCCCATCGGGCAGCGCGTCGCCGGTCGCCTCTTGGGCAGCCGGATCATCGCCGGCTGGATTCTGGCCTGCGGCTGGTCGCAGCCCCGCCACTGTCAATACAGCTGCGATGACCGCGACGAAGGTCCACTTGCCGTAGACTTCATTGATTGATTGGTTCATGGTGACTCCAACGATTCAGTCAAATAGTTCGCTATCATCAATCCGGCCTTCGCCGTCCCACTATGGTTGATTCTATGCCGGTCGTCCAGTTAAACGCCGTTTCCCTGCATTACGACCGCGATAAGGTCTTGGACGAAATCAGTTTTTCCGTCTCCGAGGGCGAATACGTCGTGATTTTAGGGGCCAGTGGGTGCGGAAAAACTTCCTTACTGAGAATGATCGCCGGGCTGGTTTCCCCGTCGTCGGGTACGATTTTTTTGGCCGGCCGTGACGCGACCCGAATCGCCCCGAGACACCGCGACGTCGCCTTGGTGCCCCAGCACGACGGGCTGTACCCGCACCTTTCGATCGGGCGGTCGATCGGCATGGCGATCCGCGACCGCGTCACCCGCAGTGAGCAGCGATTACGGATTCTTGATGCGGCACAGAAGGTGGGCTTGGAAGCGTACCTGGACCGGCTCCCCGAACAGCTGAGCGGCGGCCAACTGCGTCGCGCCGCGGTCGCCAAGGCAATCGCGCGACGGGCCGCGGTGAGGTTATTGGACGAACCCTTGTCGGCGATCGATGCGAACTTGCGGTTCCAAATCGAAAAGGACCTGGTGAGCTTGCACCATCAATCCTCCGGCGTCACGTTGCACGTAACGCATGACGGCGCCGAAGCGATGCGACTGGCAACGCGTGTGGCCGTCGTCGAAAACGGCAAGATCGCCCAGGTCGACACGCCGGATCGATTGCGTGCCAACCCCGCGACCCCCGGTGTGGCCGCCGCGCTCGGCCGATCCGAATTGATCACCGTGCCGGTGCGACGTGTTGACGACGCGTGGATCGGTGGGGATGGCCAACGCGTTTCAGGACCGGAGGCGCCGGTCGGTGCATCGGCAACGTTGGCGTACTTTGAAGAACACTTGGTGGACCAATCCGGCGATGCCGCCAGTGCCAGCTCCACACGTTGGCTCGATCGCCAGCGCAACGCGACCGTCGATCATGATCGCTTGCTCTGGTTCCTCCCGTAGCGGAACTCGCCAAGAGTTTCGCACGGTGCGCGAGTCATCCCGTCGTCCTAATCGTTGGTTAAACGGTAGTGGACGACTCAAGGAGTCCTGGCAGTTCGCAATCCCCGATGGACTCGTCGCCTCGTCCACTACGTGAAAGCTATGCGTTTGCGGCGACGGGCAGATCGGCGACTTGGTAGGCGCGCGAGCGGAACAGGAAATCGATGATGTTTCCTTCGTGCGGTTGCAACCAGTTCAAACGATTCGTCGGAATCGGGCCGAAGTTGACGCGATCGATGTCCACACACGCCCCGGCCGCGGCGACCAGCTCGGGGTCGCGGGTCAGCACGGTGCCGACAAGGGTCGGGCCGATGCGTCGCAGCATCTCGGCTTGCGGGCACTCCACCACGCTGACAAACGGGAACATGTATTCTTTCATCGCCACACCGCGGTCGGGCGAATCGGCATGGACGACCATCGGCCGCAAGTAGGCACAGTGCTCGCGCTCGATCAATTTGTCCCCGTACTCGGCGGTCATGTCCGTCACACCGCTTTCGGACAAGTCTTGCTGGACCATCGCATGGGTTCCGGTCGCCATCGCGGGAACGGTGAAGGCCGCCAGTTGGGCGTTGTCATCGATCGGCGGCAGCACGTCGACCGGTCCGATCCGCTTGGCGATCGCTGCGGCAATCTCGCGGGTGTGCCGGCTGGCCCAAATACCGCTGCAATTGATGCACGACCGCCCCGAGTTGCTGAGCACGCTTTCGACCATCACGTCCAGATACAGTTCCCAATCGTCGACCACGTCATCGCCGATCAGGATCTTGGACCAACCCGGTCCGTGGGCCTGCACGCGAGGATTGCCGGCATGTTGGGCGACCGTTTCGGCGCTGCCAAAAATCATGCTCCGCGGCGTCTTGGTCATGATCGCACCACCGGCATCGTGGCCGCCCGGATACAATCCGAACGCCTCGGCCGGAACGCCGGCTTGGATAAATGCCGACACCATTCGGTAGGGCGTCCAAGGCTCCTGGGACCCCGGTTTCAGTGCGAGCCCGATTTGCAGCGGGATCGCGGGCAACCAAAGCGTGTGAACGCCCGGTGAATTGTTCGGCAGGATCGCTCCCAGGACGGGCGTTTGGGCCTGGTAACTGACGATCACGCCGCGGCCTTCTTCACCGAACCCCTTGCTCAGGATGTTCAGGTCCAAACCGCGGGTCAGGCAATCCAGGATCTCGTCGATGTGACTGAGGACGAAGCTGTTCTTTTTCAAATTCGATCGACACATGTGCTCGGGCAACCCGGTGCTGGCCGATTGCTGGTGCACAAACTGATCGACCGATTGCATCGAGTCGCCGACGGGCAACTCTGCGGTCTCGAACAACTCAGCCGCCTTCTTTGACATCGCGATCAATTCGTCGGTGGAATGTTTCAGCAGCGCCGCGCGAGCCTTGTGGGCCTGCTTCATGTCGCGGGCAACGATGCCGCCGCCGACGCTGCCGAACTTCGCAATCGGCTCGCCGGTATCAAAGTGCACGACGTCTTTAATTTCCATCGACTCGTAGGGCTTGCCCCAGCGAAGCGGCTGTAATGTGATCATGTCTGTTGAAGTGGAGGATAGGTGGTGGGCGGGTGAGGATCGAAGGGGACAATAACGGCGGAACGACTCGCCGGTCAGGTTCACGCGTGACGACAGGCAGGAAGCCTATCCCTTGGGGAACCTGACAGGCGGGGAGCCTCTTCCACAAATGTCGTCGGGTTAGTAAACGCCGACCGTCGTGGCGCTGGCCAATTCGTGGAACGGACGGACGCCACTGACGCCGTCCCAAGGGTACATGTCGAACGGCGCTTCACGTTCGCCTTCGTCGCGTTCCATAAAACCGGGAACGAAGAATTCGTCGGTCAGCGTGTACAGTTTGACGCGCCCCGTTTCCCCGAATCCGACGACTTGGTTGTAGTCATCAAAGCTGACCACCTCGGTGACCGCCCGCGGTTGTGGAGCGTAGTAGCTGATCTTGTATCCGTCAGCCGCCTTGATCGGCTTGCTGCAGGCCAGACCCATCAGGGTGTTGCCGTAGGTCGGGGTCATATAGACGCCACCTTCTTCGACCGGCCCGCCGAGCAATTCTTCGACGCAGAATCGAGTCCACTGGGGGGTGAACTCCGTGCCGCCGGAGAAGATCCCTTTGATGCCGACTTCTTGCAGGCTGGTCCCGCGATCTTCCAAGGCCTCGCCGAGCGATTCGAGCAATTTCGGGGTGGCGAACATGCATTTGATGTCGTGACCGGCCGTCAGCACCGTGACCGCTTGGTCGATGCAATGCTTCTTGTACTCCTCCAGATGCTCCATCCAGCCTTTCTTGATCAGCTTAACGACCCAACGCGGATCCAAGTCGATGCAGAAGCAAATACCGCCACGATGCTGTGCCAGGTGCTCGACCGCCAAACGCAGCCGCCGCGGCCCGCTGGGACCGAGCATCAACCAATTCGAACCGCGCGGGAAATGTTCATCAGGCAACGTGTCGCTGAATAGTTCGTAATCCTTCCAGTGGTCTTCGATCACCATTCGGCTTTTGGGGATCCCGGTCGTGCCGCCGGTTTCGAACACGTAAACCGGTTTGCCGGCATGGCCCTTGGGAACCCAACGCTGGATCGGACCACCGCGCAGCCACTCGTCCTCGAAGTGCGGAAATTTCTTCAGGTCGTCAAACGACTTGACGTCTTTCAGCGGGTCAAACCCCAGCTCCGATTTCTTTTCCAGCCAGAACGGGCTTCCCGTGTCCTCACTGAAGTGCCAATGCACGATCTTGAGAGTGTGTTCATTCAATCGATCTCTGGCATCCGAAGCACTCTTTGCAACATCTTCGGGAATCGAGCTCTGGGCTGCACTCATTCTTTTTTTAATCTCGCGGGGCGGTGATGGAACAGGCGGGAAGTGTGACCTGGGGTGACGACTCCAGACAACTCATTTCCGTCAATCGTGAAGGACCCTATTGTTGCCTTCTGGAAAGTGCGACGAAAGATCCCCGGCCCGCTGGAAACTGCATTTATCGAGAACGAAAAAAGCCGCACGTGGCACACGCGCGGCTTTTGGACCATTTGTTAGAGTCGGATTTTCTGATCTAGTGGCTAGGGATTCGCCGCTTGGACTTGGGCCGGCTCCGCAGGACTGACGACCGGGGGAGGCACAACGGCGTCGCTATCATCGCTCGCTCCGATCGCGATCGCGGCACCGATACCGCCGAGAACGGCGAGTCGCCCCAGGCGTCCGCCGCCGCCGATGCCACCACCGGCACCGCCGCCGCCGCCACCACCGCCGAACGATCCGCCCATCGCCGTCGGGTCATAGCCGCCCTCCAGAGGGACTACCAATCCGCGGTCTTCCTCTTCTTCGGATACCAATCGATCTTCAATCACCGTGATCGGCCCGGGCGCGACCTGCATGATGAAGGTGTCCGAGCCTGATTCGGTCTGCGTGACCAGCGTCGTTGCGTCTCCGCTTTCTCCGAGTGCAGTTTGAGTCATCAACGGATTGACCAATTCGATCCCCATCAGGCCGAAACCGTCTTTGCCCGACCCCAGGATCGAGTAGCTTCCCGGTTCCAGGTCCGCGACGTGGAAGTTTCCAGATTCGTCGGTCAGCGTTCGAGCGACTTCGACACCGTCGCGAAAAATCACCACGTTGGCTGCTCGGGCACCCAGGTTTTCAGTGAACCCGGCACGGGTCAACCGTCCACGCAATCCACCCTCGTACTGGCTGAGCCGGACCGATTCCCCAGTGAACGCCCGGCCGCTGGCCATCGGGTTGCTGCTGGGATCAAATTCCACCTTCGTCGCTTGACCGCTCGGCATGTAGCGGAGGATCGCATTGCGGACGACACTGAATTCGACCGCACCGGCGGCAATTTCGAAATGGTCACCGATCGGCACATTCGAACTGACCACGTGCATGGCACAGCAGGCAAACACGCCCTCACCGCGGATCATCAGTGTGTAAACACCGGGTTTCACGTCGGCCAGCGTGAACCGTCCGGTCTTGTCCGATTCGGTCGACGCACCGGCGGTTTTGCCGAATTGATCGATCAGCAACACCTTCGCTCCACGAGCAGCCGAGATACCTTCGCTGCGGGGAACGATGACACGTCCCTGGACCGACCCGCTCTCCGAAACGCGGACCCACTGTTGTTCGGCGACATCCGCCGCGGAGACAAAGCCCGAACTTCCTAGCAATGCTAGGGTGGCCATGAAGCAGATCAAACGATGCATTTCCAGATTCCAATCAAGATGGTGCGTTGTTGCAGAGGGAAAACCGACCTTTGCAACAGACTATAGGAGCAGCAAATAGGGAATTCAACGCTCTTAACGGCAAATTGACAATTTGGGACACCTGGGCCCTTCTGGTGGAGTGGGTGAGTGAGTACCACCCTAACTAGATTGACGACAGGGAAGGGTTTCGAATCGACCAAACCGCCCCCCCTGGGGGACACGCGATCCCGGCGCGGATACTCGTCAACTCGTTCCCCGGCTCTGCCTGGGAACGGGGTTCTAACGGGGGTCTCTAGAGGCTCCGCCTTGAGATGCATATCCGTGAGTGTGGCGGGAGCCACACGAGCAGTGCGTTCCAAGGCGGAGCCTTGGAACGAGGTGGGAACGAGGCGGAAATTGCAGTGCGTTCCAAGGCGGAAACTAGGGCGTGATCGGGCTGGTCACCGGCGGAGTGGAAAATGCGTCGTCGTCGTCCGAGGAACTGGCTGCGAACGCGGCGCCGGCCGCTGCGAAGCCCAACACGGGGACCAAACTGCCGCGGCCGCCGACGCCTCCCCCGGCTCCGCCGCCGCCTGCTCCGCCGCCGCCGACGGGCGCGCCTTCCATCGACGCCGCTTCAACGGGCAGCCCCGGCTCGCCGGGCGGAACGAGTTCGGCTTGTTGCGGTTCGTCTTCAATCAGCTCCTCAATCGCAGGTGACTCCAATCCACTCGGGGCAAGCTGCAGCTCAAACTGCGGTTGGAACATCGGTTCCTGGACGGCAACCAACCGTCGGCCGTCGCCGGCGGGTTCGCTGCTGGCGAGAACATCTTCGACCAGTTGGAATCCGAGCACACCGATTCCGTCGGGGCCGATGGCGATGACCGAGTAAAACCCGGGGGGCAACGAGTCGATCGAGAAGCTCCCGTCGACCTCGGTGATCGCCTGTCCGATCAGCTCGCGATTTTGATAGAGCAAAACGTTCGTGCCGGCGGCGCCGTTCAGCTGAGCATCGGCCGCACCGGCGCGATAAATGCGTCCCGCCATTCCGCTGGCCGTTTGGGCGACCCGATAGGTGTGATCGGCACGAAGCTCGGTCATCATTTTCGCCCCGTGGGAACCGTCAAATTCGGCCACAAACGGAATCGTCGACGGCATGTACCGGATGACCGAGTTTCTGACTTTGTTCACACGCAGACTGGCGGCGGCGATCTCCATTTGATGATGCCGCGCCTCGATCTTCTGATCGCCGGCTGCGACCACATGAACCGCGTAGCAGGCGACGAGATTCGGGCCGCGGGTCACCAAGGTGTAGACTCCATCCGGCACACCGACAAAGGAATACTTAAAATTCGATTCCGCCGACGGCTGCGCCCGGTAAATCGCCCCCTCTTGTGAGACCAAGGCGATACGAATGCTGCCCGCCGGGAGGCTGTCTGCTTCGACGTCCGGCGCTACAATCACCGCATCGAGTCGACCTTCGGCGTCCGCGGCGACCCACTGTTGGACCACCAAATGCTGGCCGTCACCCTCGGCGGATGCTACCGCATCGGTTAATACCAGCGTTGCCAAAACCAAAATGGCCGGCGTCAAATTGCTTCGCACGGACGACAGGGATAGAGAAAAAGTACGCATCGGGGAACTCTGACAGACGTCGAAACCGGGTGTAGAACAAGCGGACCAGTCATACTAGCTTGAGGGATTTCCTCGGGCAAGCAAACAGCGTGAGCATTAACCCATATTCCGTCACCGCCGAAGCGCCTTTGCAGAAAGGCTACTTTGGAGAGCACTCCCACCGAAAGGAGGGGGCGTTTCTCTATCGCGTGGTCGAGATCCGGCACCCGATCGAGGCGGAGTTGGTTTATTCCGGTTGGTGGTTCCGCCAGACGATCGATATCGCCGGCCGGCGGGTCTGGCGGCGAATCAGCTGGATCGGATTGAAAAAGCTGGCCGAGTTCAAGCTGCCCGAGTCGATCGACCCTTACCGTCGCCCGGGCCGCATCGAAATCGACTTCTCGCGGGGATTGCGGATCCGTCGCTTTCGGATCTGGATCGGGGATCAGCTGGTATACGACGAGGTGACGTAGGCCTGCCCGGGGAACGACGAAAAGCTCGAGGCACCTTGTGAGTGCGACTCGAGCTAGTCGTTGGCATGGCCGCCCATTACTCCCGAAGCGTCTCGGGAACGGCCACACGATTCCTCCGCCCTACGGATGGATTGATGTCTGGAGCGATGTCCAGTGCGTGGTCGCGATCAGCGTGCCACTTGAGGTGGGGCGGGAGTTGGAGCTTTGGGGACCGCGGTTCGGCGGACCGGAACGGGTGCCCCGGAGGCGGTGGCGACCGATTCGGCCGCGGCTGCTGGAGTGACACGTTCGGTTTGGTAGCTGATCGGTGCGATCGAACCGGACGGCTGACCGGGGACCAGAATACTGCTGTCCTGGGACGGCACAGCCGGAGCCGCCGACTCGGGCGTCGTCACCGACGGATCGGGAACCGGAATCACCGGCGGATTGATCGGCTGGGGGTTGAGCATCTCGCTGGGAGATCCGTACTGTTCCAGCGGCATGTCTTCGACCGGGGCCACTTCGTTGTAGGACTTTTCGAACATCCCCATCGATCCGGCGTGTTCGGGCGAGACGATCTGGCCGGCGTTGGCATCGCTAAAGCCCATCACCTCGACCGCTGCGTTGGCGTCACCGACCGGTCCGCGTCGGACGACACCCGGTCGCGTCACACCATACTGCAACTTGTATCCAGCCGATCGTTCACGTGCCCGCTCCAACGCGTCACAATAGGCCTTGCTGTTCCAGGGACCTTCCCGCAGTGCGATGTTGCTGTTGGCCAGCAGTGTGCCACGAAGGTAGTCGACGTAGTTGATCGATTTGTTGTATTCGACCAGAGCACGGTAGTACGAAATCTGGGCTTCGGCGCGACGCTGTTGACTTTGCAGCACGACGTTCACCGGGCTGAGCCCCTTTTGGTATTCCAACATCCGCGCGTCGACTTCTTGCTCGGCGGCTTGCCACTCGTTGGCCGCATCTTGCAGTTGCGAGAAGTGGCTGGCGGATTTGCCGATCGCGTCGCTGAGCTGGCTGACGGCCAAACGCTCGGACTCTTGCAGGAACTCTTGTCGCTGGCGGAGCGTCAGTTGTGCGTTTCGAATCCGCGCCAGTTCACGTCGGATGCCGACCGGCATGGAAAACTCCAAACGCACCACGCCCTCTTGGAAGTCTCCACTGGTCAAACTGGCCAGTGCACTGCTGCCTGCCGCGGGGAACGGATCGCGGTCACGCCCCGGAGGTCCCAAAGTGTCCCCCAAGCCGACGTAACGATACAACAGCGACAGGTTGACATCGGGCAGGACTTGATTCTTGGCCAAGGCCAGTTCCAGTTCGGCTTGTTTGATGGTGTACTTTTGGCTGCGGAGCTCGGGGCTCAGGTACAACATCTGTGCGACCGAGTCGGACCATTGGAAATCCACACGAGCCTGTGTCGGTTCGTCGATCGGTCGGATCAGTCGCCCGTCGGTCGCGGTCAAGCCGAGCAGCTCCCGCAAGGCACGTTCGCGACCATAGACGCCGAAGCGGTCGTCACCGGGCAAGTTCGACCCGTTCAGCGCGGCGGTCAGACGGCGTTGCAGGTTCCAGTACTGGCCCACCGACTGCGACAATTCCTGAATCGTCCCGGTGCCGGCGTCCATGTTCAGTTTGGTGAATTCGGCGGTCGCTTGAGCACTGTCGCGTGCGATCGTGGCGGTCGCGACGGCTCGATAGGTCAGGTACAGATCCCAGTAAGCGACTTCGACGTCACGGACCAGGTTGCGGATTTGTTGTTCAAACGTCGCGATCGAAATGTCCTCGTTCATGCTCGCCAGCATCACGGGGATTCGGTTGATGTAGGTGCCGCGGTTGCGAAGCAGCGGGTGTTGGACTTGGGCTTCGACGATGGCGGTGTAGTCGCTGGCGTACAGTCGCGAAATGCTGCTCAGTTCGGTGTTGTTTCGCGAGTAGAGGATCTGCTGTCGAAGCGTCGCGACGCCACCGGTCGCAAACCGTTTGCTGATCGCGGATTGTTGCGACGAGTTTTGGGCGACGGTGAATTGACGGTTGATGGTGTTGCCGCTGCCGACGTTTTGGGGCCGGTCGGTGGTGGACGAATCGATGAATCCGCTGACGACCGCGTCGAATTCGGCCAACGCGTCCTCGACGCCACCGATCTGGTTGGCACGGACGGCTCCTCGCGGCAGCAACCGGTTGCCGTTGCTGTCGGTCGTGATCGGGATCGATTGGGTGGTCGTCTGCTGCAGCGCGACGTCGTAGACACTGCCGAACTGCCCCGGCGAACCGCTGACGAATTGCGCGGCGATGTTCTGGCGCGTTTCTGCCGTCCCGCCGGTGGTCATCAGGAACCGCGCGTTCTGCAGCGCCATCGTGACGCATTCTTCCAGCGTCATGTTCCAGAATTCGTAGTTATGATTGCCTACCGTCAGCGGCGGCAGCGACTCGGTCGCTGCCGGCATACTGGCGACTTCCACGTCGGGATACTCGATCGACGTGGCAGTGTTAAGGTAGTGCTGTAAATCCGGCGACTCATTCACAAAGAACGGTTGTGTCGGCGTACATCCAGTCGCCAATACAATCGCCAAAACGAGTTGCAGGTGCGCAGCGATTCGAAACAACGAGCGATTCATGCCCTGAGCTTCCCTAGGCCGCGACCTCGGTCACCCTTCGATCGTGAAGGAGGATCACATCGAATGATGAAGTCAATCGCGAGCAGTCCAAACGGAAGCCCCCCACCAAGGTCACTCAGGCTCACTACGTCATAAACCGTGAGAAACCTTGTCCAAGAGTGGGTATCGGTGGCAGAGTTGGTAAACTTTGACGGTTCTGCCAATAATTCTGGAGTTCTATCGAGTTCGCCAGCTGGGCGTAAAAATCGGCCGCTTGGCGGCGTCGACCAGCGGCTGCGGTGGCGTTTCCGATGGCCGTGAAACCGAAGTTTCGTCGCGTTTCACGCCGCCGGCTTTCACACCACTGACCAGTTCAGCGATCGTCGTTCCGGTCGCAAACGGGGCGGACTGGGAAACGTGGACTTCCCAGGCGGACAACCCGCCGGCATCCGAGGAAGACTGCACGTCGCCGCCCGCTTCGATCTCAGGCAGTTCCAATTGAGGCCCGTCCAACTCTGGCACCTCCAACTCCGGCTCAGCGGCCGGCTCGGGCAGCGGATCGCTCCCGGTGTCGTGACGGGACGGCAGCGGCTCCGTTTCCAGCATCTCCACCTCCGCCGCGACTCCCGCCGACCGATCACTTGGGCGACGCGGTCCGACGTTCAGCGCGTGGTACGGCTTGGGATAAAAGTAATGCTGTTCCAGCCGCAGATGTTTCTTGGGCGGCTCGTATCCGCCGGAGTGGACGGCACGATGCCACGCCATCGCTTCCTGGCTGGTCGGGGCGATCAAGTACGCCAGCTTGCCGCCCAGGTAGGTCGGGCGGTTATAGACGCGTCGATAGCTAGGATGCAATCGATTGCCCAGCGGGCCGATCAAGTCGATGCGCGGTCGAACCGTCTGGTTCTCGCGGTCGGGATGATGCGCGGCGGCAAAGCTGGTCATCACGACCGTCAAGGCGGCAAACGCAGCGGCGCGGCGCGACTTGGCCAATGCCGAAACGCAGTTCAAATCAAGCTGAATCATTGGGACATCCTTTTCCCGGGAACAATCGCACTAACCCTGCCTTTATGTTCGACCGGGACAGTCGCTCTGTGCTGGATTTCGCTTTGAGCACCAGTTGCGACGTTGCTAACGATCATTCCGGCAAAGGGCGGCTGGCTGGCAAACTCCGGAAACTTTGCTGGCAAATCCGTTCAGCGCGATTGCGATCGATGACGATTCGATCCCCTACGGCAAGGATCGCCAGACAGCGTTCGACTCGGGATTCCGATCGATTTCATCCGTCATTCGCTTTCCATTTGCCAGAGCAGATTCTCGTGAGCACACCTGTACCGTCCTACCTTCGACTTCATCTGGGCGAAGACGCTCAAACCACCGCCCGCCCCGGCCAGTCTTCGAGCGACCAATTTTGGAGTGCCTTCTCCGCGGCGACGGGATGGCGGATCGACGACCGCCACAAGGCCGAAGGCGTGCAGGTCTTGCCGGCGGTGCAAATGGATGTGATGGCCAACGATCCGGCCGAAGCCCAGCCTCCGGTGGTCAAAGAATCCGCAACCGAGCTGGCCAGCGTGGCGCGGGCGATGGCCAGCGAGATCGAGGAGTTGCAATCGCTGGTCCGCCGCCAAGAAATCGAACTGGCAAGCCTCGCGACCGTCCAGTTTTCCCCGACCCGCAGCGAGGCGGCCTCCGATGCGATCCACCAAACGTTGCAACGGGCGATCCAGGCGACCGGATTCGATGCCGCCGCGGTCTACATGCTGGACGAGGAGACGCAATATTTGAAGACGCGCGTGGTGGTCGGATTGCCGGCGGATCGATTGAAGAGCGAACCGCGGATGTTGCGCGGCAGTCGCGCCGATCTGGAAGCGATGGTCCAGGACGCGGTGTTGATGGATGACCTGCAGGGCCATCTGGCAGAGACATGGAATGCGCCGGAGCCGTTCGGTGCGGCCGTTTGCACGGCGATCTACAAGGGCGATTTGCCGATCGGCACGCTGTGGTTGTTTTCCGACGCCCCGAAGGAATTGGATGAGTCGTATTCGGCGATCGCGCAAATGGCGTCGTCACAGCTCACGCTGGAACTTTCTTCGGCCGCCCAGGTCCGCCGCGAACAACGCAATCGCAGTTCGGTCGAAGCGGTCACCGACATCGCCTCGTGGCAATACTCGTCCCTGCCGGTCGGCAAACTGTTGGCGCCGGGATGGTTGGTCGACGGGATGATCGAATCACCGCATGACTGGTCGACCGGTTGGCACATGTGGGATGTCCTGCCCGATGGCTCGTTGATCCTGGCGATGGCCGAGGCCATGGACTCGCATGCCGGTGGAGCGATGATCGCCGCGACCGCTCGGGCGGCCCTGACGGCGCACAGTGGTTATCAACACACACCCCACCAGATGCTTCAGCGGATCAACGACACCTTGTGGGAAACCAACACCGCCGACCAGTTGGTCTCGCTGCTCTACGCCCGTTTGAATCCGGAAACCGGTCACGGGGAACTGGCATCGACCGGCGACATCGCAGGGTTGATTGCCGGCAAGTACGGCTATCGCCCCCTGACACAGTCGGGCGGAAAACCGCTCGGCACGGCGCTGAACATCGAGTGCTTCGAGTCGGAATTCCGATTGGCCGAGGGGGAAACGCTGGTCGCCTATGGGGCAGGTTTGGCATCGGACGGCATCAGCCAGGAATTGGTGGGATGCTGCATGCGATCGGCCCTCCAGAGTGACCAAAACGCCTTGGCAGTGCTGCGTCGTGAAATGGCAGGTTTTCCCAATCGTCACGAGCGTGGGCTTTTGTCGCTTTCACGGCGAAGCAGCTGATTTTTTTACCGCAGCGGTCCACAAATGCGGGGATAAAATCGGTATGCTGTGAAAGTAGCACCCGCTGGCGAGGGTACCCTCTGATGACCGCGGCGCGAGCGCCAGAGGGTTGACGCGTCCGAAGCGACACTGTGACCCCCATCGGGTCCGTCCCAGACCCTACGAGATCCCTGTTTCCGATGACAACCAATCCCACGCTGCGCGACCTTGTTTCTCCGATCGAACAGCGCTGGAGCCCTTACCGGTTCGCCCCCCGCCCGGTCGAGCAAGAAAAGCTCGCCCAGTGTTTCGAAGCCGCCGCCTGGGCGGCGAGCAGTTTTAATGAGCAACCCTGGCGTTGGATCGTCGCCCACCGCGAGCAGAGCGATGAGTTTCAAAAGATGCTCGGCTGCTTGATGGAGGCGAATCAAGCCTGGGCGGCCAATGCCGGCGTCCTCGTCCTGACCGCCTACCGACGCACGTTTTCACGCAACGAGAACCCGAATCGTGTCGCGCTGCACGATCTGGGTCAGGCCGCCGCCCATTTAGCCCTCCAAGCCGCCGCGATCGGATTGCAGGTCCATCAGATGGCGGGGGTGAATCTCAGTCAAGTCCGCACCGAATACCAGGTCCCGGATGAATTTGAACCGGCGACCGCGATCGCGATCGGCTATCCCGAAACCTCCGAGCCGAGCGATGAAAACGCCCGGGAGTTGGCCAAACGCGAGGCATCGGCGCGACAACGTCAACCACTTTCCGAACAGGTGTTCAGCGAGTCATGGGGACGCTCGATCGGTTGGAAATGATTCAACGACGATCAAATCCAAATACAATAACAATTCGCGGCCGCTCAGCGGCCACAGCCAATCAACTCTGCATTAAATCATCTCAGCTGGATAAACCATCGGTGTCGGAATCTTGGAACCCTGGAGTCGTCTGCGCCTCACGCACCGACGTCGGCATGCGCCGAACCAACAACCAGGATTCGTACTCCGTGATCCCGGCCCAGTCGCGCGAGCGGTTCGACAATCGCGGACACTTGTTCATCGTTGCCGATGGCATGGGGGCACACGCCGCCGGAGAATTGGCCAGCAGCATGGCTGCCGAGCTGATCGCGATGAACTACTTTCGCGGCGCCATCCCCGACGCGAAGAATTCACTGCACGTCGCGGTCGCCGAAGCCAACGCGGAAATCTACCAGCGTGGACAGCAGAATCCCGAGTTCCACAACATGGGGACGACCGCCAGCACGTTGGCATTGCTGCCGATCGGCGGAATCATTGCCCATGTCGGCGATTCTCGCGTCTACCGACTGCGGCGTGGCGTGTTTGAACAGATGACCTTCGACCACTCACTGGTCTGGGAAGTCCAAGCCAGTGGGCAGGTGCATCCCGACAGCGCGCTCGGCCAGGCGCTTCCGAAAAACGTCATCACCCGATCGCTGGGTCCGAATTCGGAGGTGCAAATCGACATCGAAGGCCCCTTCGAATTGGAATTGGGCGACAAGTTCCTATTGTGCAGCGACGGGTTGTCCGGGCAGGTCGATGACGTCGAAATGGCGACCTTGTTGGATTGTTTGCCGGAACAATTGGCGGTCGAGGTGTTGGTCGATCTGGCCAATCTTCGCGGCGGCCCGGACAACACCACGATCGTCGTGACCACCGTCACCGAAGGCCCGTTGATCGATGACAAAAAAGCTCCTGCCAAACCCGTCTCCGAAGACGCATCCGCTTATCGTGGCATGGTCGTCTCGCTAGTGGTCGCCGTCCTTCTGGCGATCCTGTCGGTCGTGTTCCTATTCCTGCGACTCAATGACGGGGTGATGATCATCACGCTCTTGGGCGCGTTGATCTCCGGCGTCGTCGCCGCCACCTTTTATTCCAACTTGAAGAAACAGACGCGGCGGCGCACCCTGTCCGGCTGTGGCGAACGCGGCGGGATTCCCAAAGCCTACGGCGGCAACGCCCCGTATCGCCGCTACATGGCCAAACCGGATCAAACGCTTTTTGACCGGCTGGGAAAAACGGTGGCCGAATTGCGCGAGGCTGCGAAACTGAAGAACTGGATGATGGATTGGCAACAGATCGACCAGTTTCAACAAGACGGTTTGGCAGCGATGGGGCGTGGCGACGGAAAGACCGCGATTCATCTGCAAGCCAAAGCGATCGTCGAAACGATGAATCAATTGCGCGAACAACACAACCGCTCGGCCGACGAAACTGCCATCGATCACTGATGCCGTGAATCAGCCCCCTGTCCGTCTCGCCATCCCGCTGCTTCCCTCCGCCCGACTCGGTTCTTCGGCCTGGCTGCTGCATCTACGCTCATTTGCCGTTGCCGGGCAATTGGTGACCATCTTGTTGGCCGGGTGGGGAATCGGTGTCCAACTGCCCTACGCACCGCTGCTGGGGTTGGTCGCGCTGACCGCCGTCACCAATCTGATCTACGGCGTGTGGCTGCGGCGCTACAACACCCCGCAACAGCAGACGCATCGCATCGTCGGGCGCCGGGCCGAAGAATCCCCGGTCTCGGAATCAATGCCGCCCAATCCCGCGCGCCTGGATTCCGATCAAGAGCTGGCGGCGCTGGAACATGATGGGTCGCCGCAGGTTCAGAAGGTCGCGCTGGGGTTGATGTTGCTGGACCTGGCCACTCTGACCGCGATGCTTTACTACAGCGGCGGTGCGGCGAATCCGTTCAGTTTTTTTTACTTCGTCAATCTCGCCGTCGGCGGAGTGATGATCTGGCCCAAGGCCGCTTGGTCGTTGACCGTCGTCGCCACGCTCGGCTACGCGCTGATTCTGCGTTACAGCGTTCCCGTGAAAGAACTCAGCAGCGAAACCGTCTCGGGAGGATTTGATCTTCGCACCGGCGGACTGATGTTGGCCTTCGGCACCTGCGCGTCGGTCGTCACCTACTTCGTCACCCGAACCAGCGGTCTGTTGCGGGCGCGCGAACGCCAGCTGCGCGAATACCAACTGGCCAAAGCCGCCGATCGCAAACTGGAATCGCTGACCACTTTGGCCGCCGGCGCGGCACATGAACTGGCCACCCCGCTTTCGACCATCGATGTCGTCGCCCGCGAATTGTCACGCCACCTGGAAGGCGTCGATAAACCAGTCACGGTCGACCAAGATTTGAAACTGATCGACCATCAACTGGATCTGTGCCGACACATTCTGCAACGCATGCGCGGCGCCGCCGGCGACTCGATGGCACAAGAATGGTTTCGCACGACCGTCGGCGAACTGATCGACGCCACACTGGAAGGCGTACGCGACCCGCACCGGGTGGACGTCGTCGATGGAACCGAAGCGGTCGAAAACAAGACGCTATGGATGCCCGAAGAAGCAGTCGCCCAGGCGATCCGCAATCTGATCCACAACGGCCTTGATGCCAGCGGGGCCGAGGGCCGTGTGCGGGTCGAATCGAGACTCGACCGACGGAATGTCGAATTCATCGTGACCGACCAAGGCCAAGGGATGACCGATGAAGTCCTCGGCCGCGTCGGCGACCCGTTCTTCACCACCAAAGAACCCGGTCGCGGCATCGGCCTGGGGCTCTACTTGACCCGCAACGTCGTCTCTCAACTCGGCGGATCACTCAGTTTTCGCTCCGCCCCCGGCCAAGGCACTTCGGCGGTGGTCACCTTGCCGATCGCCAAACCGGAAAACGTGCCGTAGGGATGGTGCTATCTAGCCTTTAGGCGTCTGCCCCTTCACCCGTCGCTCGTTCCCTGGCTCCGCCTGGGAACGGGAGTTCTTGGAGGCTCCGCCTGGGCTGCGCGAGATCTGGAATCTGTGGTGATTCAGAATTTGAACGAAATCATTCCGCATGGATGGTCGACTCGCAGCAGACATCGGGCGACGAAACACGAGCGACATCAGCCGATTCGCGCAAGCGTTCGGGCCCCGGCGTCTAGGAGGGCCCGTAGGCTGGCGCCAAACGGCTGATCCCAAGAGGGTAACGCGGAATCGAAAACGCCAAAATCCTACGGACGAAAACGCGAACAATTCGGACGGTTTTGTGCAGCCCCGGCTCCGCCTCTCCAGGGGCACAACGCCGCGTGTGGCGGGAGCCACACCGAAAGTGCGTTCCAAGGCGGAGCCTTGGAACGAGGAAGGAACTGCTGCGAGACGAAAGCCTTGGCGGCTTCCGCTACGGGGTTAGGGACAAAGCCTCGCGCCGCGGGCTGGTAAATCAACAGGACCTTACAGCGCCGCCATCACCTTGTCCGCCGCATCGATGGTTTCGTCGATCAAGGCTTCGGTGTGCAGATTACTGAAGAACAACGCTTCGAATTGGCTGCATGGCATGTAGATGCCCTTCTCGATCAGCCCCCAGAAGTAACGTCCGAAGGCTTCCCGATCGCTGCGATCCGCTTCGGGCCAATTGGTCACCGGGCGGGCGTTAAAGAACAACGTCAACATGCTGCCGACGTGTTGGACTTGGTGGGGCAGACCGTGCTTGGCCGCGGCGGTGTGCAATCCGTCGGCCAATCGGTCCCCCATGCGATCGAGTTGTTCGTAGGGCGGATCCTCGGCCAACTGCTCAAGTGTCGCGCTGCCGGCCGCCACCGCGACCGGGTTCCCGCTAAGCGTTCCGGCCTGAAAGACTTTGCCGGCTGGCAAGACGTTGTCCATGATGTCCGCCCGACCGCCATAGGCGCCCAACGGCATCCCACCACCGACGACTTTGCCCAGCGTGGTCATGTCGGGCACGACACCGAACCGCTCTTGGGCGCCGCCGAAGGCCAACCGGAATCCGGTCATCACTTCGTCGAAGATCAAAATCGAATGATCTGAAAGCGTTTCCTGGCGAAGCGTTTCCAAAAACTCCATCGTCGGGGGGACACACCCCATGTTGCCGACGACCGGTTCCAAAATCACCGCTGCGATCTGGCCGGGGTGTGCGGCAAACGCCTTTTTCACGCCCTCACAATCGTTGTACTCCAGCACGATCGTGTCCTGGCCGGCTCCGGGGGTGACACCGGGAGAATCGGGAACGCCCAGCGTGGCCGCGGCACTGCCCGCCGCGACCAACAGGCTGTCGACATGGCCGTGGTAGTTACCCGAAAACTTGATGACCTTGTGTCGCCCCGTCGCTCCGCGTGCCACGCGAATCGCACTCATCGTCGCTTCGGTTCCGCTGTTGACCAGCCGGACTTTTTCCACGCTCGGGACCGCGTCGATGATCTGCTGGGCCAGTCGTGATTCGGCCTCGGTCGGCGCCCCGTAACTGGTCCCCTTGGCGACCGCCTTTTGAATCGCGTCGATCACGGCCGGCGGACGGTGCCCCAAAATCATCGGTCCCCAGGATCCGATGTAGTCGATGTATCGCCGACCATCGATGTCAAACAGATAGGGGCCTTCGGCATGGTCGATGAACAACGGCGTGCCTCCGACGGCGCCGAACGCGCGCGCGGGGCTGTTCACGCCACCGGGCATGAGTTTGCGGGCTTGTTCAAACGCGGCGACGCTTTTTTCGCCGGCAAATCGACGGGGCTCGGTCATAGCTGAAGATGGTCCTGTTTTGGGGAAGGGAAGCGACGCCATTGTCAGCCAATCCGAGACCGGGCGAAACCCGGCCAAACTTCGGAGCGAAAAACGTTCCCCTTGCCGCTACGGTGAACCGGCGGGCGTTACGATGAAAGCGACCGACCGCACGAATGAAATGGGCAAGAAGATTTTGGAGGTAGGAAAATGAGCGATTAAGTCTCCCCCCGCGCTCTCCAAAATCTTCTTACCTCCAAAATCTTCTTACCTCCAAAATCTTCTTACCTCCAAAATCTTCTTACCCTCTCCCGGCCGCAGCAACTCGATGCTCGAAACCGCACAATCCGATCGCGCGAACCAGCGGCTGGCCGTCGTCATCTCGGCGCTGATCGGCGGCGCGGCACTGCTACTGTCCTTGAAATCACCGTTTTGGTTGATCGGGTTGCCGCTGGCACCGCTGGCGTACTGGTGGTGGCGACGGAAGACGCTGCGTCGGCTGCAAGTGATGGCCGAACCCTTTCCCGCGGAGCTGGAAACCGCGCTCGACCGGTACGTCGATTACTACCGTGCCCTGGACGATGCCGGGCGGGAACGGTTTCGCAATCTGGTGAAAGTTTTTCTTGACGAAACCCCGATCACCGGCATCCGCACCGACGTCGATGACACGACGCGCGCCCTGGTCGCCGCCAGCGCGATCATTCCAGTTTTCGGATTCGACGACTGGGAATACTCAGGACTGGGTGAAGTGCTGATCTATCCGAGCGCGTTCGGCGACGACTACAGCACCTCGGGCGAGCACGACGACGTCGACCGGCGGACGTTGGGCATGATCGGTGTGGGCCATTTGAGTGGCGTGATGATCCTGTCCAAACCCGATCTGTGGGCGGGGTTTAAAAACCCCGACGACAAACGCAACGTCGGCATCCACGAATTTGCCCACCTGGTCGACAAGGCTGACGGCAGCGTCGACGGTCTGCCGCCGGGTGCGAGTCTGGCGACGATCGGCCCCTGGATTCAGTGGATCGGCGAAGAGCTGAAGAATAAACCCGAGGGCCGCCACCACATCGATCAATACGCCTACACGAATGAAGCGGAGTACTTCGCGGTCCTCTCGGAGTACTTCTTCGAAGCCCCCGAGGTGCTGCAGTCCAAGGCGCCGAAGATCTACGACATGATGCAACAGATGTATCGCCAGAACACACGCAGCTTTCTGGCCGGTGTCACGCGGCGTCGCAAGCGGGTGAGGCGGAATGCCAAGTGCCCTTGTGGCAGTGGGAAAAAGTACAAACACTGCTGCCGGCGGAAACGAATGTCACGACCTTAGTTCCCTCTTTTTACTGACCAGCACGCAATGTTTTTTGCCAGCGACAATTGGGCCGGCGCGGCAGACGAAATCGCCGCCTCACTGCAACGCCACTCCGAAGGCTTCTCTCCCGCCTACGGGGCCAGTGAACTGGATCGACAACTCGAACAGCGTTTCAATGACCTGTTCGAACGTGAAGTCGCGGTCTTTTTCGTCGGCACCGGAACGGCCGCGAATTCGTTGGCCCTTTCGGCGGTCAATCGCCCCGGCGGCTTTGTCCTTTGCCATCGTGAAGCCCATTTGATCGAAGACGAGTGCGGGGCACCGGAATTCTTTACCTCCGGCGCAAGGCTGGCCCCGATCGACGGCCCCTTGGGCAAAATCGACCCCGCCGCGCTGCGTCGTGGGCTGGAACGTTTTGATCCCGAATTCGTCCACCACGGCCAGCCGATGGCCGTCAGCATGACACAAGCGACCGAAGTCGGAACGGTCTATAGCAACGAGGAAGTCCGGGCGATCGCCGAACACACCCACGCCTTCGGATTGCCGCTGCACATGGACGGGGCACGCTTCGCCAACGCCATGGTCCGGTTGGGGTCAACGCCCGCCGAAATGACCTGGAAAAGCGGCGTCGACGTGCTGTCGTTCGGGGCGACCAAGAACGGTTGTTGGTGTGCCGAAGCGCTCGTCTTCTTTGATCCCGCCCGCGCCAAACAACTGCCGTTCATTCGGAAACGCGCCGCCCAGCTGTTTTCCAAAACACGCTTCATCGCGGCACAATTCCACGCCTACCTGGACGACGACCTTTGGATTCGGCTGGCGAGGCACGCCAATGCGATGGCGGATCGCTTGGCCGATGGACTGGCAAACTCGCAACACGTTTCGATCGCCTGGCCGTGCCAGTCCAACGAATTGTTCGTCACGATGCCCAAAGCCGCGGCCGAGCGGCTGAAAGACCAGGGGGCTCGATTTTATCCTTGGCCGGTCCCCGAGGAATTCGAATCCAAGCTGGAACCCGGCCAGGGGTTGTATCGACTGGTGACCTCGTTTGCCACGACCACCGACCATGTCGACCAGTTCGTCGCGTTGGTCGGGTAATCGGCGGCGTCAGGCGGCAAAACAACGAGCAAAATGCCAGCGGGAAGCGTCAGCGAGCGGCCCGTCGATCCCTATTTGAGCGCGCGGACCGGCGGAATGATGGGCGGCAAAACGATGGCGGCAAAACGATAAGGAGGCAGAATGATACGGGGCAGAATGATGGGGAGCCAGAACGGCGCTGCCCAACTCCCAACTCCCAACTCCCAACTAACTCGTCGGCTGAGGCGCATTCGGCGGCGCGACCAACGTGTTGAGGAACTCGATCACCGCTTGCCGGTCTTCCAGCGGCATCGTCAAGAATCGATCCCGCGTCCCTTGGGATTCCCCATCGTGCATGGTGATCGCTTCGAGCAGGGTTTCGGCGCGACCGTCGTGCATGTAGGGGGCCGTATCACGCACGCCCCACAACGGTGGCGTCCTCCATTCCTGGGTGAAGTATGTCGGCTCCAGGTGCAACCGGGTGTAATCGGTGCGGGTCTGACGAATGTTTTGAGTCGTCGTCGTTGTGTTCTCGGTCGTAAAGGTGTCGCGTCCCGAAGCGGTCCGTTCTCGATTGTCGCGATTCACTCTGTTTTCGACCAACTGAGTGTCGCTCTTGGTCGTTTGCCACGACTTCGATTGACTCTCTGCGTTGACGAAACGCAGGGTCATCGGCGGCACGGGAGCGGCTTCGAAGCGATATTCATAGCGTGAAACCACGACGCTCGGCCGGACCGGAATCGCGGACCTGGACGCCGCCGTATTGACGCTTGAGGACTGTCCGCCAATGGTGCTCGTCGACCCAGGCTCCATCGAATACTTTCCACCGTAATAAGCGGTTCCCA
This sequence comes from Stieleria maiorica, assembly GCF_008035925.1. NCBI lineage: Bacteria > Pseudomonadati > Planctomycetota > Planctomycetia > Pirellulales > Pirellulaceae > Stieleria > Stieleria maiorica. Next base: position 5,075,928 of record NZ_CP036264.1, read on the forward strand.
TGACGGTGTCATCGACCATGGTGCGGGACACCGTCGTTTCGGAATCGACGGCAAAATCCATCCGCGTGACCGGCGTTGCACGGACGATGTACGGGTCAGCCGGATTGAGGTCATAGGAGTTCGGCCCCATGTCGTGAAGCAGCAAGTCGCTGTAGATGCCCGCCGCGGGACCGAGAGTCGGGCGATGACAGACGGCACAGCCGATCGAGGCAAAAACTTGTTCGCCGCGTGCGGCCATCAAGCGTCGATCGGAGTCCTGGGGGATCTCTCGCTTCGGTGCCGGCAAGGCGGCAACGAAGGCGGCGATCGCTTTGATCTGGCCATCCGAGATGTCGTAGGTCGGGTTGCGATACGCCGGCGCCATCGGATCGGCGGGTTGGTTGATCCGGCGCGTTTCCAGTCCGACTTCGGCCGCACAGGCCTGGTCGCAAAAATCCAACAGTGTTTCCACGTTCCCGCGCCAACCGAACCGGCCGACGCCGCCGCTGGCCAACGTCGAAAGCCGGCCGCTGATTTCCGGGTGCTTTGTCTGTTCTCGTTCGACCGCCCGCAGCTGCTTGACCGTGACTTGATCAATCAGCCCGGCACCGAACAGCGGCGTCGTGTTTCGCTGGAACATGCGGGCGCGGATCGTCGTTTGGTAGTTGCCGTCGGTCGACGAGTACAAGATCGGCGTCGCGTTGGCCAGTCGGACTTCGGCGGCATTGACCGAGCCGCCGTTGTCACTGAACAGGGCGGGGACTTTTTGCATCAACGCGTCACGCGAGGCGGCGAACGCAGACGTGCCGCCGTGATGCGCCAGGGACAGCGAATTGACGATGCCGGCTTGGGGATCGATGAAGCCCGGGTGGAAACCACGGATCGCCTGGCGAATGACATCGGGATTGATCGGTCCGCCGGAGACGCGCATCGATTCGATGCTGATCGATTTGGCGTTGAATTCGGCCTCCCCGGCGCCCCCGATGCCGCCTTGTCGGTGACAGACCGCACAGGATTGGCCGTTGAACAGCGGGCCCAATCCGTCATTGCCCATCAGGGCCGGGTTCTGCGGCGACCAGCTCTTTTCAAACAGTTGTTTTCCCGCCGCGATCGACTCCGGCGACACCGCCCATGCCGATTGTCCGACCAGCGATAAACAGCCGGCGACAAGGATCAAACCACCGAAACATCTCACACCCATTCGTTGTTGCAACATCGTTGCCCCCGCCAGAAAAGAAAAATGGATCAGTCGCCACGATACGTTTCGCGCCCTGCCGCCCTACCGGCCGTCCCACCACCAATGATTCACCGCGACCGGTCGTTGTCGGACCAGGGACGCGTGCCCATCAAGTGTCGGGTAGGTTGCGATGGCCGACTTCACCGTCGCGTCGGTCGCCACCGATACACCACCGCTGGCCAACAACACGTGGTGTCGCTTGTTTCCTTTGCGAACCGTGTGCATCGTCGCGATCGATTCGACCTGTTTAGGTGCCGGCAGATTCCAATCCCGCGCTTCGTCTTCGGACGCCAACGCCGAAGCCAGATCGCGGTGCACGCCCTCGGCCCCGAACCGGTCGATCAAGTGCGAAACCGCTGCGACTCGATAAAGCGATTCCAGCGCTCCATAGACCGGGTACTGGTCACGGATGCGAGCCCAGTTTCGGTTGAATCCGGCGACGAACTGTGCGCTGCGCGGATCGACCGTGACATCGCCGCGTCCACCGTCGGCCAATGCCCGTTGGTTTTCACCGCTCAGCCGAACGGCATTGCCGGCGATTTCGAAAACACGTTTTTCGCTGTCGCAGCGAACCGCTTGTCGTTGGGCCGTGAACCACAACCGTAACAGCAACCCGTTGGGCGGCCCTTGGTCGATCATGTCATCGACCACGTCCAGGTAGTTGGCGACACCTTCGGGCATCGGTTGCTGGCCCAAAGCCAGTTGTTTCATGTGGCGATCGGCTTCGACCATCAACAACGCGACCGAGGTGTCACCGGCGGCACCGAACACTTCGACGCGTTGCATCCCAAGTGCGCTCTGCAGCTGGTCAGCCGATTTGCCGATCGGGATTTGGCCCGAACGAATCTGACCGGCGACCTCCATCGCCGCTTGCATTCCCGCCGGCGTCGGATCGATCGTGCATCCGAACGGTGTACCGGCTTGGCTGGCGGCCAGACAACGAGCCAGGAAATCGCTTCGCAAGGTCGCACGTCCCGACTGGCGGTCTACATACCAGCCGCGATCCAAATCGATCCCGCTGGTCGGAGCCGCCAAAATGATGTCGTCATCGGTCAGGAACAAATACTGAACGCGAGAGAGGCCGGCCAGATTCAACAGACTGTCGCCCAGCGGTACACCGGTCATCCGTCGCGCCGTGATCTCGTCTCGCAATCGTCGCAGCGAAACGAAACGCATTTCGGAGGGGGCACGCCAGTCTCGGGTCTGGGATTCCAGATCGGCGGCCAACAGCGCGTCCAGATTGGCGATCGCCCCCTTGGCAAGTGATTGGTCATCACTGGGCAAGTGAGCGATTTCAACCGTCCCAGCGGCATCCACGTAAACGCCTTGGGGATACGGTGCCATCGTGCTATTGCCTCCGAGCGCTTCCCACGTGTCGGGAACGACGGTGGTCTCGATCAGATTCATCAGCGAATCAAAATCGGCAAAGCTGCCGCCACCCTGAGGTGCCCCGCGGCGAACGGCACCCATCGAATTGTTGAGGACGCTTTGGCGATCAGCCGGTGTTTCGATCTGTCGCACCGTGGCGGCAGCGGCCGACGATTCGCCCGAAAGCGATTGAGCGCTCGCCACCTGGGCCAGCCAGCGGTCACGGGTGCCGGGTATGGTTTCGGCAGGCAGCGATTTGGCGACCGAAAACTCCCCGGCCTTGATCGCTTGATCCGCCCGGGTTGGGTCGGCCGGTGGGGCTGCCATGCAACAATGATCTGCGGTCGACGTGAACACGGCAATCGTGATTGCAACGACGCAAGCCAAGCTCGCAATGCGATGGGGTCGACTCATCACGTATTTCCTGACGGGGTTCGTGTGGTGGCTCCGGAGCCCTAAAGGCGCGCGGCATTGGGCGGATGTTAACAACGCAGTTTCCGGTTTGCGGCTGCCGGGAGGTTCCTTCACCACCAGCCCGTTATGAAAAAAGCATGCCAATGACGAATTTTTCTCATTCGGCCACAAACGGTTCATCCCGCAGCTGACAAGCGTAGCAAAATGCTGCAGCGCGAGTGTATTGATTTGCAACATGTCTCAATCTGCATCAGGGCCATTGGCCTCCGCGACCGTCTGCCAAACACCGTCCAAGAGTCGTTGCTGGGGACGGAAACGTTCTTTGTAATTCAGGTGACGGTTTTCGGCGACGAACAGGCCCAAATACACGTACGTTCGTTCGGTTTCGATGGCCCACTGGATCTGCTTGAGCACCGCCAGGGTGCCGATGCAATAGCGTCCGAAGACGGGGTCGAAGTGGGTGTAGACGGCGTTGAGCGAATCGCGGCCCAAATCGACGATCGAGATTCCGATCAGTTTCCCACCCAGGCGGAACGTTAATTCCGCCGTTTCGACGCAGGTCGCGACCAGAAACTCGTGGTAATCGGCCAAATCCGCAGGCCCGCGTTGCGAAAGTTGCCGCGCCGCTCGGTGCCCATTGAACAACCGCAATCGCTCCGCATCGATCTGCACCCTGCCCCACGCGACCTCCAACTCCCGATCGGACCGATTGAGGATCCGTTTCATCGAACGGGTCAAGCGAAATTGTCGGACGTCCACGCGGGTGGCAATGCACTCGTTGCAATCAGGACACTGAGTCCGGTACAGCATGGTTCCGGCGCGACGGTAACCGAGTCGCAACAGCCGATCCAGGTCGTCCGGCGAAACCCGGCGTTTGGGATACTCCAACGGCATCCGCGCTACTTTTCCGTCCAGATACGGACACTCCTGCAGCGAGTCGTAGACGACCACCAACCCCTTCTTGGCGAAGTCATGTTCGCTGGCGTCGATCCGATTGAGAGGATCGGACGATTTCGAGGGTGACTCGTATTTCATAAAAAAACACTGGCCGCGAGAACGTATTTCCCGACGGCCAGTGTAGCGTGATTTTGCGGTTGCGACACAAATCTGACGTGTCGACTTCAATCAGCGAAACGGATGGATCAGTCCCACCACCATTGACCGTCCTTCAGATCGGACGGGCCGGCGGACTGTTTAACTTCGTTGTTTCGGCCTTCACGATCGACCACCAACGTCTCTTTGGCCAGCGCTTTGCGGGGCATCATTTGCACGCCACCGCCCAGGGGAGTCATCAAGGTGTTGCCGCGCCACACCGCGTTGACGGCTGTTTCGACCTGTTCTGGTGCGGTGTAGGTTTGCACGGTCAGGGCCGATTCATTCCCCAGGACCGGCATCGCCCATTCCGCTTGCCCGTAGAAATCTTGTTCCTGGATGTAGGCTGCCGCGATCGAAACGTCCATCAGCTGACGCAATTCGGCATAGACCCGCACCTGGTCGGCGATCGCCGGGAACTTGTCGGTGAACTCTTGGCAGAACGCTTGGCTGGCTTTGTTGACGCGACGGGTGATCGTGCGTTTTCCGCCGGACACCCGTTCGTTCTCACCCACCAGTTCGACGCCACGCTCGTTGATCTTCATCGCCAAGCCGTCTTCGCTGACCGCGATGCCGTCGTATCGAGGCTGGAAATACCAACGTTCCATGGCGTTGGCCGCGACCGCCGACGGGTTCGCTCGATCGACGTAGCTTTGGAATCGCATCGGCAACCGTTCCAGGCCGATCCCGATCAGTTTCATGCGATAGTCCGCTTCCACCAGCACGCGGGCGAAGTGCGTGTCGGTCGGGATCCCGCGAATCGTGACGTCTTGCAGCCCCAAATTGTTTTTCAAACCGACGGCCAACCGCGCCGCGTCACTCGGTTGAACCCGGCCGCGGACCGAAGCGAGGAATTGCTGCATCCGTTGCAGCCCCTCCTGGGTCGGATCGATCGACACGCTGATCACGCCGGTCGCGGGTTGCCCTGGGGCAAACGCACGCAAGGCGGTCGCGAGGTCTTCCAGCAGCACGGTGGGCTTACCGGATTCGATCCCCACGAAGCGTTCGGTGGGGTCGGCGACAAAACCTTCGGCCGGCCCGGCGACCACGATGTCCCGCGTTTCGGGGTAATAGAACACGTATTGGATCGAGGTCAGACCCGCCAGGGTTTTCAAATCGTCACCGATCGCCCCTCCGGCGGCGAGTTGTTCCTGGAGTGCCGCTTCCATGCGTTGCAGCGAGACTTTTCGCAGTTTGCTACCACGCATCAGGTCGTTGTCACGCATCTGGCGGGCGGCCATCAGACGCTGCCGAGCGACACGCGGATCGAATTGGCGGACTTTCAAAACGCCTTGGGCATCGATATCAACGCCAGCGATCGGCTGGGCAAAGTTGATGTTGGTTCCGCCGCCGCCACCGCCGCCGTTATCCTGGCCGTAGACGCTGGATCCAGACGTGAAGAAGGCTGCGGCGAGCGCGGCAAGCAAATAGGTGCGGAAAAGACGTGTCATCGGTGAAACCAATTTCAAAACGCGGCCGGAGTGTGGAGGCGCTGGTTGTGGAGGCGCAGGGGAAAAGTCACTTGCTGTTGACAGTAATCAGTCGCGGCCGGATCGGCAAGAAACTACCGCGAGGGAATAGGAATTGGTGCAAATCGGTCGCCCCCAATGGCCCCCTTGTGGGGCATCGCCGTCTACACAAGCCACACAACCCTCCCTGGCGGGAGTGCGAGGCGGCGACGTGATGGGCAGCCGGGAACGATTTGCCGGTCCGGTTCGGCTGGGCACACAAGGGCGGTGCAAACGCCATACCGTATCGGTTTTATCCTAGCTCTCCAAACCTTCCGCCGACGTTGATTTTCCCCGCCCTTTCGGTTTTTTTGGTCTGCCGTAGAATCTGGCCTGACGGTCTGGAAACCACCTTCCCAATGAGTTTGTAAACATGAGCGGCGATTGCGATTTCGGTTTGATTGGTCTAGCAGTCATGGGCGAGAACTTGGCCCTGAACGTGGAAAGTCGCGGGTACAAGGTCGCCGTGTACAACCGCACGACCAGCAAGGTCGACGAGCTGATCGCCGGGCGTGCCAAAGGCAAAAACTTTGTCGGCACACACTCGATCGAGGAATTTGTCAAATCCGTCAAACGCCCCCGCAAACTGATGATGCTGGTCAAAGCCGGACCGGCCGTCGACGCCATCATCGAACAACTGCTGCCGCACTGTGAACCGGGCGACATCATCATCGACGGCGGCAACGAATACTACGTGCACACCGAGCGACGCACCAAGCAGGTCGAAGAAGCCGGGCTGCTGTATGTCGGATGCGGCGTCAGCGGCGGCGAAGAGGGGGCACTGAAGGGCCCCAGTTTGATGCCCGGCGGTTCGGCCGAAGCCTGGCCGCACATCAAAGAGATGTTCCAGTCGATCGCTGCCAAGGTCGGCCCCAAGAACGACATCCCTTGCTGTGAATGGTTGGGCAGCGGCGGTGCCGGCAACTACGTCAAAATGGTGCACAACGGCATCGAATACGGCGACATGCAGCTGATTTGCGAAGCCTACCAGTTGTTGCGTGAGCTGGGCGGATTGACCAACGACGAACTGTACGACGTCTTTGACCAGTGGAACGACGGCGAACTGCAGAGCTACCTGATCGAAATCACCCGCGACATCTTCAGCGTCAAAGATGACCAGGGCGGTGACGGTTTCCTGGTCGACAAGATCATGGACGTCGCCGGCGCCAAGGGCACGGGGAAATGGATGAGCCAGTTGGCGCTCGACTTGGGCGTCCCCAGCACGCTGGTCACGACCGCCGTCTTCGCCCGCGGTTTGTCGGCTCAGAAAGAGGCCCGCGTCCGAGCCAGCGAAACACTCAACGGCCCCTCGGAATCCTCCAACCCGGAAATGCGTGCGATCGCACAATCGCTGGTCGGCGATCGAGCCGAATTCGTCGAAGCCGTTCGCCAAGCCCTCTACGCATCAAAGATCGTTTCCTACGCTCAGGGCTTTGTCCAACTGCAGGCCGCTTCGGAGGAACACAATTGGGACCTGGACTACGGTGCCGCCGCACTGCTGTGGCGTGGCGGTTGCATCATTCGCGCCCAGTTCCTCGACCGCATCAAAGAAGCCTTCGATGCCGATCCGAAGTTGGAAAACCTGTTGCTGGCCAAGTACTTTGAAGACGCCGTCGAAAACGCCCAAGAAAAATGGCGCAAGGTCGTCGCGGTCGCTTCGGTGATGGGAATCCCCGTGCCGGCATTCAGCACCGCACTGTGCTACTACGACGGATACCGACTGGCCCGCTTGCCCGCCAATTTGTTGCAGGCTCAACGCGACTACTTCGGCGCCCACACCTACCAGCGGGTCGACAAGGAAGGCACCTTCCACAGCGAATGGTTGCAACTGCGCAAGACCCCCAAGGCGTAGCGGGGACAATCATGTCCAATGATCCGATCGTCTGTCCGTTTTGCCCGCTGTGTTGTGACGACCTGCGAGTCGATCCCATCAGCGGAGAAACCGACGTGCCGTGCCATGTGGCCCAGGTCGCCTTCGCGTCCGCCATCCGCCCGCCGTCGGCCAGGTTGGAATCGCAGCCGATCGAGACGATCAATTGGGACGCCTTGCGTCAATCGCTTTCGCTCAAGACGCCCCCAGTCGTGGACTTCATCGGGGCCACGATCGCGGAAGCCAAAACGCTCGACGCGATGGTCAAACGCGGGCAGATCCGACTGCGGATCGATCGCGACGCATCAGCCCGGTCACTCGACCAGACGATCGCGCGTGACGGACTGCTCGGCACCACGCTGGGTGATGCGGTGCGCCGCGCCGAATATGCCTGGGTGATCGGCAATCCGGACCATGCGACGCCGCGATTGAAAGAGCGCTTGAACCAGTCAGGATTGGCGATCGAGTACACCCCCTCGCCCGGCATCGCGCTGCTTTCACGGTTGCACGAATTGCTGCGCCGGGAAACCTCCGACGCCGAGGGCGAACCCTGCGCGGCTGCATCGGAGGCCGACCGGCTGCACGAACATTTTCGACACAGCCGATCCACCGTGGTCGTGGTCGGGGACGCACCGTTTGAGCCGGGCGAAGAAACGATCGCCAGCGAGTTGTTGTTGCGGTGGATCGCTGGTTGGAACGAGTCGGCATTGCCGATCGGTAGCGGTGACGATCCGATCGTCTCCCGTGTCACGCTGCTGCGACTGACCGCGGACCAGAACCTGCACACCGTGATGCGCTGGCGCAACAATCACGTCTCCGAGTCGGAACTTTCTCAACCGCCGCGTCCCGCAATTCGAATCGGCACGCGGCTGTCCGGAAGCCTCTCCGCGGTGAGCCTGCAAATCGGTGGCCCCGATCCGGGCGAGTCGATCGCCAAGGCCTACCTGCCCGCCGCCGTGCCCGGTGTGCATCACGCAGACACCACGATTCGCGGTGACGGCTCGGTCACGTTGCCGCTGGCAGGTCTGACGACTTCACCGCACCCCAGCCGCATCGAAGTGCTCCAGCGGGTGCTGGGCGCGGTGTAGGACGCTCCTGCCCCAGGGGCCCAACACGCACGAACGTTCTCGTTCCAAGGCTCTGCCTCATGCGTCTCGTTCCAAGGCTCTGCCTTGGAACGCAATGTAATGGTGGCTCCTGCCACAAACAGCCGACGAAACACGGGAGACATCAGCCGATTCGCGCAAGCGTTCGGGCCCCAGCGTCGACGGATTCCCGTAGGCTGTCGCCAAATGGCTGATCCCTCGAGGTTTTCGCGGAATCGAAAACGCCAACATCCGACGCAATAAAACGCGAACGAATCGAATGATCTCGCGCAGCCCAGGCGAAGCCTCCGGAAACCTCCGTTCCCAGGCGGAGCCCGGGAACGAGTGGACGCCGACGCTACGAGGACGCCATTTGCGATTCCAGCTCTAATGCGAGCGCGGCTTCCTCGGCGATCTGCGCGGCGGTGCGACGCCGTCGTTTGCGAGGCTTGGCATTCATCCATTCTTTCGTCAGGACTTCAAACACTTCGGGCGTTTCGTAGCGCACGATGTTCTTGCCTTCGGGCATCGGGCCGATCAGGCCGCGAAACACGGGCATTCCGCGGAGCGCCAAGTCGGTGCTGCAATCATCGATGCCGATCTGTTGGTGCGACTGCATCAGGGGGGCGATGGAGGGATAATCGGAAATCATCAACGAACCATCATGGCCGCGTGTGACCACGCGGTAGGTGTCTTTTTTGGCCATGGTGCCTCCTAAGAAAGGGAGTGGCGCTTGGATTGGACTGGGAAGTCATCGATCGACCCGAAAATCGCGCGGCGCAGGGGAGAGGCAAGCGCATCCATCATCAGAACCCTCGGGAGTGCATCAGCGAACGGCTACCGGTTGGGAGGCGGTGAGCAGTTGGATGATTCGTTGGATGGGATCGCGGGCGAGCAGCGACGTCTGCCCAACTCTCTCTGGACCGGTCATAGCGACCGGACCTGGTGAGACAGTTTTGGGGTCAGGACGGCAGACGTCGATGCTCCGATGCGCCGCGATCTCAACCGACATAGGGAGGGAGGGTCGTCAGTTGAAAATCGATTCGAGGGTTAATCGAACAACTGTCATATCGACGCCACCGCGCGACCCGTGCACCAAACCGGCATGAATGTGTGGACAGCCCCAAACAGCCGCCCGCGCATCCGCGACGGACACGCTCAACATGAACCACGCTCGCAACGTGAAGGACACTCGCAACAGGCATGTTGGAGGCGACCGTTGCTTCCGGTCACGCCGTCAAAGGCCGCAGATACGGAACGCAGCCTCGCCCGTACGATGGCCCTTCCGGGCCGTCGCTCCGACCGACCGCCCGCCCATACGTACGATGGCCCTTCCGGGCCGTCGCTCCGCGGGACTCTCCCGCGACGACCTGGAAAGGACGTCGTACAGCTCTCCCGCGGCGACCTGGAAAGGACGCCGACGAACCCGATCAGATATTGATCAAATCGTTAAAGAACACGAACACCATCAGCGCCAACAGCATCAACCCGCCGACCAGCGTCAATCGCATCTCCAGCTCTTCGTTCACACGCCGTCCCATGATCGCTTCGCAGATCAGGAACACCATGTGACCACCATCCAAGACCGGAATCGGCAAGAAATTCAACACCGCCAAGTTCATGCTCAGCATCGTCAAGAACAGCAATTGCGCCGAAACTCCACGCTCGGCTTCGCTGCCGGCGACTTGGAAAATTCGGATCGGACCGCCGACCTGGTCTTTGCTGACACTGCCGTGGACCAGCATGTTCAGGAACCGAAAGACTTCGCCCAGTCGACGGCGGCACTCGCGAATCCCCAACACCGACGCTTCCTTGATCGATCCGGCCGTTTGGATCTCCTCGGACGCGACCAGACCCAAACCTCGCTCGAAACGGACACGTTGATCGGCAGACAGCTTGACGACCGATTCGACGATCACGCCACTCTGGGCACGTTCGGCCAGGATTTTGAATTCCGTCCCCTCGGGCAGCGATTGGATCGACTCAAAGAACCCAGCCGCGGTTTGAACTTCGTCGAATTTCCATCCCTTGGAAAGCTCGGTGACCAAGTCAGCCAAGGGTCCCGATGTGAAATCGTCCGGATATTCGTTGGACTGTAACAGCGTGATGCTTTTCAATTCGTCGGTCGGCTGCAGCGGGTCGCCTTTGACCAGCTGATCTTTGCTGAACGCGGCAACGACGGCCGGCATGTCGAAGGCGAATCCGTAGGCATTGACCGACGCCTTGTCTCCGGTGCCGTAGGTGGGCGCGAGGGTTTGCGGGGAATCATCGGGAGTGATTTCGATGTCCAGCGTTTCCTCTCCGCGACGCACCGTCAACGCGATCGGCTGGCGACGCGCCAGAGCCAATACCAATTCCTCGGCATCGGGTGACTTCAACTCACCGACGGCTTCGATCACGTCACCGACTTGCAACCCGGCTTGTTCGGCCGGTCCGTTGGTCACCAACGCAGACACGGGGCCGACGGCCGTTCGAATTCCGACCCACTTTGATGGTTGCGGCGGCAATTCGACCTCGTGGGTGCTGCCGTCGGCGCGGCGCAGTCCGATGGTGATGGTCTTGTCGGGATGGGTATTCAGGTAATCAAAAAACGGCGTCCCGGGCACCATCGCCTTTTCGTTGATCTCCGTCCCGTCGAACGAGATGATCGTCGCGCCAAGGTCTGCCTCGGTCAGCACAGACGCGGCAATACTTCGCGGTGCCGCGTTTTCGGACTCGCTCAACGTGGTCGACGTCGGGCTGGTGATTCCGATCATCCGGAATCGCTTCTGCAACGGATGCGGTTGGGTGACCAGTTCGTATTGGACGTTGCGGCTGTCGAACGCGACGGTCAACGGGATCGGGCGATCCGGCGTTTCCAAACCCGCATGCAGAATCGCCGAGCGCATTTCGCGGAAGTGCATTTGGGCGTCGTCCATGCCATCGACGCTGACGACTTGTCCGCCGGGGTCGATGCCGGCTTGCCAGGCGGGACCGCCGGGGGTGACACCACCGATCACTGCCGGCGTGTACGGCACGCCATACAGGAACGCGACGGCGGCGAACATCGCGCCGGTCACGACGTTCATGAACACGCCCGCGCTCATGATGATCATGCGTTGCCAGACCGGTTTGGCGGGCAAGCTGCGGGGATCCAATTCCGCCAGCTCGTCTGCCGAAGCCTTAGCAGCCTCGCCATCGATCTGGTCTTCCTCATCCTCGGAATCGGCATCCTCGGACAACTGTCGCGCCCGGGCCGCTTCGTCTTTCATTTTTCGCGGGTCGTCATCCTGGCCCAGCATTTTGACGTAGCCGCCCAGCGGAATGATCCCGATCCCGTATTCGGTTTCACCATAGGTGAATTTGCCCAGCGTCGAGGGCAGCTTGATCGGACCGATCTTCAGCGGCGGGTCAAACCCGACGTAAAACTTTTCGCATTTCACGCCGAAGGTCTTGGCAGCGACAAAGTGACCGAGTTCGTGGACAAAAATGACCAGGCCGATGCCCAGCGCCACCCGCGTCCAGAGCAGGATACTACCTCCCAGCGCCATCAGACCATCCGGCTCGGATTGGGCAATGAGGAGGAACAGGTCGCTGATCATATCGTTCATGTATTCAAAGGGAGTGGACTAAAGGCGTTCGGCACAGCGCCGCGCTTCTTGGCGTGCCCAGTGGTCGAGTTCCAATAAACGGGCCAAGCAGGGCCGTTGTTCGAACGTGTGATTTTCGAGGGTTTTTTGGCACAGGGGAACTATGTCAGTAAACCGAATTTCGCCGCTCAGGAACAGACCGACCGCCACTTCATTGGCGGCATTGACCACGGCACCGGCGGTTCCACCGACTCGGGCGACTTCAAAACCGAGCGTCAACGCGGGAAATCGTTCCAAATCCGCCGGCTCCAAACTCAGATCCCAGCTCTGACGGCGATCCAGCGGTGGGGCCGGACAGGCCAGACGCCGGGGGTGCGTCAAAGCATACTGGATCGGCAATCGCATGTCTGGCGGGCTCAACTGGGCCAACACCGACCCGTCCTGGAACTCCACCATCGAGTGGATGATCGATTGGGGATGAATCATCACCTCGATCTGATCGGCCGACACGTCAAATAGCCAGCGGGCCTCGATGATCTCCAACGCTTTGTTCATCATCGTCGCCGAATCGATCGAGATTTTCCGCCCCATCTGCCAGGTGGGGTGTGCGAGGGCGTCCTCCGGAGTGGCATCTCGCATTTCAGCGGCACTGGCCGATCGGAACGGCCCCCCGCTGGCGGTCAGAATCAGCCGCCTGGCGGGACTGGGTGAATCCGCGATGCACTGCCAAATCGCCGAATGCTCGCTATCGACCGGCAACAACTGCCCGCCCGAGTTGGCGGCCTGTTCGCTGACCAAGCCCCCGGCGACGACCAGGGTCTCCTTATTGGCGAGCGCCACGCGTTTTCCCGCCTGGACCGCCGCGACCGTGCTTTCCAACCCGGCGCGACCGACGATCGCCGCAACCACGACGTCGACCTGCGGATCCCGCGCCGCGTCGACCAATTGTTCTGCCCCGAATCGAAGACCGTCGACCTGGATTCCAAACGTTCCAAATCGCTCCGCCGCCGCCTGGGGTGATATCACCGACGGATCGGAAAGGATCACTCGCTGCGGAGCAGCCCCGTCGCGTGCCGCCCGGCCGACCAATTCCTCCAGAACCTCCAGGTTGCTGTGCCCCGAGGCCGCCCACAGCCGCCAGCCGTTTTCCGGGTCGATTTGATTCAAATGGGCAATCACCTCGGCGGTCGATGTTCCGATGCTGCCGGTCGCGCCCAGGACCGCAACATTCACCGTCGATCGTTCGGACCGATCGCCGGACCATTCGGATTCGCTGGGGGGGGCGTTAGAGAGTTTTGTCACGGCAACGGTTCCATCAGCTCCGGTAGAATCCTTTGAAACCCCTATCATGGACGATCCGCCGGATTGTTACGACCCGACCTTGCCGCACGCCCGGACCGCGCTGGGTTGTCCCATTTGCAATTGGACCGAACAATGGCGTGTGATCTGGACGGATCCGACTAGTTTCTGAGTGCCCACATCACGTCTTTCCCACTTTTCGATGCTGATTTCGATTTCTGATGAGTGACAACAAACGTTCCAATCGCGGTTCCAACGATCCAAACGACCGAGGCGACGCGCCGTCACGGGAAACGCGAACCGGTGGTGTCTGGCTGGTCATCATCGGTGTGATCCTGGCGGTGATGATGAGCGCGCTACTGTTCGGGCAAAACAGTCGCTCGCTGCGTTACCCCGATTTGACCAAACTGCTGATTGAACACGCCAAACAAAAGCAGATCGAAGCGGAAGGCGGCAAGGCAGAAACGCCCAAAATTGTCGTCGATTCGCCGAAGGACCCCAAGATTCAATTGGAGTTTTCTGATCTGCAACTCGTGCTGCTCGGCGACGACGAAATCACCGGCACGGTGATGTACCGGTCGCTCGGTTCGGGCAGCAAGGCGGCCGACGATCCCGAGAATTTGCCGACGCGGACCGATTTCAAAACCGTCCGAGTGGTCAACGAAACGCAGGACGCGTACTTCGACAAGATCCTGCGTGATTCCGGTGTGACCTGGGACAACGCACGCCCCAACCGCTGGCTGGCCGACAACTGGTTCAATCTGTTCATGTTGGGAGCGATCATCGCGATCGGTGTGATCATGCTGCGGCGGATCGGTGGCGTCGGCTCGCCGATGTCGTTCTCGCGCAGCCGTGGCAAACTGCACGGCCAAGAAGATCTGTCGATCTCGTTCGAAGACGCCGCGGGAATTGACGAGGCGGTGGAAGAAGTCCGCGAGATCGTCGACTTTCTAAAGAACAGTGAAAAATACCAGGCACTCGGTGGCCGCATCCCCAAAGGCGTGTTGCTGGTCGGGCCTCCCGGAACCGGGAAAACCCTGTTGGCCAAAGCGATCGCCGGTGAAGCCGGTGTGCCGTTCTTCAGTCTGTCCGGCAGCGATTTTGTCGAGATGTTTGTCGGGGTCGGGGCCGCTCGCGTCCGTGACATGTTCCAACAGGCGACCAGCCGCGCGCCGTGCATCATCTTTATCGACGAACTGGACGCCTTGGGCAAAAGCCGCTCGGGCAGCGTCGTCGGTGGACACGACGAACGCGAACAAACGCTCAACGCCCTGCTGGTTGAAATGGACGGGTTTGATTCCAACAACGGCGTGATCGTCGTCGCCGCGACCAACCGTCCCGAAACGTTGGACCCGGCGTTGTTGCGGCCCGGGCGATTCGACCGTCAGGTGCTAGTGGATCGTCCCGACGTGGCCGGGCGCGAAGCGATCTTGAAGGTTCATGTGCGCAGCGTGAAATTGGACGACGAAGTCGACTTGCGTCACATCGCGTCGATCACCAGTGGTTTTGTTGGTGCGGATCTGGCCAACCTGGTCAACGAAGCCGCACTGTTGGCGGCGCGGGCCGACAAGTCCGCCGTCAGCACGACCGAGTTTGACGAAGCGGTCGATCGAGTCACCGCGGGGTTGGAAAAGAAGAACCGCGTGATGAACGAGGATGAAAAGATCCGCGTGGCCTATCACGAAGCCGCCCACGCACTGGTCGCCGCCGCATTGCCCAACACCGATCCGGTCCACAAGGTCAGTATCATCCCACGCGGGTTCGCCGCACTGGGCTACACCATGCAGCGTCCCGACTCCGAACGCTACCTGATGACCAAGCTGGAATTGGAAAGCCGGATGAAGGTCCTGCTGGCCGGCACGCTGGCCGAAGAAATGGTGCTGCAAGACATCAGTACCGGAGCACAGAACGACTTGGAACGCTGCACCGAAATCGCCCGCAGCATGGTGATGGATTTCGGCATGAGCCGCTTGGGCCGGATCAATTATCGCCACAGCACCGGGTCACCGTTCCTGGCCGGCGGTGGCGGCAACGGACACAGCATGACTTACGGCGAAGACACGGCCAAGTTGATCGACAAAGAAGTGTCGCGGATCGTCGAAGACGCGCTCACGCAGACCCGCGAGATCCTGACCCAGCGCCGCGAAGTGCTCGAAGCGATCACGCAGCGGTTGCTGGAGGTCGAATCGATCGACAACGGCGAACTGTTCCGGATCATCAAGGAGCATTCGACCGGCCCCTGGTTGGTCCCGGGAACCATTACCGAAAAACCTCGGGCACAAATCCGCAAACCCGAAAACGATTTGGATACACTGAAGGACGCGGAATAACGCTCTCACCTTCATTTGATTCAACTCGATGCGAAAACTAACCAGTCTGCTGTTGCTGCTCGCCGTCGCCTCCTTCGGCGTCGCACAAACACCGTCCACGATCGGCCAGATCGAAGTCCTGTCGCCGGAAATGGAACAGTACGCCGATGCCGGCACCAAGATCGAGGTGCTGGCAGGGGGATTCACCTGGACCGAAGGACCGGTTTGGATCGCCGACGACGGAGGCGGCCACCTGCTGTTTTCGGATATCCCACGCAACAGCATTTTCCGCTGGTCCCAATCCCGCGGCGTGGAATTGTTCATGCGACCGAGTGGGTACACCGGAGTCAGCTACTACGGCTTGGAACCCGGATCGAACGGTCTGACGCTGGATCCCCAGCATCGCTTGACGATGTGCGAACACGGTGATCGTCGCGTATCCGTGCTGACCCGCGGTGGCGGAAAACTGACCCTGGCCGACCGCTACCAGGGCAAACGACTGAACAGCCCCAACGATTTGACGTTCGACAAATCAGGCAACCTGTACTTCACCGATCCGCCCTACGGTTTGCCCGAACGTGCCGACGATCCGCGTCGCGAACTGGACTTCTGTGGCGTCTATCGGCTCGCAACCGACGGTACGCTGACGTTGTTGACCAAAGAGATGACACGTCCCAACGGGATCGGATTGTCACCGGACGAGAAAACACTGTACGTCGCGCAAAGCGATCCAGAGCGTCCGATCTGGATGGCGTTCCCCATCGGCGACGACGGAAATCTGGGCGAGGGCAAAGTGCTGCACGATGCCAAAGCGGCGATGAAGGACTATCCCGGGCTTCCCGATGGGATGACCGTCAAGAAGGACGGCACGATCTTTGGTAGCGGCCCCGGGGCGATTTACGTGCTCACCCCCGACGGCAAACTGATCGGACGTATGATCACCGGCGGACGCGTCAGCAACTGCACCTTCGACAGCGAAGAAGCCTACCTGTACATCACCGCGGATAACTTCCTGTGCCGCATCAAGATGAAATAAACATCATTCTGCCCCGAATCATTCTGCCATCCCTCTCCTGCATCTTTCAACGTGACAGGAAGGGGAGAGGTAAGAAGATTTTGGAGGTAGGAAAACTGCCGCTCTCGGTTCGAAGTTGCATCTCCTAATTTTCCTACCTCCGAAACTACGACTTGTTCCCTGGCTCCCGCCTGGGAACAAACGTTCCTGGAGGCTCCGCCTCGCGAATCACTCGTCGCGTGGAGCAACGCCTACGCCCCCCGCATTCTCGGTGAGGTCGCAGTTCATACCGTGACTGCGACCACGGCAAGTGATTCACATCGGCCTCGTTCACTGCCATGCCTCAGCGACGCAACTCGCCACGGGACCGCAACCGATAACCGAGCCGCCGCAGGCAGACGACGACACAGCCCACGATCACGGTTCCGGTCAAGCAAGTCGAAAGAGGCGCGGCACTAAGCTGCAGATTCCAATGGAGACTCAGCGACGTGTCCTTCATCTGAAACGCGATAAAGGCGGTGGCAAAGACCGCGACTTGGATCAACGCGATCAATAGCAAGCGTCGAAAGCCGCCCCGTGACCTGGCATCACTCAGGATCCCGCGCAACAGAAGCACGGCCACGATCCCGACGCCGACCGCCGGCAACATCACCACCAAAGCTTCGTAAAAGAATGCTTCGATGCGGGACTGGTCATTCACCGCAAACGACGCACGAACGAAACTGAAAATCAGGGCACTGACAAGCACCCATTCCATCAGCACCAGCACGCCGACACGCTGAGTCTTCATTTCATGCTGACCGATCGTGATCGTCCATCCGCCGAAGAACTGCATCGCTGCGGCAGGAAAGACCGACGCGAACGAGAGTGCCGGAGCCAGCAGCAGATGGCCAATGATGCGACCATAGTCCGCGTCATTCATCACCGCTTGTGTGATCCAGCGGCGCTCGCTGACCACCAGCACGACTCCCATCACCAAACAGTGGATGACCACGTAACCCACCGCCATCGCGATCCGCTTGGGACCACTGCGCGCACGCAGAAAAATCGCCGCCAAAATCACGAGACTCGGTGAGATCGTCAGCGCCGTCGAAACGCCCAAGATCGCGTAGCTGGCCGCAAACTCCAAAGCGGTGTTCAGGCTATTCCCCAGCGGAATCCAGTCCATGGTTTTCGTGACCAGCAAGCTGCATTGGGGCAGCCCGAAAACCAGCAACGTCAACACCGTCCACCAGATCCACTTTCTCGGCGATTGCATGCTTGGATTTTGGCCTGCGGGAACCACACGTGCCTTATCGCCGTCCGACTTGGATTCGCTCTCCGCCACCGTTACTGGATCACTTCAGGGCGATCGAACACGGTGGAAACGTTAACGGCAAAACCAGCCAACAATCGCGACGCTGCCGATTGGCCGTCGAAGGTTCGGCTCAATTCGTCGAAACCTGCTCCCGCATTATCGAGCCCTAGCACGGTGATGCTGCGGTCACGCGGATCGACGATCTCCAACCCCAAGTAGTCCGACTCCGACCAAGCCCCCTGGCGCGGGTAGAGGTTGGCGATCTCCCAACTGGGTTCGCCGATTCGACTCGCTCGCGGATGGCTGGACATGGCTGGTTGACTCGAAAAAACGTGCGGATCACTTACTGTGATTGACATTCAACTTAAACCGCAGCCCCCGCCATTGCAAAGGATGCCAGATCCGGTCCGCCGTTCACCGACCGACCAGCAATCGCACGTCATCGACGTTCCAATATTTCTTGACAACCGGCGCGACGACTTTCTTTTCGAAGTGCATGAACCCCAATAACACGCCCAGCGTCGTCATCAACAGCGTCGCGATCAATCCACCCACGATCGCCGCGATCGGGCCGAGCCGCGACAGGGCGATCGCGATCAGCACGCCGACCGCAAAGCCTGCCACGCCGCCCAGGCTCAAGTACTTGAACATTCCCGGCCGACCGGCGCGTTCGAGTTCCTGTTCGGGGATATCGGCCAGCAAGCGATCGTAATACTCCGCGATCGATTCCTCGGCGCCGTCCCAGCGAAACTGACTGACGTCGTCCTGCATTTCACAGTGCACACACAGCGTCGTTTCGATCCCGGACAGCGGGTTGGCGACCGATTCAAATTCCGGTCCCGAGATCACCGTCGTCTGTCCGCACGGCAAATGGATGTAGCTGAAAGATTCGGGAACGCCCATCCGATTCATCCGAGATTGGTTGACGCGATAGAAAAGAATCCGACCATCATATCCCAGCCACCGCTGCTTCGGGGACGACCACTCAACGCTTGACGCTGTCCCTTTCGGCCAGTCGTCGGTGCGACGATGCACGACGTCCTTACGAGGTCGTCGCGCAGGTTGGCACGGGTTTGTTAGACAGTGGGCGAGCCTGGCCTGCGCAAAATCGTCGAGACGTTCGCGTTTTTGTTCGTAGGCTTGTGGCGTTTTCGATTCCGTGAAACCCTCTTGGGATCAGCCGTGTGGCGCCAGCCTACGGGCCTCCATCGACGCGGGCCTCCACCGACGCGGGCCTCCATCGACGCGGGGCCCGAACGCTGCTAGGGCCCGAACGCTTGCGCGAATCGGCTAATGTCACTGGTGTTTCGCCGCCCGATGGCTGCTGTGGGTCGACCGCTATCGCGGAATGATTTCGCGTGAATTCTGAACCATCACCGAATTCCGGTATTGCGCCGCCCAGGGCGAGCCCCACGGGCGACGGCCCGGAAGGGCCATCGTACCTCAGAAAAGCATCGCCCTGGGCTGGACAGTCCCTTGACGCGACTCGCGCGTTGACCCACCGCCATTGCAAAATGCTTGACGCGATTGACCGGAACTGCCATGCTACTGCCAGCGAACTGATCGCCGCTCGACCGGTCTTCTTTCTGGAATTGCTTTTCCAAAGACAGGATCGAGGCATCGGACTACCCGATCACTTTTGTCATTTGCACACAAGTAGACTTGGGAGAGACCGATGGAAGATGCACGGCGCGCGTTGGAACGGTTCTGGGGTTACGATTCCTTTCGTCCCCTTCAGGAGCAATCGATTCGGACCATTCTGGAAGGTCGCGACAGCCTGACAGTGTTGCCTACCGGAGCCGGCAAATCGATTTGCTTTCAAGTCCCCGCCTTGTGCCGGGGACACCGAGGTCGTGAAGCCTCGCGGGAGCGCAACTTGGCGGTCGTCGTGTCACCTCTGATTTCGTTGATGCAGGACCAAGTCGACGCGCTGACGGAGAAAGGGATTCCTGCGGCGCTGGTCAACAGCCTGCAAAACGAGTCGGAAAAGCGGAAGGTTGCCGATCGGGTACGTTGCGGCCAGCTGCGATTGTTGTACCTGGCCCCCGAGCGGTTGCTGTCACCGAAGACACTGGGTTTCCTGCGACAGCAGAAATGCGTGCGTTACTTTGCAATCGATGAAGCGCACTGCGTCAGCCAATGGGGCCACGATTTCCGTCCCGAGTACCAGGAGCTGAAAACGCTGAAGCAGTTGTTTCCCGACGCCTCGGTCCACGCCTTCACCGCGACGGCTTCCCAGTCGGTGCGGAGCGACATCGCCTGTCAATTGGGACTTGCCAACCCGTGCTATCTGGTGGGAAGTTTTGACCGCCCCAATTTGACCTACCGCATGCCCCGGGCCGGGCAAAAGATGCAGCAGATCATGGACGTCGTGCAGCGTCATCGCGGCAAGTCAGGCATCATCTATTGTCTCAGCCGGCGTGACGTCGACACGACGACCCAGGCGTTGCGGACGCTGGGCATCAACGCCAAATCCTACCATGCCGGCATGACCGGTCCGCAGCGAAAATCCCACCAAGACAGCTTCATGCAGGATCGCTGCGACGTCATGGTCGCGACCATCGCCTTCGGCATGGGGATCGACAAACCCGATATCCGGTTTGTGATCCACAACGGCATGCCCAAATCCGTCGAACACTACCAACAAGAAAGCGGTCGCGCCGGTCGCGATGGGCTGGATTCGGAGTGTGTCTTGCTGCACAGCCCGCGGGACTTTCTGGTTTGGAGTGATGTGATGCACGGCGAAGCCAGCCAAGTCGCCCGGGATTCGTTGCAAGCCATGTTTGAACTTTGCAACGACGTCACCTGCCGGCACAAGGCGATCGTCGAGTACTTCGGACAGGACTACGGCGTGATGCGCTGCGGTGCCTGTGATGTTTGCCTGGGCGAACTGGTATTGCACGAGCAATCGAGTGCCATTGCACAAAGCATTGTCGCGTGCGTTCGAGATCTGAAACAAAAGTACGGTGCCGGACACGTCGCGCGTGTGCTGTCGGGAAAATCCGACAAACGCGTCCTTCAATTCCATCATGATCGAATAAAAAGCTTTGGAGCGCTCGATGAGCACGGCTTGATGGCCATCAAGGTCTGGATCCAGCAGCTGATCAGCCAGAAATACCTGTCTCGCAGCGGGTCCTACAACACGCTGGCGACGACCGCAGCGGGTCGACGTCTGCTCCGCGGCCAAGGAACGCCCAAGTTGACCGCGACCGCGCGCAATCAACAGTCCGTCGACGGGAATCAGAGCTTTGTTCCCGCCATCAGTTCGTTGGCCGCCTTCGAGTACTTTCGGTCCGGCGATTCGATCGAATCGGTCGCCCGAAAGATGTCCCGCGCCGAAAGCACCGTGGCCAAGTACCTGACCGACTACATCCGGCACAACGGCATCAGCGATCCGACACCCTGGGTGAAACCCGAAACGGCCCAACGCGTCTTGGCTAACAAACATCTGGCCGGGGACGGAAAACTAAAACCGATTTTCGACCACTTCAACGGCGAAGTCAGCTACGACGAAATCCGCATCACCCTGGCTTGCGACCGATAGACAGCTGCGATGCATCTACTGCATCCCATCCGTTACGGTACGGGATGCACGAACCGCAATCGTGCGGTAGTGATAGATGTGTCTCATGTAATGGTCGAGATACTTCACTCGAGTGGGTATCCCCTCGGGCAGGGATCGCGGATTGCCCCGTGCATCCTTTGGAATCCAAATTTTGGCGATCGCGTCGGCACCTACTTCGTAGCCGAATTCAGAGTACGGATCAGCCGTGTAATCATCGCGACCGAGCCCGATCTTCTCCAGCAGCGCCAAGTCCGACGGCCAGCGATTTTCCTGCAGTCGATATTGTTTGACCGCGATCGCCGTTCGCGTCAGCCTCAATCCCGTTTCCAATGAATCGATAGCGTCTTCGGTTGACATTTGATGAGAACTCAATTGCTGGGCAGTTCCACTACCAACCAGCACTCCCGCGAGCTTCGCGACCAGCGATCTGTTTTGCAAATCGTTTTCGTATTGGTAGTTCCACTTGGCACTATGCAAGTCGATGGCTAACAGAGGATCCCACGGTTCGTACAATCCCGCCCGGTCGGCGCTAAGTTGCTGAAACGCAGACAGTTGATCTTGAAGTCTCGTCAGTTGGTTGGGCTCGTCCCAAAAGCCAGCAAAGAGGGATTCAGCGATCAAACGTTGATGCGTACTACTTGCCGGTGCATGCCACAAATAGAAACGAAACGCCGCGGAATAGTCCATCGCGGGCGCGATGTCGACCAACAGTTGCAATGTTTCGAGCGCTCGATCAGCATCCTTGTCGACGACAGCAGCATGAAACTCGATTTCCAACAGATGCATGAAGGGTAGCGAACCCCGCGTTTCAATGTCCCACATCGGGCCAACGACATTGGGATTCCAAACCGGTGTTTCATCGGCAAGCAACTGTTTCATTTCATCGATCAGTGGCTGTGCTTCATCCGAGAACCGTTGCAATACATCGGGAGCGATCTGCCATGCACCGGCTTGATCGGTGGTTTCCAGCAACCCGTCGAAGCGAATTTCGAGGCCTTGTACCGCAAACGCTAACGTTTCCCACCGTGCCGAGTTGTCGGTCGATGTATTGGCGTCGTAAACGGTCGCTTGTTCGACGACCGCAGATCCATCGCCTGATCCGGTTGCATGGTGTTGATGGTCCCAAGCCGTCTTGACGACCAAAGCGACGGTCAAAACAACGGCTGCGGCCATCAACAGCGGAGGCGCAATCAGTCCAGTCAACCATCTGCGTTCCAGCGGCGTCATACGTTTTCGCGATGAGGTTTCAATCTGTGATTGCATTCTGCGTCAATTCCTTTTCCCAAGCAGCGAACCATTGGGCACCGGGATATTTGGATCGAATTTCGGTATTCAACAAAGCAGCCTGTGAGGCACCCTTGCGACGCGCTCGATCGCTGTACGGGCCCTGTTCAAACACTTGGTTATTCCCGCTAATCAATTCATCCAGCGTTTTCCGTTGCTGCAACGACGACTGCCCCTGTTCTTCCGCGTCCAATAGCTCAAGCAAATGGAACGCAATCGAGTCGATCGTGTGGTTTCGAAAGAGCCACTGACCTAACATGCCGCGGTGAATTCCAACCCAGACGTCAATCGAGTATCCGCCAAACCGATCCGCAGGTGATCCGCTTTGACGATCTTCATTCCAGTTGTACCAAGAAACCAAGACAGCCCGGCGACGAGCGTCCGACCATCCTTGTCTGTCGGCGATTAGCTCCTGTGCTGCCTGCGCAGCGGGCCGGTCCAAGTGCATTTGGTATTGGGGGCTGGCAAGCGTGTCTGCGACCCAAAACACTATCGCATCGGCGTGATCTTGATCAATCACCCGCGGACTTCGTCGCAGCCTCCGCGTCAGTTTCGTCATGGTATCCATCCATTCATTTAGCTCAGCCAACGCAGCCTCGTCATTAGGCGACTGAACAAACCGAACCCTTGCAAATGATGCGAGCGATAGGATTCCATCGAATGTCGTCGCTTCACACATGACACCTCGCTTCTGAACGTCATCAACATAAACATTTGCCAAATGGGCGGCGGAGAAGTCTCTGTCATCATAGGCCACCTCGGACGTGTAATCGCCCGTTCGATTCACGACTGGAAGTTGCCTGCCGCCAACCGGTGTCTGGAATGAGACTTTGTAGGTTGGCATTCCCACTGATCCGTTGGCTTTCGTCGCCCGTTGCGCCATTGATATTCTTTGCGCGTTTGTGATGAATGGGTAAGTAACGTACTCCACCGTGCAGGGAATCAATGGAATCGTGACGAACAAAACAAGTGCAGGGACAGACTTTGCGAATAGTTTGCGTCCCCGCACCCCATCGGCATACGTTCGCATCGAAAACAAAGTCGCGAGAAGCGGGACAAAATACCAAACCACTGCCAGTGCGATGGTGATCGGTGCGCCGATCCTCGTCGTCCCGCCTATCGAAATCACCGCGCCGGCTGACAACAGAGAAGCGGCGGTTGCCGCGGGCGCTAACAGCAACGAAATGGACAACGCCCGACAGTTTTGGCCGATCCATTGTGAGATGCTGTAGCAGTAGACCGCCAAGAGTAGGACGACCGTCAACGGCGGAATATACAGGTAGTGCCTGTCTTCGCTGTCCACCGATTTCGAGATCACACCGACCACAAGGTAGAGCAATGATGCGACCCCCAATACAGCCACCGCCAATAGATGCCGTCCGAGCCAGAGTTTCGCCGGCGAAGCACCACGATCGGAAAAAAAGCGTAGACGCTCAGCTTTGCCGTCACCGGTAAAAGCGAACACGCCCAAGCAACAGACGCCCAACAGGCCGCTGAAGACAAGCAACGTACCGCCGCTGCGCGAGCTTCCGATATACGGCAGACCGCCGGCGGTGGAGCCAATCACGCCCGCAAAAATGAGAAATACAATTCCCCAAAGCGCAAGTCGATTGCTGCCGAACGATTGTCTGAATATCGCCAACGAGGTTGACCGAAAGGGTTGGTCAGGGACACGCCGCGATGTCTCACCGGATGTGCCGAACGATGAGCCGAACACAGCGTAGGGTGAAAATCGATTTGCGTCCTTGGATTCCTTCTCCGCGCCCGCCGGCGACAGGACACGCATCGCCGCCCGCCATCCGAGTGCCCCGACAATGACGGTAGCAATCAGCGTTACCGCAAGGGCCGCTAGATCCGAAGTCACCGGATCCAAAAAGGCCGTTCCGACGTGTGCCCGGCGGATGTACTCACCAAGGTGTATGACTGCAAATGGTGCAAACGCCAACGGAACAATGGCGATCAGACTTGCGAACGAGTTCTTGATTCGCCAGCTGGTATAAAATCCACAAACGAAGATGTAGAAGGTGTGCAGATGCCAGGACAGGAACGCAACCTGTTGTGTGATCGAGGCCTCATGACGCAAATTTGGTAACAGCGGAAACTTGAACCCGTCCGGAAACGCGCCGACCATCATTTCCAGTTTGATCAGTGCCCAGCAACCGATCCACATCACGCCGAGTGCAGACGCGCAAACGATCAGCTTGATTCGGATCAGGCGTCCCGGTGAGATCGGCATCGATGTGAGCCACAGGATCGTCTTTTGATCACGCTCTTGACCGACAGTCATGGCAGCCACCCCGACGGCAAACAATCCTGGCAACGCCAGCGGAATATAGCGGCCATATTGACGCATTGCGTAGATGTTGTCCGGTGACATTTGCGCGACGAGCATCAATACCAGCCCGACGGCAAACAAAGCCACAGCCAATGGAAAGAGCTGACGAACTTCTTTCCAAATCAAGCCACGGTTATTGATCAGTGCTCCAGTCATACCACGCCTCCTTCGATCTCCACCGCCGCTTCGGCACGATCGATTGCTTCCCGCGGTGGCGACTTGCCGGTAAAGGCAATGAAGATTTCCTCGAGCGACAATGTTCGTTCGCTAACACCGGTCACGCCCACCCGGCTTGCCAGCAAGTCGTGCATCCCGGAGTCATAGTGACGAATCACCATACTGCGTTGCCGACCATAGCTCGCTTCGCCGAGAACCTCAGCCGGCTCGGGAAGTGCCGGCAGGACAACAAGCGGATCTTCTAAACTGACGGCCACCTCGATGACCGAATCCTTCAGCGTATCTAACGGTTCACAAACACGCACGATGCCGTCGTGAAGGATTGCGATGACGTCCGCCACCCGTTCAACTTCAGCCATCTGATGGCTGGAGAGGAATACCGTTCGCCCGGACGCAGCGCGATCGATCATGCTTTCCAAAAAATCACGGCGGACCTTCGGATCGAGCCCCGAAGTCGGTTCGTCCAGAATTAGTAATTCAGGATCGTGAGCGAGCGAAAGAGACAGCGCAACTTTTGCACGCTGGCCCTTGCTCAAATGACGGATTTTACGATCCTCCGGAATCTCATAACGGCGGATGGATTCTTGGTAACGCGGCAAGAAATGTTTGTCGTAGAGTGTGCCTGCAAACCATCCGATCTCACCGACGCCCATCCAGTCATACAGCGCCGGCGCGTCGGAGACATATCCCGCTCGGCGTCGGATTTCCAAAGCGTCCTTTGCAGGATCCAGATTCATGACCCGGCAGGTTCCCGATGTCGGCATTTGAAATCCCGTCAAGATGCGTATGAGCGTCGTTTTGCCGGCACCGTTCTCGCCGAGCAAGGCAAAAACCGTCCCTTCGTCGACGTTCAGCGTAACACCGCGTAACGCATCGCAGCCCCGAAAACGCATCGTCAAATCGGATGTCTGAATAATGTGATTCATGAATGGGATGCCGCGTGAAAGAGGTGCGGGGGCGGTGATGGAGTCTGCAAATCCGATAGGAAATCTAAATTCAGTCGGGAACTGGTGCCCCAATCTGAGCCACCTTTCCCTCCAAGGCCTTCAGTTTGCGTGAAACGATCTGCTGGACTTCTTTCCCCGACAGCCCAGCGCTGAGGGCTTCGGTTAAGACGCCGGTGATACGATCCGCAATGATTTCTTTGCGTTGAATTCGGCAAGTCGCGGTCGCACCATCACAAACGACCATTCCCTTCCCGCGCAGTGTTTCAACGATGCCTTCGGCTTGCAGATCCTGTAACGCCCGTGTGACGGTGTTTGGATTGACCGTCATCTGCTGGCTGAGCGCTCGAACGCTGGGAATAAGCTGACCGGGACGCAACGTCCGTTCAGCAATCGCAAATTTGATTTGACGCACGATTTGCAAATAAATCGCAACGCCGTTGGAAGGGTCAATCGTGAATAGCATGGCTTCGCCACATCTCCGGCTACCTGGTGTACTAGATAGATGGTAATGCGGGCAGGTAAGCGTGTCAAGCAATGCGGTTGACGCGAGGAAAAGCGGCAACTGAATCTCAGTTTGATTCCCGCTGCCATCATCAAGAAGTGTGGCGAACAGCCCGGCTCGGATGGCCGCGACCGCAAGAGCCCCAGCGAATCCGGGCGAACCCCATGTCCACGCTTGTCGTCGTAGCGGCCGCGGTGTCGATCTGCCGGCACAAAGTCTGCAAGACCTCCTTTGTGGCTGACATACAAGAAGGCTGACACACAAGAAGAACGAGCCCTCGTGGTAGGAAGAAATCCAATCAGGGGACCGGGCGGACGGACAGAACCGTCCAAGATAGCCAGACGATCGATCAGTGAGTGCGAGGGAAAGGTTGCCCTGCGGTTGCATCGATCGAGCGCAGGTCAGCCAAGTCAGCCGTGAGCCATCAGCCCCGTGCCCTCATCCGTCATTCCGATTCAAGGCAACCTTTCGGGGACACTGCGATCAATTGGCCCCGCGGATGGCAATGCGCACCAACGGATCTCATCTTGCTTTTTATCTGTGGGAACGCTTTGCCATCCGTGGTTGATTCAGAAGGCGCCCTGGAAGTCTATCCGCTCATGGACGCGGGAAGCGATCGTCCCGGGCGGAATTATTGTGGCACTCCCCCGCAAAGCCGGAGAGAAGGGAGCCGTTCGACAGGCTGTGCATCACCGGCACCTACGTTGCCGTCCTTCTGGGACACCTCACCCACCCAATCCGCTCGGATTCGAACGACTAAGTGTCCCAGTCGACGGATGACAGCATCCGCGCCATCCCATCTGCGCAATCGGTGGAACCATTTGCGCTCTCGATGCGTCTTTGGTAATGCCGCGACCAAGAGAATTCTGGAATAGGATGGCGGTGCAGAATAAACGCTCTTCGAGGACAACAATGGCCATTCGGCTTGTCGCATCCATTTTTTCAGTCGTCTGCATCACCGGTCTGAGTTTTGCCGCTGACGGCGGCGATCGTTTTGGGCTCACCCCCGACCGGCCCACCCTGGCGATGACGATCCAAGACGGTCCGGTCGGCATCCACGTCGCTCGGGGTGATCGAATGGTTGCCTGCGAATTCGATCCCAACTCACCGCCGAATCGGTTGCCCTCCAACACCAAAGCGATCGTCTTGATCGATCTGAAGACGGGTCAAGAAATCAGTCGGATGCCGTTCCGTGAACCGTTGGTCGTCAGGACGACCGCCTGTTCATCCGACGGCCGCTACTTGGTGGTTTGTGATCAACGTTCGGCGCGACAGTTTGACTTGGAGAACGGGGTGCTGATTCGCTCGTTGCCGGTCAACAGCACTCGAAGTTTTCCGGTGATTTCTCCGACCGAACCGGTGCTCGCACTCTGTGACGATCGCGATATTTCGCTGTGGGACCTGACCGATGGCAGTCGGATCGCTGACCTACCCGCGCATCCGACGTCCATCGCCAGCTGCGACTTTGACGATCGCGGAACGTCGATTTTGTCAAGTTGTCAAAAATTGACCCGCCGTTGGGATTTGGCCACGAAATCGTCCAAGGCGATCCCCCTGGACCACTCGCTGCAACACATGTCCATCGCCCCCGATGGGACGCAGATCATTGGCCAATTTCAAAAGACGGTGATGGAGCGCGGCGTGGCAAGCTTTGACGCGCGGTCTGGGCGGCGACTTTTGCACCTGCCGTACCACTCCTGGCCGGTTTTCGATTCCAAAGCCGATCGTCTGTTCAGCTGCGATGGTAGCAGCGACGAAGGGACTGCGATCGATGCGGTCCAGATTCGCTCACTCGCATCACCCGATCGAATTCGTTATCTCCCGTTCGCCCCCGAAGTCAACGCAATAATCAGTCGCAATCCGTATTTCTTCACCGATGGCCTAGCGCTCTCACCGGATGGCAAGTACCTGATCATTCGTCTCGAGTACGGTCGACTGTCACAGGTTTGGAAATTGGATCCGTCGATGGATTCGTTGGCGACGGAATTTGATCCCGCGCTGAAGCATCTTCACAATCCGCTGACGCCGAAAGTCGCCTCCAAACCGAAGACGCGTGAGGAGTTGTTTCTCGAAGAAATCCGGGGCATCGAATCCAAGGTTCGCGAACTCAAGGACCAAGGCAAAGTCGCGGAAGCGGAGCAAGCGATCCAAGACCTGTTGGCGGCCGGCGACCGACGTCTGCAACGTGCCCCGATCCGGCATCAAAACCTGATCCGCAACTGCGGCCAAGCGTATCGACACGGATTGGGAAACAACCAGCAAGGATTAGAACTTCTTCAGCGGGCGATTCAGATGGCCGAATCGGACGGGCGATTCGGTGACGGTTGGACGTATTTGTTGCGACAGATTGCCGATACGCAACACGCGCTGGGACAACACGACGACGCGGTGGCAACGTACCAACGATACCTGGATCACCAACGCTCCCAGGGCAACGCGATCGACTCCTACGAATACCGACAGATGGCCGAATTCATTGCCGACGCCCGAGATGCCCAAGCCGCCCTCACTTGGCGCGTCCAAGCGTGGGAACGGTCCGACGAACAGCACGGCGCGCTCAGTCGTCATACACGCGATCTTTTGGACGAATTGCTTGCCGACGTGCGCGAGACGGATCAATGGGAATTGCTCCAACCGGCCTTGGTCGAACACTACAAGCAGTCCAAGCGATTGCTAGGGCCGCATCATCCCGACACCGCCCACGCAGCGGCCCAGCTCGCGCTCCTCTTCGAGCGATTGGGAGAATTCGAGCTCGCGTTGTCCGGAATGGATGAAAGCCAGCGGGCGTTCCGGGACCACGTCGCACGGACGTTGCCTCTGTTGTCGGAGACCGAGCAGGCGGAGTTTTTGCGGCAACGGTTTCAGCCCGCGTTTCACGACGCCTTGGAAATGGCGGCGCGATTGAAATCCGTCCCCCGCGCCGCCGAGTTGTCCGCCGGTTGGGTCTTGAATGCCAAAGGTGCTTCGACGCGTGCCCTGGCCGAGCGGCATCGCATGACCGCATCGACACGCGATCCCGAGGTCCGAAAGACCGCGGAGCAAATTGCTGAAGTCCGCGAACAAATCTCATCGCTGACCTTGTCCGCTCTTCAAAATCCTACCAACGGACTCAAACCCACGGGCGCAGTGGCAGAGCTAAACAACCAGCTTGAAACGCTCCGCAACCGCGAATCGGAGCTGTCATGGCAACTCGGTTCGACCGGCTGGACGGAGCTTCGACATTCCCCGTGGAGCGACTTGTCCAGTGTGCGTGAACGCATCCCCGACGACGCGGTGCTGTTGGAATGCGCGGTCGCCGGCGTGCGGACCAAGCTGGACAGTTCGATCACGCGAGAATTGATCTCGATCGCGCCAACGCATCGCGGAATGCAGGCCATGGTCTGGGTCATCCCGCCGGTCGGCCGCGGAGAGATTCGATTGGAAGTGGTCTGCGATGACTGGGACAAACTATCTCGACCGCTGATCCAGTTGCATGCCTGCTTGGGCGGGCAAATGATTCCCAATGATTTGATTGCAGCGATCAACCAACACCTCGACGTCATCTCGACACAGGTCTTGTATTCGCTGCCCGACCAAGTCATGACCACACCCAAGTGGCTCGTGTCGCCCGATCATCAATTGTGGCGCATCCCCTTTGCGGCCTTGACGAAAGCTGATGGCAAGCGGGTCATCGAAGACCACGAAGTCCAGTATCTGCTGAGCGGTCGCGACCTGTTGGCGACCGAGTCGGTTGATCCGGTGTCCGCACCGATGATGGTTGCCAATCCCGACTACGGAAACGAGGCGAACGGCCAGTCCGACGCCGTCCCCTTCTCACCGTTGCCGGGAACCGCCAAGGAAGCAGAAGCGGTGTCGCCCTACTTGCGAACCCTGACAGGGTCGGTTCCGCAGGTCTTTCTCGGAGCCGGCGCCGCAGAGGATGTCGTGAAAACTGCCAACCGGCCCCAGATCGCCGTGTTCAGCACGCACGGGTTTTCGGAATATCGACATGAACAACACCCGATGGCGACCTGCGGCTTGGCGTTTGCCAACGCGAATTCGGCCTTCGGTGGCCAAGGCGATGGCATTTTGACAGGACTGGAAATCTTGGACTGCGACTTTCGTGGGACCGAACTGGTCGTCTTAAGTGCCTGTCAGACCGCCGTCGGCAGCGCCAGCAGCGGTGAGGGCGTCGCGGGATTGAGCCATGCCTTTCGTCTCGCGGGCGCGAAAACGGTCGTGGGCACATTGTGGTCGATCCCCGACCAGATCACGGCCGATCTGATGAAGGACTTCTTTGACCAGCTTTCCGAGGGCAAGCCGCCCGCAGCGTCGCTGCGATCGGCTCAACTGGCAACAATACGTCGACTCGATCAACAGGGGCTTCCCCCCATGCCGCACCTGTGGGCCGCATTCACGGCAACCGGGATTTCACAGCCGATCGGCGCCCGGGCGAGCGCCGAAGAGGCGCCCGAGTTCCGGACCTGGCGAAGTACCGACGGCAAGCATACGACCGTCGCCAAATGGATCGCGACCAAGCAAGACCGAGTCGTCCTGCAAAAGAAAGACGGTGATCAAATCGAAGTGAACCTGAACCATCTGCACGCCGACGATCGCCAATGGCTCCGCGAGCGTAAAGGGGACGGGGGTTGATAGATCACTCCGCTCGGTTCGCCAACGGTGATCTACAACTTAGCCTGGGGTGAGACCGGATGAGCCCCAGCGAATCCGGGCGTAACCCCAGGCTATGGATGTGAATGCCCTTCGGGCAAGTGCTGCGGAATGACTTCCGCAGTATAGTGGAACAGCCTTCTGAACTAACAAAGCAGATCGATGATTCCAACTGAGCGGTACTAACTAAAAAGTCGCTCAGTAATACAATCGACGTCCCACGCAGCGACAGGGAATCGCCTGAAGGCTAAACACCAACGGTTCATCCTTTTTCGCTTTCGCGGAAATACTCGTTCGGGAAGTCTGCTTGCGGTGCGTGATCGGGATGCCGCCAGGGAAAGTTCGGGCCGCGGTCTTCCAACAACGGAACCTCGTTGCCCTCGGACTCTTTCAGCAGCGACCAGAGCGTCTGGTTCATTGATTTGATCCGCCCCTGATGCGATGGATCATCGATCAAGTTGTTCATTTCTTCCGGATCGTTTTCCAAGTCATAGAATTCGTCGCGGTCCCACAGTCCGTGACAGCGGATGTATTTCCAGCGGCCACCGATCACCGCGTGCAGCGTCGGCGTGTGGGGATAGTTTCGTTCCCAGTAGTATTCGTACAGCAGGTGCTTTCGCGTCACATCCTCGGTCGACGTGCCGCAGATGGATTGCCACAAACTGACGCCGTCGACCGCCGCGGGGCACTCCGCGCCGGCGGCTTCCAATAGCGTCGGCGCGATATCGATGTTGCCGATCAAATGGCGGTAGGTCTGTCCGGCCGGGATTCGCCCCGGCGCCTTCATCAACAACGGCACCTTGGCGCTCGCTTCATAGGCGACGCGTTTGTCGATCAAACCATGATCGCCGAATTGAAACCCGTTGTCGCCCATGTAGACGAACACGGTATCGTCAGCGAGCCCGGATTGTTGCAGGAATTGGTCCAAGCGACCGACGCTGTCGTCGACGGCCAGGATCGATTCACAGTAGCGGCGGTAATAGACCGTCGGTGAAAAGTCGGCCATGTTGTATCCGAAATCGACGCCGTGCCGACTGTTACGCTGATTGCGGACCCACATCGGCAACTTTCCGGCGGCCATTTGTTCGGGCGTGGGAATTGGGATCGGCAACGGTTGGTCATCGTAACGACCGCGGTGACGATCGGCGGGAACGAAATCCGCATGAACCCCTTTGTGGCTGACGTACAAGAAAAACGGTTTGTCGGATTGTCGATTCGCCAACCAGTCGATCGCATAATCGGTCAGTTCATCGGTGATGTAACCTTTCTGATCGACACGCTTTCCATTGACATTGAAACCGTCGTAGGTCGTTTGGGGCACTTCGCGCGTCGTCCCATGACCATCGGGCCAGTACGTGCCTTGCCCCTTGAACGCGACCCAATGATCAAAGCCGCGCTGCGGGTCGTCGATGTCGCCGCCCATGTGCCATTTGCCGATGAAGGCGGTTTGGTAGCCGGCTTTTTGCAATTGTTGCGGGAAGAACACCAGATCCGCATCAACCGGATGGTAGTTGTCGACGACGCGGTGATTGTGCGCGTATTGTCCGGTCAAGATGGACGCGCGGCTGGGGGAACACAGCGACGTCGTCACGTACGCGTTGGTAAACATCGCGCCGGAAGAGGCGATCGCGTCGATGTGAGGCGTTTCGATGAACGGATGCCCGGCGGCGCCGATGCAGTCATAGCGATGGTCATCGCAAAGGACGAAGACGATGTTGGGCGGTGCGGCGGATGCGTGTTGACCGGTCCAACACCCGAGCAATCCGATCGTGAACAGGAGCAGTGGAAGACAGGCCGAAGGGCAGAGTAGACGTCTTTGAGGCATGAGATCGTAACAGGGCGCCAGTTGAATGAAAGACGGCTGGGAAATTGCCATGAAAAAACCCACCGATGGCAAAGCGTACCCACGGATGTAAATCGGCATGGGATCCGTGGGTACGCTTTGCCATCCGTGGGCTGATCTAATTTCAGGTTCGTGGCTTGAGTTCGACCTCGACGGCCACTCAAGCCGACGATCACTGTTCGCGGATGTCCGCGGTTAGGATCGCTTTGGCGGTGACCGATTCTTCACCGGCGGTGGTGATCAAGACGGTGACCTTTTGCGGGCCCTCGGCGTCGGTCGGCACGAAGGTCGCCGGAACGATATGAATCGTCTTGGCGACGGCCACTTTGGGGAACGTCACGTCCCAGCCTTCACAGGTGATCGATTCGATCGTGAACGGGGTAGCGCCTTTGATCACCAATCGTTTTTCGATCTTTTGACCGGGCTTCAAGCTGCCGAAGGCGATCGCTTGGGGCGAGATGCTGAGCGGGCTTTCGACCGTTCCGGTGACGGGGAAGGGGACTTCGGGGCGTTTCGTGTCGTTGGTGATCACGATGATTTCATTTTGGAAGGGGCCCGTGGGGGCATCTTCGCGGACCGCGACGGTCAATTCGTAATCGGTCCGCCCGGCGCCTCGGCTGACCAGTTTTTTGTCCGGGACCAGCCACGGCACGTTGCTTCGCACGTCGACGATTTCCCAATTGCTTCGTCCGGCGTACAGCACCCGCGTCGACTTTGACGCCGATTCGCCTTGGGCAACCGTTCCGAACTCGATCGCGCCGGGATGGAAGACCATGTCGCTGCGGATGTAGCCGTCGACCCGCAAACGGACTTCGCGATAGAAGGGCTTGTCGAACACGACGGTCAGCGTCGCGCCTTTTTTGCCGCGGAAGGTGTCGGTGTTGAACCGTGCCAAAATCGATCCCGTTTGGCCGGGTTGGATGTATTCGGTTTCGACGATCGGCGTGGTGCAGCCACAGCTGCGGCGAACGGTCTGGATGTGCAGCGGCTCGGTGTAGGGGTTGTAGACGGGAAAGCGGAATTCCGTTTTCGATGCCACCGCGACGGTCCCAAAGTCATGCGTTTTGATGGCGAACGCGTTGTCGGGCCATTGGGACTGGGCTGCGGCGCCGGCGGAGATCGAAATCGAAGCCGCAAGGACAACAAGGGCGGTGACGGTGGCGCGGAACATGTGGTGGACTCCCCCCGGATGGCAGTTGTATGGTGTGACAAAATTCATGTAGCGCGAATACTCCACAAGGTGCTCCCCGCTGGAGGGAACCTAGGTCAAGAAATCGCATCCCGCGGTCGCGTCACCACAAAATCCTCGCCTTGTCGCGCCGCCGCTTTATCGCCAAAACGGCGCGCTGGTCGATCGTTGGGAGGGTTCGGGGAACTGTCCTGGTTGGACCGGCCGGTGGACCCTTGTCGCATTCTCCGGTATGAATCCTGGTACGATGGGAATGATTACCGAATCCAACAAGTTGGGCAAGGGAATCCCCCGAACTTGAACTGTTTTTCCACAATATCCGTACCACCGGATGTTCGGATTCTCACGTCTGCGTTGACTTGATGGACAACCCACCCAATAAACAGACCGCAGCCGACACCGGAGGCCCCGAGCGGTTTGCCGCTGCACTGCAGCGAGTGCGTGACGGCGACGACGAAGCGATCGGCGAACTTTGGGACGGCTATTTCCAGCGTCTGGTTCGACTGGCGGCCAAACGGTTGCCGGCAAACTTGAAGCGGGCCGGCGACGAAGAGGACATCGCTTTGTCGGCCTTTCACAGCTTCATCGCAGGAATCCGCCGCGACCAATTCCCCGATCTGAGCGGCCCCGACAACCTGTGGGGGTTGCTGATCACATTGACGGGCCGCAAAGTCAACGCGCACCTGAGATTCCAGACCCGTCAAAAACGTGGCGGTGGCGCCGTGCGTGGCGAGTCCGTTTTCATGCATAGCGACGACACCCGAAAGTCCCCCGGCATCGGCGGAATCTCCGACGAAGCGATGACGGCGGATTTGAATGTCGAGCTGGAAGAGGCTTGCAACGCGCTGCTGGACCAATTGCCCGACGCCCAATTGCGGCAGATCGCCGTGATGCGGATGGACGGCTTTCTGGTGGACGAAATCGCCGATCGGCTGGGGATCAGCAAACGTGCGACCGAACGCCGATTGCAATTGATCCGGCGGACCTGGTCGGAAGCTGCCCATTCCGACGAAGACGACCCGGACGAGTCTGATTGAACCGATGCCCCGGTGGAAACACGATGAACTTGGACGACCTGACCGCCGCCGAATTAGCCGCCATCGACACGGTGTGCCTGGAGTTCGAGGAATGTTTCGACAGCGAACGTCCGCTGTCGGTCGAGCAAGCGATCAAGGCGTACATCGAACAACATGCCGGAACCCCGCTTCGCGAGCATATCGAACTGCTGCGTGAGGAATTGTTGGCGATCGAAAACGAGCTGCAAACCAAACGCCATCGCGCCCGTCAGGCGAGCGAATCGATCCCGACGCCTTTCCAATCCAAGACCGGATCCGATGCTCCCCGGCAGGCGTCCCGATCTCAGACGCCGCCAGACCAGACGCCTCACAGCAGCCCCTCTGTGAAGGGCCCCTTTGCCGGGCAGCGCCCGGTGTCCGACGCGATCAATCTCGACCCCATTGATCAAAAAACGCCCGACACCCATTGGATGGCTCCGCCGCCCGGATCTCCGCCACCGGGTTTTGCGACGCCTGCTGACGCCGACAACGACACCAAAGCCGACGGAACCCCCGAGGTCGCCGAGGGCGCTGCCCACGCGCGGGCACCACGCACGCGTCCTGACGACGAATCGGTCAGCTCCATCGGCCCCTATGCGATCAGCCGCGTTTTGGCCCGCGGTGGCATGGGCATCGTCTATCGTGCCCTGGATACACGGCTGGACCGCCCCGTTGCGATCAAAATGTTGGGGTTTCCCCATCTGGCGTC
The DNA here is from genome assembly GCF_008035925.1 of Stieleria maiorica. NCBI lineage: Bacteria > Pseudomonadati > Planctomycetota > Planctomycetia > Pirellulales > Pirellulaceae > Stieleria > Stieleria maiorica. The sequence goes on from NZ_CP036264.1 coordinate 5,112,226, forward strand.
CTCCGATCCCAAACGCATCGAATTGGTGGAACGGTTTGAACGCGAAGCCAAAGCCGTCGCGGCGCTGTCGCACCCCAACATCGTGGAACTGTTCGACGTCGGCATGGCAGGCAGCGCGCCCTACGCGGTGATGGAATTTTTGAGTGGGCTGACGTTGGCCGACCAGCTTGCCGCCGGCCCGATGTCCCCCGAACAGACCTGTCAAATCGGAATGCAAATCGCCGGTGCCTTGGCAACGGCCCACGCGGCCGGCGTCATCCATCGCGATCTGAAACCCCAAAACGTGATGCTGGTCGACAACCACGACTCGGGCAACGATTCCGCGCCGCGGGTCAAACTGGTCGACTTCGGACTCTCGCGGGTCAGCGATTCGGCGTTTCCGGGCGATGTTCAGGACGCCGGCCGGACACGTTCGGGGACCATCTTGGGGACCCCCGGCTACATGGCCCCGGAACAAGCCCGCGGCGAATCGGCGACCACCGCGGCGGACATGTTCGGGTTCGGATGCGTGTTGTACGAAGTGTTTTATGGCAAACAGGCGATCCCGGGCGCCACTCCGGCGGATCGTCTGGCCGGTACGCTTCGCGGCGAGGTGCAATATGACCGCCTGCCTTGCGAGAAATCCAGGGTGTTGTGCGAGCTGATCGCGCAGTGCTTGGACAAAGATCCCGCCAAACGCCCGACGGCCACCGACGTCTACGCACGGTTGCGGCGGTTCGACATCAACCGCAGCGTTTCGTCGGCTCCGGACCTGGCGGCCCGTCCGGTGTGCGGCAGCGATCCCGGCGAAGGGCTGCTGCGGCGACACGTGTTGACGACGCTCGCCGGCGGACTGCTCGGCGGCATGTTCGGCTCCCTGACGCTTGGAAAAGCGACGGTCAACATGGGGTCGATCGAATCCATCGCGGTCTTGTCGCTGCGTGACGTCAACGCGTCGGCGACGGAGGACAGCGACGGGGGCATGCTGTTGGCCGACCGCGGCCTGGCCGACGGCGAAATCCTCGCTTCGGCGTTGGTCAATGAACTCTCGACCGTGGACGGTTTGACGGTGCTGCCCTATCGGCCACTGACAGCCCAGACGCCCCAACAGTTCGTCGCACTGGGTGAAGAACTGGGGGTCGATGCGTTCTTGACCGGATCTTACGAAAGCCAAACTTCGGGTCAGCAGAAGTACTGGTTGGTCAATTGGCAGTTGGTCAGCGCGGTCGATGGCAGCGTGCTGGACGGCAAACAGTTCGTGACCGAGCAAACGGTGGCCTTGCCGGGAGGGCAATTCCTGGCCCAAAGCGTCGTCGCCTCGGACATCGCTGGACAAATCGGTCGTGCGTTGGTCACGAGCGGCCAGAAACACAATGCCCCCGACCCGATGGCATATGGATGCCTGATGCGTGGGCATGCCTACGGCGACGCCGACTGCACCAAAGGGCTTGAGCGGGCGATCAGCTGTTTTGAAAAGGCCCACGAAGAGGACCCACGTTTGAGTGAGCCGTTGGCGGCGATCGCGCTGGCGTCGTTGAACCTGGCAGCGCGAAGCGATACCGCCGAATCGCTCGCCCATCTGGAAAAAGCGCGCACCAGCATGACCAAGGCGCTCGAAAAAGATCCCAGTTCGGTCGACGCCCGGGTCGCTCAAGCGATGATCGAATGGCAATCGCTGGACCACTATGACGAGGCGTACCGGTTGTTTGCGGAATTGCACCGCCAACACCGTTACAACTTTCAAGTCCAACATCAACGCGGTTTGCTGCTGGCCGCACTCGGATTGGGGGAACAAGCGATCGACGCGCTGCGCACGGCGACGAAGCTGAACCCGATGTCGATGCTGATCAAGACCGACAAGAGTCGCGTGGACTGGTTTTTCCAATACGATCGCCGTGCGTTGGTCGACGCCCAGCGGTATCGCGATTCGACGCCCGCCGGCAACCCATCCGCCAAGCTTGCCATCGGGTTGCTGATCGACATCTATGAACAACAAGGCGACTATCAGAGTGCGGCTGAGCAACAGGAATTTGCCACGGTGCCGACGTCGTCCCAGGAGTACTTTCATCTGCGGGAAGCGACCTTGGCCGAATTTCCTTACGGACCGTTCGGCTCGTCACTCAATCGCGCCATCTTTGATCTGCGAACCGACGCGGATCTCGACGATGGCCTGTTGGGACGGCTCAGCGAATCGGGGGCGACGATGTTCCCGCTGCTGCTGGCTCAGCATCCGGCATTCTTTGATCTGCGCGTCAGCCCGGCCGCAGCGCCGTACCTGCCGTCGGCCAAGGACATCACACGGACGGCCTAGCGGTTCGTCAATCCTGAGATTCGGCATCAACGAATCGTCAGGTGCGGAGGATCACTCGCGACCGCGGGGGCCGATCGGCGGGGCGACCGCCGGACCGGAATAACGGATCAACACGTAAATTCGAATCTACCGAAAAGAAATTCGATTGCCTAGAAAAAGAGTGGACGACGCGTCGCGGGCTGATCCTCGGCTGGCGCGCCGACAACTGGGCTTCAAACGGGTGCGTCGCCGACACTGTCCAACCCCGTCAACAGTCGTAATCGTCTAAGAATTCGTTCGTCCGCGGGTGCGCCAATCGCCCAGAATCGTGGTGATCGCGGCGATCGGGTCTGTCCCGAACAGCACCCCTGCTTGGTGGAATCGAGACCCTTGATCGACTAAACTGTCGATGCGTTCACATTCCGCTTCTCCGCCCCAGTTGAGCCACGCTTTCCGCATGCCGACCGCAGTCCGAACCAAGGCTTTGACACTGCTGAACAAAGTAACGTGTCCACACTGCTGGCATTTGTATGCGCCAGAGGAGTCCCTTTGGATTTCTGAGCACCCCGATTTGTTGGGTGACGCCAAGTTGGGATTCCAGCACGCGAAACGTTTTCTGCCCAGTCGCTTCAGCCCCCAGGGGGACGCGATCGATGAGATGGGACAGCACGCCACGCGGATGGCATGCCCCAAATGCCATCTGCACGTTCCGCGTTCGATGTACCAGGTGCCCAGTCTGTTCTTCAGCATTTTCGGGGCGCCGGCCTGTGGCAAAAGCTACTTCCTGACGTCGATGTCGTGGAAGCTCCGTCAAACGCTGCCGAAACGTTTTGCGGTTTCGTTGAGCGATGTGGATGCCGAAACGAATTCGCGGATTCATGAATACGAAGAATTACAATTCATGAATCCAGACCTGGACACCCCGGTGGCACTGGCAAAAACAGAAGAACAGGGGGACATGTACGACACGGTCGACATGGGCGACCACAGCGTTTCCTTGCCGCGTCCGTTCATGTTCAATCTGCAACCGCTGTCGAATCACCCTCGTTATCGCCGCAACCGCGAAATCTCCAAACTGGTTTGCCTGTATGACAACGCCGGGGAGAGCTTCTTTCCCGGAGCGGACAAAACGGTCAATCCGGTCACGCGGCACCTGGCCTGTTCGAAGTGTCTGTTTTTCTGTTTTGATCCGACGCAAGACACCCGTTTTCGACGTGCGTGCGAAGGCAAGACGGACGACCCACAGATGGTGTCGCGGACATCACGTTTGGCTCGCGAGACCAGTGTGCGTCAGGACACGATCCTGTTGGAAGCGATCCAACGCGTCCGCCGGCACGCCGGATTGCGTGACGACGAATTGCATCAACGGCCGTTGATCGTGATCGTGACCAAGTGGGACGCGTGGAAGAACCTGTTGCCGGACGTTTCGATCGAAGAGCCCTATCTGCCGGTCGAAGGCACCAAGTTCTGTACCTTGGACAGCCGACGAATCAAACAGACGTCCGACAGGGTCGGCGAGTTGATGTCGGAAATCTGTCCCGAAATCGTCGCCGCGGCCGAAGGTTTTTCGACCAGTCTGACCTTCATCCCCGTCAGCGCCAGCGGCAGCAGCCCGGCCGTCGATCCGGCGACCGGAGCGTTGGGGATTCGGCCACGTGACATGCAACCGTATTGGGTCGAGATTCCGATGTTGGTGGCGTTGCACAATTGGGCGGGCGGATTGGTCGGAGCGACCGGCGATTCCGCGTCCCTGGAAGATGGTCGCTGGATGACGGAACAACTAGAGTGACCCTTGAGTACTGAATTACTTTATACTTCCGCGCCCCAGGGTCTGCGTCACGGCAGTCGAGGTTTCTGTACGGTTCTGACGACCGCCGGAATGCCGATCAATGTGATCGGCAAGCTGGAAGCCATCTCGAGTTATCGCCACCTGTTTCCGCCGGACAGCAACCGCGCCGGGGAGAACCCGGTTTCGTTCGCCCACCAACGCGTCAACCTGGGCGGCCAAGTCGTCTCGGTCCTTTCCCGTATCGCGGCTTACGGAACCGACTACACCGGACGCACCAACAAGATCGCGCACCATGTCACCATCGACCCCGCCGAAATGCCCGCCGCCGGCCCGGCCTGGTTGATCAGCAAGGGGGCGATCATGCGCAGCGAGTGGCTGGGCCAATGCGAGACCCCGGACAGCGGACCGACCATTCCTCGCGGCGACCAACCGGCGCGAATCTGCACCGCGTGGAAGTCCGTCGCGGGGGATTCCGGCTGGGGCGGAGTCGTGGCCGAAGCGATCGCGCAAAGTGATGCAACGCCGTTGTGGGTGATCTATCCGCTCAATCAGCAAGGGCGACTGCTGGAACTGATCGACGAATCGATTTCCTTGTTACCCGCCGCACAGCGTTGGCACGCGACGTTCAACACCTTCGCCGCCAACATCCCGCCGGATGTCGAATGCAAGATCCGGTTTGTTCCCGTCGGAACCGAAGAGGCGCGGTTTGCCGCTTCGTCCGGAAAATCCATCGATTTGACCAAGCATCCGACGATCACGACGGCGTCGCAGTGGGTCGAACGGGCACGCGGCACGATCCGGGGAGAAAGCGGAGGCCCCTTACCCGGCGGCCCATCTTCCGGCGGTTCGTTTACCGCCGTTCAGGAGGCCGACACCGAGATCGCCGTCGAATCATCATGGTCCTCCGACGACGACGTGGTCTCCGGGCCGCCACCATCGATTGAACCGCCGTCGCTGCCTCCTGAACTGATCCACGGCAAACAGAATCGCAAACAGCTGGTCATCGCCCTTTCGATTCTGGCCGCCGTCGTCGGACTCGGGGCGACCTGGACGGTGGCTCGGCTGATGGCGGGGCTACCGATTCTGCCCGGGTCCGCGCCGCCGCCGGTGCCCCAAATGCCGATCGAAATCACGCCACCGATGGACGAGGAAAAGCCGGTCGTCGTTCCGACGGCGCCGGTGCCCGCAAAGACGCTCGATCTGGTGCTGCACTACGACAAGAAGCAACTCCGCGCCTTTGCCGCAGAAAACCCCGACGACGAAACACCGCTCCCCAATCCGATCTCGTTGAGAGGCTATGTGCGTCTGAACCCGGTCAGTAGCGATGCGGGCAAGGTGCCCGACATCAAACGGGCCCGATCGGTCGCATGGGGTGGCAGCGCCGCGCCGTTGGGCAAGCCCCAAGAACTTGTGGTGCGAACCACGCAGTTGACCGAGCGGACACAGCCGATGAACGTCGAACAAATTCCGACGGTCCCGGAGTCCCTGGGGCCGACGCAAGTCTATTGGAGCCGCGCGACCGAAGATCTGATTGCGATCGCCGACGTCGACGTTGCCAGTCAAGCAGAATTCCTTGGCGACCATGTCGGCGCCTATCGCAACGTCGCAATCCAATTGGCCCGTTTCGCGGAACTCGCCGATTCGATCGAGTCGGAAAGTGCCCACTTACCGGAAAACTTGAACGAGGTCACCGAAGCATTTTTTCGAAATCTATTTCCGGGCAAGTCCGATGCGCGGATCGATTCGCTGATTCGCAAGGCCGGCGGAGTGGATCTTTCCGACGCGGCAACCAAACTGAAGGCGGCGTTGCGTTCCAAACTGGACGAAACCAGAAAACCGCTGACCAAAGAGCAACAGGCGGCACTGGTGCAAATCGTCGATGATTGCGGACAGCTTTCCCAAGTCGCGAGGGAACTTCACGACGGATTTGGCGTCTTGCAATCCGGACACCGAGTCGAGGTGCCCGAACTGAAATTCCTGGAATCGGAAAAGGTCGTGCTGCGACGGGTTCCGCTCCACATACATTTTTCCTGGTAACTTTTGCCATGCCAACGACCGTTGACAAGATTCGACGCGCGCTTGAAAAACGCGACGGGATTGCCGAAGACGAAATGCGTGTACTGGCTGATTCCTACCGGACGCAAGTCCAGGAGGTCAATCAGCGTCTCGACGATGCCGTGATGTTGCTGCGCAAAGGCCTGCGCAGCGAGGCGATCCAACGCGTCGAAATGACGCCCAACGCGCTCGACGCGGCGGCCGACATGGAATTCCCCGAGTGGGACGAATGGAACGAGATCCTGCAGTTCATGGGAATCCCGTTGCCGCCCAAACTGAATCAGGACTACGTGGCGCAAATCAATGAAGCCATCATTGAAAGCTTGCCACTGGATGCCCTGTTGCGACGGCACCGTCGGTTGGCGATCGCAAAAGCTCCGCTGGCGGTTCGCCTGCGCACGTTGCGACAAATCGCGCGGGTCGATTCATCCAACAGTGTCTGGCAAGACGACGTCGAAAAATGGGAAAAGGTCCGGCTAAGCCAAATCGACAGGGAACTCAAACACGCGCTGGAACAGGAAGATTCCGCGTACCTCTATCAGTTGAATCAGGAGCTGACCGCCGGCAACTGGCGCGTCGCCCCCTCCTCTCGATTGGTCGATCAATGTTCGTTCGCCGCCGAAGCCCATGTGCGACAATCCCAGGAGACCGAACTGGCTGCGTTGGCGCCCCAGATCAACGCGGCGTTTGAACAACGCGACGAAGCCGAAGCCAGACGCTTGCGTGCGCATTGGCAAGCGGTGCGTGCCAAGCACAAGGTGAGCGTCCCCGCCCACCTGGAGACGTCGGTCGCGGCGGCCATGCAGTGGCTGGAGGACCTGGATCGCCAGGCGGTGATGGAAAGCGAACGCCAACAGGCGATGGCCACTCTGGAATCCAAGCTCCAGGCACACTCGCCGATCGAAGACGTCCAGGCAGCCTACGACCAGGCATCGCGGTTCGGCGAACCGTTGCCGGAGGACCTGACGCATCGTGTCGAAGAGCTGGCCAATCAACCGGCCAAGCAAGCCAAACGCAAGGTGATGCTGATCGCTGGCGGCGTCGCGGCCGTCGTGTTGGTCGCCATCGTCGGCGTCGTCATGTTCCTCGCGTCGTCGGGCAAACAAACCGCACAACAAGAAACCGTCGACCAGATGACCCAATTCATCTCGGCCGAGCAATACGACGCGGCAGTGAACTATTACCACTCCGTCCTGTCCACCGACCCCGAAGTCGCGCAATTGCCGAAAATGGTCGCGATGCAGGCGACCGCGAAAAAGGCCGTGGAGAAGGAAGCATCACGACAGGAGTTGTTTGACAAGCTGATCGCCCAGGCCAGCAACGATGACCCGGCGTTGATCGATGAAATCCTGTTGCCGCAGTTAGATGAATTGGCGGCCAGCCCCGGCGAACAGGCACGCGTCGACGATCTCCGCAAACGCAAAGAGGCCTATCGGGCCGGCGAAGCGATGCGGCAGTCCGATGAAATGATCGGTAAGATCGCCGAGTTGCAACGACAGTTCGGTGAACTGTCCCGACGCGGCAGCTCCGCCGCCAACCGTCAAGCCATCGCACAATTGCTGTCGTCTATCGTTCGACTGCCCAATCAATTCCCACTGGGGTCCGATGAAGCCCGTGCGAAACAGGAAACATTGCGTTCGCAAGTCGATTCGACGCTGAAGCGGATGAAAGACGAAAGCATGGTTTCGCAACAGCGTGACGACGCCATCGATTCGTTGCTCAATTCTCGCTCGCTGGAAGTCTACTCCGATCGGCTGCGTGATTTCTCCACCCAGTCCGTCTCACGCACCAACTTCGTCGAATTTCGCACCGTGATCGACGAAGAAGATCATTGGTTCAACGTCGAACGCACCAACGCCTGGCTGGACGCCTTGGCCACCAAGCTGAACGACGGCGTGACGTCCACCGAGGCGTCCGGGTTGATCGAGTCGGCCGAAAAAATTCAGGCGTTGGCCTATCCGAATCCGGTGCTCGCGGCGATGCCCGACTTTATCGAAACGATGAAAGAGATCGTCGGTCGCAGAGTGATTCTCAGCGGTGCCTTTGGGCTGATTTCCAAACACCCCCTGTCGCGTCTGGTGACGTTGCCGATCCCGGATGCGGAAAGCCCCTCTGGTACAACATCGCACCTGATCTACAAGACCTTTGCCGAACAGAACGCCGACCGCATGTCGCGGGCCGGCAGCATCGGTGTGGATGTGGTTTCCGATCCGCTGGGCGGCGTCCGAAACCGCGCCTTTCAGGGACCATTGCCCAAGGTCGTCGAGGAACCGATGCGGTCGATCAGCCAGGTCGTCGACCAGAAATCCAAACAGGCGATCGGGTTCGACACCAAGTGGGAACAAACCTTCTTGATCCAGGTCAGCGAGGTGATGAAGCGAAAGGAACTCGACGGCATCATCAAGGAATGGCTGATCTACTACCTGCTGGATGCCGCCACACGCGGCAGCGAAGACCTGAAACAGATGATCCCGCTGACGATGCGTGCGCTGGTGCGACGGAGCAGCGTTCGCGAGCAGTGGCACCAGTCGCGTCCGACCAATTACGACCTCAATCCGGAATTGCGAAAGGTGATCATGGCCGAGTTGAATGTCGCCTATCGACGCTTTGCCAACCCGCTCAGCGAGTACGAAAAAGTCGCCTCGGAACGCCTTAAATGGGTCGGCTTTTTGTCGAAATCCGCCGGCGGCCAAATCGAGTATCATCTTCGTGGCGGCACACCCGAAGCCGACGGCACCCTGTACGTCGTCGCGGCGGCGCGAGAGGGCGACGCGGAGACGTCGTTTTTTCCGGTCGGAAAAGTGCAACAAGGCCATGTTCAACTGACTCCCAATCCCGTGCACCAAGTCCCGGGACGCCCCCTGTTTTTGTTTCCGTACTGAATCGCATGACTCAAATCGAACGCGTCTTCATTCGCTTCCGCGGTCGAACCATCGGCCCGCTGACACCGGACAAGGTCAAGGACATGGTCCGCAGGGGCCAAGTCACTCGGATGCATGAGTTGTCCGGCGACGGGCTGAGCTGGATGAAGGCCGATGAGTTCGGAAATTTCTTTCCCCGGGCTGCTCCCAGCGGCGGCATGGCCGGCGACATGGCAGCCTCGGCCTCCAGCGTTCCGCCCGGCAGCGAAGGGTCGCATGACGGAGGCGGTACCGCACCGGCCGCCAACGATAACGCGACCGCGCAGTGGTACGCCCACGTCAACGGCGAAAAACAAGGTCCGGTGTCGATGGACCAGATGCGTCTGTACAGCGAGGCGAAGATCCTGAAGAAGGACTCGCTGGTGTGGAAAAACGGCATGCAAACGTGGAAGCCGGCAGCCGAAGCGATTCCCGAATTGTTCGGCGGTGCCGCCCCCGGCGGCGGAACCCCGACGGTCAGCCACGTTTCCAGCGAAACCCCGCCGGCCGACGGAGGGGCGTTGTCGACCGAGATTGCGAAACACCACGCGCTGATCATGGCGTTCGGGATCAGCTTGCTGATCATCGCCGCGATCTTTATCGTCGGCCAGATCGTCGCGCTCAATCAGGGCGGCAGAAGGCTGAAATCGGACACGATGTCCGCCGCAATCCGAATCTCACTCAGCGGTGTGGCTGCCATCTCAGGCGTCATGGCGGTCCAAGCCTCACTGAAATTGAAGGCCGCCGCACAATCCGCCTCGGCGATCGCCGCTCTGATGGCCGCCCGAACGGTCAACCAATTCTGGCTGCTGACCTCCGTCGCCGTCATGATTTGGCTGGGCATTCTGTTGCTGGTCCTGATCACCGCCTTGGCGACCAACGTCCCGATCACCAACGTGCTGGCGTAGCTGGACAGCGTCGCTTTTCGATCAAGACGAGCCCGTGAGATTCTCACTCGTTCCCGGGCTCCGCCTGGGAACGGGAGTTCCAGGTGGCTCCGCCTCCCGTAGCCCGCACGCGTGTGGCGGGAGCCATCTCACTCGTTCCCGGGCTCCGCCTGGGAACGGGAGTTTCCGGAGGCTCCGCCTCCGCTCGCCCGCACGCGTGTGGCGGGAGCCACAGCGACAGCGCGTTCCCAGGCAGAGCCTTGGAACGAGGACGCAGCCCACCAGGACAGGTCCCACCAGGACAGGTCCCGACGAGTTGATTCAAAAAAATTCCAGTTTCTTGCACGGGACTCGCTGCGGGCGGCCACTAACCGAGTGACTTCCCGAACCTCTGTTAGGTGATGAGACCACGATGCGTCTGACTTTGCGAACCCTACTGGCCTATTTGGACAACACCCTCGACCCCCAAGATTCCGAAATCCTGCGGCAGAAGGTGGAGCAGAGCGGATTCGCCACGCAACTGGTTCAGCGGATCCGCAGTTCGGTCGCCGATCCGTCGTTGTCCGCTCCCGCTCCCGATTCGGTTCACCCGATCGAGGAGCCGAACATGATGAGCAACTTTCTCGACAGCACGCTTGCGCCGGAACAGATTGCGGAGATCGAAAAAGCGTGTTTGGAATCGCTGCCGCATCTGGCCGAAGCGGCGGCCTGTCACCAGATCTTGACGATGGTCCTGGGTCGTCCCGCCGAAGCCTCCGATCGTCTGCGTGAACGCGTGCTGGCGATGGTCGATGACAAAGGAAACATTGTCGATCCCGATTCAACATCGGAACCGGGCCAGGTCAGCGGCGGCGCGTCGCCGGTGATCGCCGGCGAAATCGGTCCCCGCTACTCGGGCGTCGATCTCTCGGACGCCACGGATGAGACCGCGGTGGCAGCCACGGCGGCAAGCGAATTACCCAGCGGGGGCGCGGACGCCGATGTCGGCTCGTTTCCCTCTGCCGCGTCTGAGCCGATGACGGATCCACGGGCGACTCCGTCGCAAGACGTTCAGCCGGTCGGAGCCGGAGATAGTGGCGTCTTTCAGGCCGCGACAAAACTCCGAGAACAGTCACACCAATTTGCCGAAGCCGGAATGGCGCTCGATGATGCACCACCGCTGGCGGGCGACCGACCCTTACGACAGCTGGAACGGTCCGACTTCTATGACGGTGAAGTGCGTTCATCGCGAATCACGCCGTGGCTGGTTTCCCTGGCGCTGGTGGGGATCTTGCTATTCGCGATCAGTCGCATCTTTGCGCCTTTGTTGGGCCCCCAAAAGGTCGCTCAATCCAGCAACGATCAGGCCAACGGCGACGCGATCGTCGCCGATTCCGCGAGCGAGGCACCGTCACCGAGCGATGCGTCCGAAACTGCCGTACCTGATCAGCCCCCAAGCGGCTCGATCGGTGACGGGATCGGAGATGCCATGCAGATCGATCCGGAGATGTTGCCGGCACCGGATCCGCAACCGGTCACCCCACAACCATCCAGTGCGGCCGCGGAGACCAGCGACGGTTCCGCTCAAGTCGATTCCTCAGAACCCGATTCCGCCGCTGAATCCGCGGACCGTTCAACGGCCGCCACAACGGTGGAGCCGACGGTTGACCCCAATGCTCCGCCGGTCCCACCGCCAGTCCCAGCCCCCGTGCCTCCGCAGGGCGATGTCGGCGAACCAGCTTCTCCCGTCCCGCAACAATCCGGGGCTGCTGAGATTGTGATGGAAGATTCCGACGGCCCGCCGTTGCCGCCGGCCATGGCCGACCCGCGCGTCGCGGCGCTTCCGGATTCGAAAGACTCCGCTGCGGTTTCCCCCGAACCCAAACCGGACGGGATGGAATCGACGACCGGTGCAGACGCGGCAGATCCGGCCGGTGTGGACCAGGAGATCGCAACATTGGCGTCGGAGACCGCGCTGGTCGCACAGCGGGTCGACGAAACGAAATGGGCGTTGATCGCGCCGAAATCCGCGGTCGGCCCGGGAAGCGTGGTGGTCTGCGGTCCGGAGTATCGCGCCGAATTTGTGATCGCGGGCAATGAATCACTGACGTGCACCTTGGTCGGACCGACAGAAATCCGCTGGGAGTCAGGTCAAGCGACGGTGAACGTCGATGTTCGGTTCGGCAAAGGAATCGTCCAATTGGCCGAGCCGGGAAACAGTCTTGCGATGACCGTCGGCCAAACCAAGATCCTGGCCCAGACCGAAACGGGACAGGCCACACTTGCGTTTGACGTCCAGCATCATCGCCCCTTGAGCGCCGATCCGATGTTGCCGCAGAACCATCGCACGTCGGTGGTACTGACCTGTGTCGCAGGCAATGTTTCGATGACCGGTCATGGGAATCCCGCTGACATTCCGGCGGGCGGACAGGTCACACTCGACCTTGACGCTACCGACGCCGGCGTCAACGTGGTGACTCAACCGCCACGATTGCCGTCATGGATCGATCCCGAAGTCGACACCGGTTCGCTGGAATCCGAAGCGGCCGGCGACCTGTTGGAGTTGGTCCGCGGCGATGATTCCGATTCATTGCTGCTGTCGTTGCGCGTCGCGTTGGGATTTCGTCGTAACGAGGTGGCAGCGTTGGCCGGAAAGACGATGCTCGCGCTCGGAGACGCTTCGGCCTATTTCGGCGTCGACGGCTTATTCAGCAACCCCAAGCAGCGACTGTATTGGTCGTCTCACCTCGCTGCGGTCCGCCAAATGATGGACCGCAGCGTGGAGGATGCCGCGGCGGTGCGGACGGCAATCGCGGGGCAGAACGAAGCGATGGACAACGCCGATGGTGACACACTATTTCGACTGTTGACCGGGTACTCACAAGATCAACTGAAAACCGGCGGCGATGCGGAACTGGTCGCGGACCTGGAGTCGGCGTCCATGCCGGTTCGCGTCCTGGCATCGGAGCACTTGCGCGACATCAGTGGCACGACCTTGTTCTTCAAACCCGAAGAGGGAGTCGCCAGCCGGCGCGAAGAAGTCGTCAAGAAGTGGAAAGTGCGGCTACGCAAAGAATCCATCCGATATCCGGATGCCGAATGAGCCCCAAGGTCAAGCGAATTGCGCGGGCGTTGATCGCGATCATCGTGATTGTGGGACTCATCCTGGCCACACGCACTGCTGTCGGGCAGTGGAGTCAACAGAAATCCGCCGCGATCGCGCGCGTCAAGGCGCTTGAAGCCGCGATCGACTCCGCCGAGACGTCCGCGCAGCGTCAACGGATCGAGAGCGAATTGGTGTCGGCACGGTCCTCCGTCCCCGCGATCGAGAATCTCGGTTGGGCAAAGATCGGCGTGGCCGCCGCCTTCTATGGGATCAGCCTGATTCCCGGTGGGCTGGTGTTGTATGAAGGGACGCGGGTGCTGGGCTATCGGGCTCCGCTGCGTGATGTGTTGTCGGCCCAAGTCGTCGGGCACCTGGGCAAGTACGTGCCTGGCAAAGCGATGGTGGTGGTGATCCGGGCTGGCCGGCTGGCGAGCGCGGGGGTTCCTCTGGTCGCCGGAACGATTGCCGTGTTTTTGGAAACGCTGACGATGATGGCGGTCGGCGCGGCGGTGGCAGGAGGTTTGATTTTCCTGTTGCCCGTGGCTCGGTGGATCGCCTGGTGTGCACTTTTGGGTGGCATCGCGGCGACGCTGCCGACGCTGCCGCCGGTGCTCAAGCGAGTGGTAGGCAAAGTCAACTCGAAACAGACCGAGTCGGCGGAGAAGGATCGCGACGCGGGCGCGGAATTCGCTGCGATTGCGGTCAGCCACGACTGGCGTTTTTTCCTCGCTGCCTGGTGGTGGCAGGGCTTGGCGTGGGTGCTGATCGGGGCCTCGTTTGCGTGTCTGGTCGAAAGCCTTCCGGGCGATCCGGCAGGCTACTCGGCAACGGTCCGCCATGCCGCCTCGACGGCTTCGATCGCCCTGGCAATGGTGGTGGGATTTGCGTCCTTGTTGCCGGGCGGTGCGGGCGTCCGCGAATTGACCTTGGCGGTGGTTTTGGCGCCGGTGATCGGCAGTTCTCACGCACTTTTGGCCGCGATTTTGGCGAGATTGCTGTTCATCGGTGTCGAAATGCTGGCGGTGGTCGGGATTACACTCACCCATCGGGTTCGGGAATCCATCCTGAGGAGCGATTGAACGAAACCTGGACTGCTGGGGCGGGTTCCATCGTGATAGACTAGAGGGCTCGATTGCAGGCATCGATGCCGATTTTTCATTTCTCTTAGCGTCCCCGGTCGTTTGGCTGTTAGTGAATCCACCGCACTGCGTTACCAACAATCGGACCCCGACGTCCGGTTGATGATGCGCGTCAGAAACGATGATGCCGTTGCGTTTGAGGAACTGCTGCGCAAGTACCAACCGCGGCTGGTTCGATTGATGCGGACGATCGGGCCGAAGCCGGATCTGGCGGAGGATCTGGCGCAAGAGACGT